>NZ_AP019749.1:0-300000 GCF_006740045.1 Comamonas terrigena NBRC 13299
ATGACCGAGGAACCCACCAACGACGCTGGCCAGGGCCTGTGGCAGGCCTGCGTCGAGCAGCTCAGCCAAGACCTGCCGGAGCAGCAGTTCAACACCTGGATCAAGCCCCTGACCGCCTCGGTGGCGGAAGACTTCTCCAAGGTCACGGTCTACGTGGCCAACCGTTTCAAGCTCGACTGGATCCGTGCCCAGTACGCGGGCCGCATTGCCGCGCTGCTGGAAGCCCTGTATGGCCAGGCGGTCACCCTGGAGTTGGCACTTGCTCACCGCGAGAGCGTGGTCCGGACCTATGTGCGCCCGGTGCAGGCAACCAGCGCTGCCGCACCCGAAGCCGGCACCCCGGCCACCACCCTGTCGGCCAGCGAAGAGCCGACAGCCCCGGTGTTCCGCACCCGCCTGAACCCGGCCCTGACCTTTGACACCCTGGTCGAAGGTACGGCCAACCGCATGGCCCGCTCCGCCGCGATGCATGTGGCGGGCTCGCCCGGCCACCTGTACAACCCCTTGTTCATCTACGGCGGTGTCGGCCTGGGTAAGACCCACCTGGTGCATGCAGTGGGCAACCAGTTGCTCAAGGACAAGCCGGACGCCAAGGTGCTCTACATCCACGCCGAACAGTTTGTGTCCGACGTGGTCAAGGCCTACCAGCGCCGCACCTTCGACGAATTCAAGGAACGCTACCACTCGCTTGATCTGCTGCTGATCGACGATGTGCAGTTCTTCGCCAACAAGGACCGCACGCAGGAGGAGTTCTTCAACGCCTTCGAAGCGCTGCTGGCCAAGAAGAGCCACATCGTGATGACGTCGGACACCTACCCCAAGGGGCTGGCCAACATCCATGAACGTCTGGTCTCGCGCTTCGACTCCGGACTGACCGTGGCCATCGAGCCGCCCGAGCTGGAAATGCGTGTCGCGATCCTGATCAACAAGGCCCGCGCCGAGAACGCCGAGATGCCCGAGGAAGTCGCCTTCTTTGTGGCCAAGAACGTGCGCTCCAACGTGCGTGAACTGGAAGGCGCGCTGCGCAAGATCCTGGCTTACTCGCGCTTCAACCAGAAGGAAGTGTCGATCCAGCTGGCGCGTGAGGCGCTGCGCGATCTGCTGTCGATCCAGAACCGCCAGATCTCGGTGGAAAACATCCAGAAGACGGTGGCCGACTACTACAAGATCAAGGTGGCGGACATGTACAGCAAGAAGCGCCCGGCCAGCATTGCGCGGCCGCGCCAGATTGCCATGTACCTGGCCAAGGAGCTGACGCAAAAGAGCCTGCCGGAAATCGGCGAGCTGTTTGGCGGCCGCGACCACACCACCGTGTTGCACGCCGTCCGCAAGATTGCGGGTGAACGCCAGCAACTGACCGAACTGAACCAGCAGCTCCATGTGCTGGAACAGACACTCAAAGGCTAATTTCCCGCCTGCGGGCCGGACTGCGGACCTGTGTCCGGGCCGGCAGGGGCACAATGGGGGTTTGGGCAGCAAGAGGGGGTACGCCACCATGTGCCGCTGGCCCAAACGCAGTCCCCGCATCACCATCAGAGGTTGACATGATCGTCCTGAAAGCCACACAAGACAAAGTTCTCGCGGTCCTGCAATCGGTGTCCGGCATTGTTGAACGCCGTCACACCCTGCCCATCCTGGCCAATGTGCTGATTCGCAAGACGGGCAACGCCTTGCAGCTGACCACCAGCGACCTGGAAATCCAGATCCGCACCACGGCCGAGCTCGGCGGTGACACCGGCGACTTCACCACCACGGTGGGCGCCCGCAAGCTGATCGACATTCTGAAGACCATGCCCGGCGACCAGACCGTGAGCCTGGAGACGCAGCAGTCCAAGATGATCCTCAAGGGTGGCAAGAGCCGCTTCACGCTGCAGACCCTGCCGGCCGAGGACTTCCCGCTGGTGCAGGAAGCCGCAGCCTTCGGCCCGGCCTTCAGCGTGCCGCAGAAGGTGCTCAAGGAGCTGCTGGGTCAGGTCTCGTTCGCCATGGCCGTGCAGGACATCCGCTACTACCTCAACGGCATCCTGTTCGTGGCCGAAGGCAACACGCTGAGCCTGGTCGCCACCGACGGCCACCGCCTGGCTTTTGCCAGCGCCGAGCTGGATGTGGACGTGGGCATCAAGCAGGAAGTCATCCTGCCGCGCAAGACGGTGCTGGAACTGCAGCGCCTGCTGAGCGATGTGGGTGGCGAAAACCAGCCCCGCATCGAGATGCAGTTCGCCAACAACCAGGCCAAGTTCACCTTTGGCGGCATGGAGTTCGTCACCAAGCTTGTGGAAGGCAAGTTCCCCGACTACAACCGCGTCATCCCGCGCAACCACAGCAACAGCATCACCCTGGGCCGCGCCCCGCTGCTGGCCTCGCTGCAGCGCACCGCCATCATGACCAGCGACAAGTTCAAGGGCGTGCGCCTGAACCTGGAGCCGGGCACGCTGCGCGTGGCCTCCACCAATGCCGAGCAGGAAGAGGCAGTGGACGAGCTGGACATCGACTACGGCGGCGACACCATCGAAATCGGTTTCAACGTGACCTATCTGATCGATGTACTGGCCAATATGGGCCAGGACATGGTGCAGGTCCAGCTGGCCGACGGCAACAGCTCCGCCCTGGTCACCATCCCCGAGAACGAGCGCTTCAAGTACGTGGTGATGCCCATGCGCATTTGATGTCACCGGGTCGCCCGGCCCGGCTGGGCGCCCCCTCAAAAGAGCGGCCGATCCTGCGCGGATCGCGCTCTTTTCCACCGTTAGTTCATTGAATTCAAGGCAGGGCAGGTGCAAACAGCGCCTGCTCTTGCAGCACAAGGCATTTCATCCATGACCGCAGAGAACCAGCCAGATCCCCAGAACCAAGCCCCTGCAGGGGCCGACGCAAGCGGCTATGGCGAAGGCGCGATCCAGATTCTGGAAGGCCTGGAGGCCGTGCGCAAGCGCCCCGGCATGTACATCGGCGACACCTCCGACGGCACCGGTCTGCACCACCTGGTCTTTGAAGTGGTGGACAACTCCATCGACGAAGCCCTGGCTGGCCACTGCGACGACATTCTGGTCACCATCCACGCCGACGGCTCGCTGTCCGTCATCGACAACGGCCGCGGCATCCCCACCGGCGTGAAGATGGACGACAAGCACGAGCCCAAGCGCTCGGCTGCGGAAATTGCCCTGACCGAGCTGCACGCCGGCGGCAAGTTCAACCAGAACAGCTACAAGGTCTCCGGCGGTCTGCACGGCGTGGGCGTGTCCTGCGTGAACGCGCTGTCCGTCAAGCTCAAGCTGACGGTGCGCCGCGACGGCAAGACCCACGAGATCGACTTCTCGCGCGGCTTTGTGCAAAACCGCCTGATCGAAGTGGTGGATGGCGTGGAAATCTCGCCCATGCGCATCATCGGCGACACCGACAAGCGCGGCACCAAGGTGCACTTTCTGCCGGACACCGAGATCTTCAAGGAAAACAACGAATTCCATTACGAGATCCTGGCCAAGCGCCTGCGCGAACTGTCCTTCCTGAACAACGGCGTGCGCATCCGCCTGAAGGACGAACGCGACGGCAAGGAAGACGACTTCTCCGGCGCCGGCGGCGTGCAGGGCTTTGTGAAGTTCATCAACGGCAACAAGAAGGACCTGGACATCACGCCCTTCTACGCCACGGGCAGCCGCCCGGCCGAAAGCTATGGCGGCATTCCCGGCACCGAGATCGGTGTCGAGGTGGCCATGCAGTGGAACGATGGCTACACCGAGCAGGTCCTGTGCTTCACCAACAACATTCCCCAGCGTGACGGCGGCACCCACCTGACGGGTCTGCGCGCCGCCATGACGCGCGTGATCGGCAAATACATCACCGACAACGACCTGGCCAAGAAGGCCAAGGTCGAAATCTCGGGTGACGACATGCGCGAAGGCCTGTGCGCGGTGCTGAGCGTGAAGGTGCCCGAACCCAAGTTCAGCAGCCAGACCAAGGACAAGCTGGTGTCCAGCGAAGTGCGTGCGCCGGTGGAAGACATCGTCGCCAAGACGCTGACCGAATACCTGGAAGAAAAGCCCAACGACGCCAAGAAGCTGTGCGGCAAGATCATCGACGCCGCCCGCGCCCGTGAAGCTGCGCGCCGTGCCCGCGAAATGACGCGCCGCAAGGGCGTGCTCGACGGCATGGGCCTGCCCGGCAAGCTGGCCGACTGCCAGGAAAAAGACCCGGCGCTGTGCGAAATCTACATCGTCGAGGGTGACTCCGCCGGCGGCTCCGCCAAGCAAGGCCGCGACCGCAAGTTCCAGGCCATCCTGCCGCTGCGCGGCAAGATCCTGAACGTGGAAAAAGCCCGTGCCGAGAAACTGCTGTCCAGCCAGGAAATCGTCACCCTGATCACCGCCCTGGGCACCGGCATCGGCAAAGCCAGCGCGGACAGCGGCAAGAGCAACGCCGACGACTACGACCTGGCCAAGCTGCGCTACCACCGCATCATCATCATGACCGACGCGGACGTGGACGGCGCCCACATCCGCACCCTGCTGCTGACCTTCTTCTACCGCCAGATGCCCGATCTGGTGGAAGCCGGCCACATCTACATTGCCCAGCCACCGCTGTACAAGGTCAAGAACGGCAAGGAAGAGCTGTACCTGAAGGACGGCCCGGCCCTGGACCAGTACCTGATGCGCATCGCCCTGCAGAACGCCAGCGTCACCACCGGCGGCACTGCGGCGCGCGGCATCGAAGGCGAGGAGCTGGAGAAGCTGGCCCACATGCACCTGGCCGCCGAAAGCGTGATCGAGCGCCTGTCGGCCTTCATGGATGCCGAAGCCCTGCGCGCCATTGCCGACGGCGTGCAGATCAAGCTCGACAC
The DNA here is from genome assembly GCF_006740045.1 of Comamonas terrigena NBRC 13299. Taxonomy (NCBI): domain Bacteria; kingdom Pseudomonadati; phylum Pseudomonadota; class Betaproteobacteria; order Burkholderiales; family Comamonadaceae; genus Comamonas; species Comamonas terrigena. Next base: position 4,835 of record NZ_AP019749.1, read on the forward strand.
CCTGGCCGATGCCCAGGCCTGCGCCCCGGTGCTGGAAGCCAAGCTGCGCGAACTGACCACCACCGGCGTGCCCGCTGCCGTGACGGCCGAGATCGATCCGCACTCGCAGAACCCCATCCTGCGCATCAGCCGCCACCACCACGGCAACATCAAGAGCTCCATCCTGACGCAAGAGTTCGTGGCCAGCCACGACTACGCCGCGCTGGCCGATGAGGCGCAGAACTTCGTCGGCCTGTTGAACGAAGGTGCCAAGGTCACCCGCGGTGAAGGCGAAAAAGCCAAGACCGAAAAGGTGAGCGACTTCCGCCAGGCCATGCGCTGGCTGATCTCCGAAGCCGAACGTACCACCGGCCGCCAGCGCTACAAGGGTCTGGGTGAAATGAATCCCGAACAGCTGTGGGAGACCACCATGGACCCCGCGGTGCGCAGCCTGCTGCAGGTCAAGGTGGGTGATGCCATCGAAGCCGACCGCGTGTTCACCATGCTGATGGGCGACGAGGTGGAACCCCGCCGCAACTTCATCGAAGACAACGCTTTGCGCGCCGGCAATATCGACGCGTAAGCGCCCTGGTGCACGGCAATCCGTGCCCCCGGATTGCACCCATGAAAAAGCCCGGCAGTGCCGGGCTTTTTTGATGGAAATGGATTGGTGGCCATGGAAGGCCTCCAGCTCCGGCAGGGCCCGCTGTGGCCAACGAATTGACCGCCAGCGGGACAGCGCCGCCGATGCCCCTGGCACCAGCAAGCGCCACCCCCTTGCCGCGTGCCCATGGCCGCGGCAAGGTTCTCCGTCGATCAGGTCTGATCCACCTTCAGGCGGCCATCGCTGAGCATCTGCTTGACCAGCTCTTCGGACGAGCTGCCCTGCAGCAGGTCCACGCCTTGCAGCGTGATCTGCTGGTCCACCTTGGAGATCAGCGAACCGGCATCGTCGCTGAAGGCGCCGTTGCTGGAGATGCGCAACACGGTGTCCTCGCCCTCCTTGCTGAAGCTCAGGTACTTGCCCAGGTTGTCGGCGTTCTCGTTCTGCAGCAGATCGGCCAGATCCAGTACATCGTGGCCGTTACCGAAGTCGGCCACGACGTCCTTGGCCGCCAGTGCCAGGCCCTCGCCACCGGCGTCGCCCTGCTTCCAGACAAAGATGTCATCGCCGTCGCCGCCGATCAGGGTGTCGTTGCCGGCCCCGCCGATCAGCACGTCATTGCCGCTGCCGCCTTCCAGGTGGTCGTTGCCTGCACCGCCGTGGAGGCTGTCGTTGCCAGCCCCACCGCGCAGCACATCGTCGCCCGCACCACCCAGCAGGGTGTCGCTGCCGGCCCCGCCGATCAGGTTGCCATGGCTGCTGCCCGAACCGTCCAGCACCACGCCCGAGCCGCTCTGGCTGCTCAGGGTCAGGTCAAAGCTGCCGGAGATGCTCGACGACACATCGCTGCCATCCACGGTATGGGCCGTGAAACCGATCTGCAGGCCGTTGGCCGATGCGTTCTGGTCCGTCAGCGCATCCTTGGCCTGGACAAAGCCCAGCTGGTCCATATCCGTCTGGGACAGACCGGTCAGCGTGTAGGTGTCCGTGGCCTGGTCGTAGCTGGCGGTGTGCAGGGTGCTGCCCACATAGAAGCTGGCGTGCTCACCCAGACCGGTCAGGGTCAGGGTCACCGTCTCGAGCGAGCTGTCGCCCGTGCCGGCGGACTGGCGGTCCTTCATGGCCAGGTTCAGGTTCAGCGCGATGATGTCGCCCTCGCGGCCGAAGGACTGTTCCACCACCGGCGTGTCGGTCTCAAAACCATCGGCCCGGGCAGCCACTTCCAGCTGGAAGGTCGCGGAGCTGACCTGTTGGTGCGCGGCATCACTGCCCTCACCGCTCAGCACACGCAGTGCCAGGTTTTCCACCGTGCCGCTCCAGTTCTGGGGCGCCTGGATGCTGATGACCGGCAGCTTGCCGCCATCGACCGGGATGCTCCAGCTGGAGCCGGTGTTGATGGCCTGCACCAGCGCACCGTTGGCGTCCGTGTAGTACACCAGGAAGCCATTGGGCAGGTTTTCCAGGATGGCGGTGTGGATCTGCTCGGAGCCGTCGGCGTCCAGCAGCTTGCCCGCGATATCCAGCGTGATGAGGCTGGTACCGGTCTGGTTTTCGCTGCCCTGGATGGTGCCGATGTCACCGTCCTTGTAGGGGGTGTTGGAGCCCACGTTGGTGAACTCGAAGCCGTTGTTGATCTGCTCCACCACCACGGTGCCACTGTCACCGTTGCTGTCGGCCCAGCCTTGCGAGCTGGTCCAGTCCGGCGCATTTTGCTCCTTGCTCTGGACGATCACTTCCACTTCCAGGCTGCCGTTGACGTATTTCTGCGCCGCATCGGGCTGGTAGTGCAGGCCCACGATGCTGGTGCTGCTGCCCGTCAGCAGCGCCTGCTGGGTCGCGGCATCCAGCGGCAGCTGGTAGCTGCCGTCCGCCTGCTGGACCAGCTCGGTCGTGCCGTAGAACAGCTTGCCGCCGCTGAAGCCATCGCCCTCGGTCAGCTTGATGGTCAGCGTGCCGTTCAGCAGCGACGGACCATCCACGCCGCGCGCGATGTCGATTTGGATCGCAATGTCGCTGCCTTCCTTCGGGCGGTCGCCGGTCGGGCTGCCATCGGCATCGGCTGCCGACAGCACCACGGCGGTGCTGACCCCATCGGTCTCGGGTGCCAGGGGCAGCGTGTCGTGGACCTTGACCACGGTCTGCTCGCCGGTGGAGACCACATGCCCGGCCATGGTGGCGTCGATCTGCATGCCACCGAAGTGGTCGTTCAGATCGGCCGGCGGTGTGACCACCACCTCGCTCAGCAGGGCCTGCAGCTCTTCGGTGGTCTTGGCCGTTCCGGAGATCAGCCACAGTTCCTCGGCGCCATCGCCGCCCACCTTGATGGCAGTCAGCGTGTGGCCGTCCTGGACGATGGTGGCGCCAGCCGGCAGCTTGAGGCTGAGCGTGAACGCCACATCCTGGCCGCTGGGGTTGTCGCTGATCGTCGCCTGGAACAGCTGGTCCAGGGTGAAGGCCGTGTCTTCCTGGCCGGTGAAATCCGGGTTGCGCGCAAAGTCCAGCTGCACGGCTTGGCCAGGCTGCCCGCCGCCGGTGAGGTCGGCCTGCAGCTCGTACTGCACGGAAGCGTTCGAGACGTTGCTGGCTCCTGCATCTTGGCTGAAGACTTCGATGCCGATCGTGGCATGGGCCTGGCCGGACAGTGCGGAGCCTGCCGTGAAGGACAGCTGCGCCTGGACGTCACCGCCTTGGACGCTCGCCTGGAACTGGGCCAGCTGCGAAGGCGTCACCTCGATCACCCACTTGCCGCTGTCCAGCTGGTGGGCCACACCCACCTGCGTGCCACCGATGCTCAGTCCATCGACCGTCAGGCCGTTGGGCACGCCGGTCACCAGCACCTGGATCAGGGATTCGCTGCCATCCTGGTCGGCCGAGCTCAGCACAACGCCCACCTGGAAGTTGCCTGTGCTCTCCAAAGTCACCAGCGGCACGGTGCCGGAGGTGTCGGTGTTCAGGCTGGCGCCACCGCTGGTGATGCCATCGAGCTGCAGACCCACCTCGTCGGTGACCGGGGTCACGTGCAGGTGGTAGTCCTGGGGTTCACCCACGGTGGTGACCGGGGCCACGGAGCCGTCGCTGGAGGCATCGGTCACCTCGTACTTGACGGTGAGCTTGAGATCCGGCGCATTGGCCTGGTTGTCGGCCTTGTTCTCGGTGATCGGCAAGGCCGTCACCTGACCGGCCTGGGTGGCATCCAGCACGTACCAGTCGTTGCCCTGGGCATCGGTGACGATCGCCACCGATGCGGAGTCGATGGGCTCGCCGTTCAGGAACAGCTGGAAGCCCTGGGATTCGAAGTCCTCGACCTTGATGTGCACATGGGTCAGGCTTTCGTTCTCGCCTTGCGGTGTCTGGATCGAGAAATCGAGCGCAGATTCACGGTCCTCGTACAAGGTGGCGTGCTGGTTGCCCACCGACTCGGGCGAAGGCGTGATGGTAGCCACCAGGGTTTCCGTGGCGTGGCTCTTCCAGTCGCCGTCGTTCTCGGTGGTGACCGGGGTCACCTGCACCGACACCGTGCCGCTGAAATTCTCAGGACCGGTGATGGTGATGGCCTTGAGGGCGGCTTCGGAATCCACGGCCCAGACGCGGTCCGCACCCGTGCCACCCAGATAGCGCGCGCCTTCCAGGGTGAAGCCTTCGGGCAGGCCGGTGATGCGGAAGCTCAGCTTTTCCGAACCATCGGTGTCCGCCTGCTGCACGCTCTGGATCAGATCGCCCAGCTGGATCTTGGCAGCGCCGCCGTCCAGGTCCGCTTCCGTGTAGGTGTGCGGCTTGGCCGCCACGCTGGCTTCGTCGGCCACACCCACGACCTTGACCGGCAGGTTCTGCGTCTGGCTCCAGGCACCGGTGCTGGTGTCGAAGCCCTGCAGGGCGTCGACCGCCTGGGTCTTCACCTCCAGTGCAAAGTCGGCATTGCTGTTGACCGGGGGGGTCACGCTCAGGCCGGCGCTGGTCTGGTAGTCGGTGATCACCACCGACCAGGATCCACCCTGCGACGTGACGGTGATGCCCGGCACGCCCGTGGTGCTGCTGGTGATTTCCAGCCCGCCGTAGTGCAGGCTGGCGCCGGCAGGAATCTGGGCAATGCTGACGTTGAAGGTTTCCGAGCCGTCCGTGCTGGACGGACGGATCGTCAATGCAATCGCCGTGTCTTCCAGGCCTTGTGCCGGTTGCACCGACAGCGCGGCCAGGTCGGCATCCGGCGCGACGTGGATGGTCAGGCTGCCCGCATCGGAGATGGCGGTATCGGCCACACCGGTCTCGGTGTCGTCGTCGTAGTCATAGGTCTTGGCCTGGAACTGGACCTGGAAGGTGCCCGCATCATTCAGCGGAGCCTGGAACGTGAGGCTGGACAAGGCCGACAGCGGCACCTCGATCGGGGTGCCCTGGTAGGTGGCGCTGCCTCCATTCCAGGTGAAGACGGTGCCGATGGCAGGGCTGCTGCCCAGACCGTCTTCCGACAGCTTCACCGGCGTCAGCAGCACGGTGGTGGTTTCGTCCTGGTCCTCGTTCTTCCAGCCGGCCTGGTTCAGCAGGTCCGTGGCTTCGATGTTCAGGTTGAACACCGTGTCTTCCTTGCCCAGGGCCGCATAGGTGTGGTCCGTGGTGGGCACGGTCAGGTCGGCCTGGCCGTTGTGGTCCGTATCGCCAGCGGCGGTGCTTTCGGCCACCGGGGTCACGGTGATCTGCACCGGCTTCTGCACCGTCACCTCATCGCTGGTGTCTGCACCACCCGTGACGTCGGCATTGCTGTCCACCGTGGTGATGGACAGCTGCACCGTGGCGTCCTTGCTGCTGTGTGCTGGCGGGGTGAGCGTGAACTGGCCCAGCGCCAACTCGCGGCTAGCTTCGGAACCTGCCGTGAACTCGATCACATAGGGGTCGGCAGTGGTGCCGGAGCCCGTGACCGTCCAGACCGCATCGCCGGCCGTGCCCGCAGCCGGCTGGCCGCTGAGCGTCCAGTCCTGCGGCAGCTCGAACTGCACCTTGGTGATGACTTCGGTGCCACCGGCCGTGCCGCTGTCGGTCACCCGCACGCCGGCGAGGAACGCGACTTCGGTGTCTTCTGCAATCGCTTGCGGATGGGTCACGACCACATCCCCGGCGACCGGCTCGACGTGCAGATTCAGGGTGACGGAATCGCTCAGCACCACGCCATTTTCCTGCGCCCCATTCGGGTCCAGGTCCTGGGCCTTGAGCGTCACCGTGATGCCGGTGATGTCGCCGCTGAAGTCCTTGGGCGGTGTCACGATGATGTCCGGCAGGCTGCTGGCATCCTTGCTGGTGATCTCCACCTTCACCACCTGGGTGGTGCTGGTGATCAGCGTGCCGTTGACCGTGCTGCCCACGGGCAGGCCCGTGACTTCCAGCCAGCGGTGTTCGCTGCCATCCACATCGGCCTGGGTGTTGCCATCGGCGCCGGTATCCAGGCTGACCTTCAACAGCGGTGTCAGGTTGTAGCTGCTGTCTTCCTTGACTGTCAGGTCGTGACTGTCCTTGCCGTCGATCTTCAGCTCGATCGGGTCGGTCACCGCATGCACCTTCACATCCACCGTGGTGGAACCCGTCTTTCCGTCTACGCTGCTGAGCTTGTTGCCGCTTTCGTCCACCTCATAGCTGGTCACTTTGACCGTGACCTTGAAGTTGGCGGCATTTTCCGCCGGCGGCAGCACCTGCAGAGCCTCGAATTCGGCGGTGGTCATCTGCAAGACGCCACTGGCGCTGGCGGTGTGGTTGCCATCCGTGAGCACAATGCTGACCGCGTTGCCGCTGGTGAAGGTGTAGACCACGTTGCCATTGGCATCCAGCAACTGTGCGCCTGCCGGGAAGCCGCTGAGCGTGATGGGACCCAGGCGCTCGGGGTTGTCACCGGCGCCGGTCCCGTTCTGGTCGCTCGCATCGCTGGTCGTCGGGGCCTTCAGGCCCAGGTGCACAGCGGTGTCTTCATTGGTGGTCGCAGCGGCCAGTTTGTCCAGTACCGGCGCATCGGCCACGGCCTTGACCTGTACCGTCACCGTCCCAGGGACCGGCGAACCATCGTCCCTGACGATCGAGTACTTCAGTTCATCGGCGGCATACTGGCCGTTGCCTTGCAGCTGGTTGCTGTAGTTCGCGCTGGGCACATAGGTGATGCTGCCGTCCTTGTTGACGGTGACCGTGCCCTGCAGGCCATGGCCTGTGGCGTACACCGTGCTGCCATTGGCACCCGGTGTGCCCTGCAGCACCGTGACGCCATCGGCCGCCAGAATGCGGATTTCGCTGGCCGCCACGTCAGCCCCCAGGCTGAACTTGTTGTCTGCCGTACCGGCGCCGCTGTCTTCGGTCACGGTAATGGTCTGGGAGGCGCGCTCCACATCGTCCACCACGCTGACCTGGAAGTTGCCGCTGGCGGTGTCGCCATCGCTGTCACGGGCCTCGAAGCTGATGGGCAGATCCAGCACATTGACCTGCTGGCCGTTGCCATCCACATGGTCCAGCGCACCCGTCAGGGTGAACTTGTAGCCGGCCTGGTTGGTGCCGGCGTTGGTGATTTCCAGGCGGAAGACCTCCGCGCCGCCCACACCGGCCGTGGCGATGATCTTGCCGTCCGCACCCAGGGTGATGACCAGGGCGGTGCCGTTGGAGCTCAGCCCCAGGGCCTGCAACTGGTCGGCCGTGGCCTGGGTGAAGTAGGCCTTGGCGCCGCTGGCGTTGTCGGCACCAAAATCCACCGCCAGGCTGCCCGTGAACACGGTCAGGGCGCTGTTGGCCTCAGTACCGGTGGCCAGGTTCTTTTCTGCCACTTCGGCATTGGTCGGGCTGCCGATGGTGGGGCCGTCATCGGTGAAGACCAGGTTGGCCCCGATATTGACGGTGGTGGTGTGGCTGGCCTTGTCACCATCCTTGTCGGTGATGGTGGCCGTGCCCGACAGCTTCACCAGGCCGTCCAGCAGGCTTTGCGTGTCGCTGCTGTAATCGCTGCTGTCCTTGCTGTCATGGTCGATGGCACCGGTCTGCACCAAGGTGACCTTGCCCGTGGCATCCACCGTCACACTGAACACCACCTTGCCGGTGGTTGCATTCCCGCCCGTGACGCCCACGATCTCGCCATTGGCCTTTTGGTACAGCAGAATGCTCTGGCCGCCGCTCTTCAGGCCCGAGTCCGCGCCGTTGTCCACGGCGAGCTTGTAGCTCCAGGCCACCGCACCCTTGGCGCCATCGGCGCCGTAGTCGGCGCTCTTGACCACAAAGACCGCTGCGAAATCCATGCTGGCCTTGTCCGGTGTTCCCGCTTGCAGATCGGCGTCATCGGTGGTCAGTGTGGGTTCGGCCGCGCCCACTTCCGTCACGATGGTCGGCACATCGTCAATCACCTGCACGCCCAGCGTGCCCGCGGTGGACACCGTGCCCGTGCCATCGGCGCCCTTGGCAATCACTTCGAGCGCAATGTTCTTGAGCGCATCGTTGGTGCCCTGGACTGATGCATGGGTCTGGGCCTGCGTCAGCGTGTAGGTGTACTGCACATCCCAGGCCACCTCCATGCCATCGGCCGTGGCCGTTGGCGTGAAGCCGGTGATCGTCAGCACGCCATGGCCGGCCACCGTGATGGCAATGCCATCCGTGCCCAGGTCTTGCAGATCGGCCAGCGAAATGGTGGTGCCGTTGATCTTGATGCTGTCCAGTCCCGAGCCAGCCGTCACCTTGAGCGTGCCGTGCGCGCTTTCGCTGTCGTCGGTGGTGCTGGTCAGGCCCTTTTCATTGACCGTGACCTGGCCCTTGATGGCGGCACCGTTGCTATCCACGACCGTGAGGGTGGGCTTGTCCACCACCGTGCTGCTGACGCTGGACTGGGTCGCGCTGATCTGCAGGTCTTCGAAGCCCTTGTTGCTGCCGCCATTGTCTTGCACGGCCGCGATGGTCGCAGTCAGCGGCTCGCGGTATTCCACCTGGGTGTCCACCAGCGTCGTCACCGTGAAAGACGGCGCTGCGGTTTGCCCGCCGGCAATGGTCACGGTGGGGGGCAGGTTGTTGACATCGGCGCCGTTGGCGGCCGCACCGCTCCAGTCCAGTGTCACGGTCACGTTCTTGCCTGCGGCCACGCTGACCGGATCGCCGTTGCCGTCGACCAGGCGCACGGTGTAGACCAGGGCGCCGCCCTCGAACACGGCCGATTGGTCCACGCTGATCTGCACATAGACAGGATCGCTGTCGTCCAGGATAGTGGTCTTCACCGGGGTGTCGTCTGCCACCAGGTGCTCCAGCGCACCGGTGGTGCCTGCATTGGCTTCGCTGATGGATTCGATGTGGTTGCTGATGCTGTCCGCTTCCAGGAACACATCATCGCGGTTCACCGCCACCGGGTCGGAGACGCCCGAGGCGCTGCCAGCGGCAATGGTGATCACCTCGCCATTGGCCAGGGTCACGGTGATGGCGTTGTTCGTGGTCACCGGCTTGCCGGCGGCATCGACCAGGCTGGCCGTGTAGGTGATGGAGCCGCCGTCTTCGGTGGTCGACGTGGTGGCTGTCAGCTGCACGGTCACCGTGTCGGCATCGTCCTGCACCTGGGTCGAGGTGGTGCTGCTGGTGTCCAGCGCCTCGTAATTGCCGCCTTCAGCCTGGGCAATTTCAAACTGCTGGCCTTGTGTGCCTTGCAGGTAGCCATCGTCAGGGCGGGAGTCGGTGAGCACCGAGCCTGTGAGCTCGCCCACCTTGATGGTGATGGTTTCGCCGGTCTTGAGCGTGATGACCAGATCCGAGCCCTGGGGCGCCTTGTCCACAGTGGCGGTGACCGTGATCTTGCCGCCTTCGGTCACCTGTGTATCGGCGCTGAGCACGATCTCGGTGGGGTCCTGGTCGTCCACCACATTGGTGCTGGTGGTGCTGGTGGTATCCAGACGGTCGTAGCCGCCGCCCGTGGTGGAACCGACTTCAAAGAGATGCTGGTCCGTACCCTGCACATAGGCATCATCCGTACGGGTGGGAATCTCCACCGAACCCGAGGTTTCGCCGACCCGGATGACGATGACCTCTCCGGTCCTGAGCGTGATGACCAGATCGCTCCCGCGGGGTGCACGGTCCACGGTGGCAGTCACGATGATCATGCCGCCTTCCGTCACCTGCTGCTGTGCGCTCAGGGTCAGTGTGCCTTCGTACAGCGGCGGCAGCGTGGTGCCGGCCGCACCGCTCAGGCGGTCTTCCACCACGTCGCTTGCGGGACGGGGGTAGGCCAGCGCCAGCGGTGTAGTGGCTTCCAGCACGCTGGCCAGACGCACAAAGGTGTGGTCACCACCACCACCACCGGCATTGGTTGCGGCAGTGGGATCCAGCTCGGCCAAGGGATCCTGGCCGTTGTTGATGGCGGCAATCAGGTTCTCCACTAGCGGATCGACCGCGGTGGGCACGGCGGCCTCCGCGGCCGGAATGTCTTCGAACACATCCGGGCTCAAGGCCACATCCTGGTTCTCGCCCAGGACCAGCGGTGGCTGCCCGTCGGCCTGCAGCACCACGGTGCTGCCCGAAGCGGTCACGACCTCCGCATCGGCGGGAATACGCATACCTTGGCGCAATGGCGTGAGATTGCCATCCGCATCACGAACCCAGGCCTGGCCTGTCAGCTGTGTCACCAGCACGGGAGTACTTGCCATCTATCACTTTCAATAAGCTCGAGGAACTGCCGCGAATACCTGGTCCGCTGGCGACTTAATATGCGCAATCCTAGGGAAATCCCCTTGCAGTCACTATTGGCGCCGACGCCAATGCCGCACCTTTTATGCAGCAGCAAATGTCAATCATTGTGTGAAATGCATGTAAAAGGCATAGCAGCAAAGATTCAGTGGGCGCATGAAAAAAGCCCATCGCATTCAAAAACGTCCAAACCCGCCCTGCGCCCTTGTAAGCAAGGGTTGCGCTCAAAGCCGTTGAAGTGGCCCGGCGCACTTGACAAAGATCAACGGCAGTGCGGTCAACCAGCGCAGTGAACGCTTGCCAGCAGTCGCAAAGTACGGTTCCGTGGTGGCACCAGCGCAGCGGTAACCCTGCGCCCGGCCCCTTCGGCCAATCCCGGTACCATGCCGCCTCCGGCATGCACGGCCCGGTGACGACGGAAAACACCGTTCGTTCCCTGTGGGCTGCTTGCACCTGCCCCAGAAAAATATCCCCATCAATTGATACGGAGTTGCAAGCCATGCGCGCACCGCATGCTCACTTTTTTGTGAGCACCCGGACGCTGGCTGCCAAGCCCTATGAAATCCTCCATCCGCATCGTGGACGTGGACCGTCTGGAAACCTGGAGCAAGTACAAGCCCGGCATGTGCGACACCTGCGCAGCCAACTGCTGCACCATGCCGCTGGAGGTGCGTCTGCCCGACCTGGTGCGCCTGGGCCTGGTGGACCCGTTCGAGGTCGAGCACATCGAACCCAAGCAGATCGCCAAGCGCCTGACCAAGATGCGACTGATCGACCACTTCAATCCCAAACACGAGATCTTCACCATGGCGCGGCGCGCCAGCGGAGACTGCAACTTTCTGGATGCCACCACACGCCGCTGCACGGTGTACGAGCAGCGCCCGGAGACCTGCCGCCTGCACCCCAAGAAAGGCCCCAAACCGGGTTTTTGCGCCTACGGCAACAAGAACGCCCGCCTCTGAGGCCTGTGGGACCTTTCCAGCCTTTCGTCCCGTTCCGCACCCACCAACCCGCCCCCCATGCACCACCTGCACATCGCCGCCGCCTGTCTGTTCAACACCCAGGGCCACTTGCTGACCGTGCGCAAGCGCGGCACCCAGGCCTGGATGCTGCCCGGCGGCAAGCGCGATGGGGATGAAACGCCGCTGCGGGCCCTGGTGCGCGAGCTGCAGGAGGAGTTGCAGATCACCATGGCGGCCGCAGACTTTGCGCCCTTGGGCCAGTTCAGCGCCATTGCCGCCAATGAAGCGGCCACCCAGGTGCACGCCCATGTGCTGGTGGCGCACGCCCCCCTGCAGCAGACCGTGCAGGCCGCGGCCGAGATTGCGGGTGTGCAGTGGCTGGCACTGGACCAGCCGCTGCCGGACACCCTGGCGCCGCTGCTGCGCAGCCAGGTGATTCCGGCGCTGCGGGCGCGCAACGCGACAGCCTGAACACCGCCTGTGGCACCCTGCGCCAGCCTCCACCTGTGGCCCCCCCATGTAAAAAGGCTGCCCTGGGGCAGCCTTTTTGCGGGGAATGCGGGACGCTTACTCGTCCTGCAAGGTCTCAATCACATTGTCCTGCAGCCGGGTGGCCAGGATCTTGTCAATGATCTTGCCGTCCATGTCGACCACTTCGAACTGCCAGGATTCCCAGACCACCTTGTCGGCCTCGGTGGGCAGCTTGCCGGTCAGCAGCATGACCATGCCGCTGAGCGTCTGGTAGCGGCCTTTTTCCTCTTCCGGCACGCTCTTCAGGTTCAGGCGGTCCTTGAGCTCCATGATGGGAATGTGGCCGTCCAGCAGCCAGCTGCCGTCATCGCGCTGCACCGCCCAGGCGTCGCTGGGGTCTTCGGTGACGAACTCGCCGGTGATGGCTTCCATCAAATCGTGCACAGTCACAATGCCCTGCACCACGCCGTACTCGTCGACCACAAAGGCCATGGGCGCGCCGGAATTCTTGAAGTTCTCCAGCAGTTCCATGCCGGTGATGGTTTCCGGAATGTAGAGCGGTTTTTCCAGGAAGACGCTGGTGGGCGTCAGTTCGCGGTCGCCCTTGAGCGCATGGGCCATCCACTGGCGGGCATTGAGCACGCCCAGCAGGTCTTCAAAGCTGCCGCTGGTGACGGGAAAGCGCGCGTGGTCGTGCTCTTCGATCAGTGCCAGGTTCTCTTCAAAGCTGGCAGAGATGTCCAGGCACACCACATCGGAGCGCGGCACCATCAGCGAGGAGATCTGGCGATCGTCCAGGCGGAACAGGTTGCGCACCATGGCGTGTTCGTTCTGTTCGATGGCACCCGACGAGGTGCCTTCGGCCAACATGGCATGGATTTCATCCTCGGTCACCGAGGATTCATTGCTCTGGCGCACGCCCAGCAACTTGAGCAGACCCAGGGTGGAGCTGGTGAGCATCCACACGAAAGGCTTGGTCAGCTTGGCCAGCAGGTTGATGGGGCGGGCCACCAGACGGGCAATGGACTCGGGGTTGGTCTGGCCCAGGCGCTTGGGGACCAGTTCGCCCAGGACGATGGACACATAGGTGATCAGGACCACCACCACGGCCGTGGAGACCGTGCCGGCGTACTTGACCGGCATGCCCCATTGCTCCAGCCACACGGACAGCGGCTGGGCCAGTGCGGCTTCACCGAAGATACCGTTGAGCACACCGATGGAGGTGATGCCGATCTGGATGGTGGAGAGGAAACGTGTGGGGTCTTCCCCCAGCTTGAGCGCAGCAGCCGCAGCGCTGTCGCCCTCATCAATCAGCTTTTGCAGTCTTGCCTTGCGTGCCGTGACCAGCGCGATCTCGGACATGGCAAATACGCCGTTGAGCAGGATGAGGGCGATAAGTATCGGAATTTCCATGATGGTGGGTCGCTGCGGTGGCCTGCCGCAGCATTACAGCTTTCTTAGGGTGAAAGGTTATTGAATCAGGCCAAAGTACAGGCCCGCCAGAATCAGCAGGCCCAGCACAACACGGTACACAACGAAGAATGTAAAGCCCTTGTGTGAAATCAGGCGCATAAACCACACGATCACCGCATAACCGACGACAAAAGCGACAAACGTGGCAGCCAGCGTCATGCCCCACTGGTCGGGTGACATGGGCTCGCGCTTGAACAGCAGCATGTAAAAGCCCGACAGCAGCACGGCCGGAATCGCCAGCAGGAAGGAAAAGCGGGCCGCCGCCTCACGCGTCATGCCCAGCAGCAGGGCCACGGTGATGGTGCCGCCCGAGCGCGACACGCCCGGAATCAGCGCCATGGCCTGGGCCAGGCCCAGCAACACACCATCCTTGGCACCCAGCTGCGCAATCGTGCGGGTCTGGCTACCCCGGCGCTCGGCCCAGCCCAGCAGCAGACCGAAGACAATCAGCATCACCGCAGTCAGCGCCAGCGTGCGGAAGGTGGTTTCAATGAAATCACGCAGCAGCAGGCCCAGCACACAGATGGGGATGGTGCCCAGAATCACCAGCCAGGCCAGCTTGGCGTCGGCGCTCAGCGGCTCGCCCGCACGGCGGCTGCCGATCACGGGCAGCGAAGCCAGCCAGGCCGTCAGCATGCGCCACACGTCCTTGCGGAAATAGATCAGCACCGCCAGCTCGGTTCCCAGCTGGGTGATGGCGGTGAAGGCAGCGCCTGGGTCGGCATGGCCGGGCAGCAAAGGGCCCAGGATGCGCAGGTGGGCGCTGGAGGAGATGGGGAGGAATTCGGTCAGGCCCTGGACCAGGCCCAGGATCAGGGCATCCAGCCAGCCAAAGTTGGCGTGCATAGCGAAAAAAGCAGTTCAGCGAAGTGGGATGGCCGGCGCTCGCACAAAGTTCCCAGAGCGAACACGCAGCAAAAGTCACCCAGTGTAGCGCGCCGCTATTTAACTGGCTGGCCCTACGGCCGCTGCCTGCTGTGCCCAGCTGGGACGGCGCGGGTTGATCACCGGCATGGCAATCGAGGCCACACCGCAGACCTGGTTGCGCCCCTGTTCCTTGGCCTGGAACAGCAGGCTGTCGGCCAGCTTGAACACCGTGTCCACCGTGTCCTCGTCGCGCACCTGGGCCAGGCCCACGCTCACGGTGACATAGGGCGCGGTGGGCGAGGCGTCGTGGGCCAGGTTCAGGCCATGCAGGTCGATCAGCAGCTTTTCCATGCGCTTGCGCAGCGACTGCACATCTTCGTCATAGGCCACCAGGGCAAATTCCTCCCCGCCCAGCCGCACGGCCAGATCCAGCGGGCGGCGTGCATAGTCCGCCAGCAGATTGCCCACCAGCCGCAGCACCTCATCGCCGGCCTGGTGACCGTAGAGGTCGTTGTAGAGCTTGAAGTGGTCGATATCGATCACCGCCAGGAACAGGGATTCCTTCTCCCGCTTGGCGTGCAGCATGTTGCGCTGGAACTGCTCGCGAAAGATCCGGCGGTTGGCCAGCCCCGTCAACGGATCGTGGCAGGCCTCCCAGTCCAGCAGCTTGCGCAGCACGAACTGCTGGCGCAGTGCACGTTCGCGGAAATACGCCGTCACGCCGGACAGCACCAGCGTGACCCACATCATGATCACCACCAGCCAGTGCTCCGCCAGTTGCTGGGGTTGCGGCAGCAGCCAAGGTCCTGCAAAGGTAGTGACCACACACACCGATACCGCGGCCAGCAGGGCCTGGCGCAGCCGGATGCCCAGCGGATAGAGCGCCACCACCACGGTCAGCAGCATGACGATGCTGGCCTCGGGCAGGCCCAGCGATTTGGCCGTGTAGGAAGAAATCACCACCCCGCAGCCACAGGCCACCACCGACACCACGATCCAGAACTCATGGGTGGCGGACCGGGTTCCGGGGTGCAGCAAGACATACAGGGTGCACAGAAAGCAGGCCAGCACCACCCAGCGCTGCAGCATCACGCCCAGCACAAACTGCAGTTCCCGGCCGGTGCCCAGCACCGCCTGCATGCGCCACCAGTCAAAGGCCGCAAAGAAGATCCACACCAGGCCCAGAAAGCCCAGCGTGAACAGCGTGCTGCGGCGCTGCTGCACGCGCAGCTCCTGCGTGAATTCCTGTTCCAGCACCGGCGAGGCAAAACGCAGCATCTCCAGCGACTGCCCCATTTCCTGGCGCAGTGTCGCTGCTTCGTTTTCTGGGCTGACAGGGATGGCCATGGATGCAGGACTTTCGAAATGCCCCGGACTGCCCTGGCGTGCAACATGACGCCCAGGACGTGGGGGAGAGCTAGCGGTATTGTGGACAGGGGCTGTTACACGCGGGCTCCGCCAATACATTTGGTAACTGTAGGACAACATCTATTTGTCGATCTTGCGGCCCCGGCAGCCGGGGCTGCCACATGCCGGACATTCCAGGTTGGCAGGCAAGGACCTGCCGGCGTCCGCTGGGTGACCGCAGTGCAAGGCCCCTGCTCCTATCGTTGGCTTTTTCCTGTCCGAGCAGATCCGCACCGCGGCCCCGCGGCAGTCCCGGGTCTGCGCGATCGAAAGCCGCCATGTCTACCCCCTCTGCCGACCGCCTGCCCCCGATTCCCGAAAGTGACTGGACGCCCGAACAGCGGCGCCTGGCCCAACCCATCATCGATGGACCGCGCGGCGCACTGATTTCGCCCTTTGTGCCGCTGCTGCGCAGCCCGGAGCTGATGGACCATGCCCAGCGCATGGGCGAGTACTTGCGCTTTCGCAGCAGCATCGGTCTGCGGCTGTCGGAGCTGGCCATCTGCATCACGGCCCGCCACTGGTCGCAGCAGGTGGAGTGGGCCATTCACGCGCCCATTGCAGAACGTGAAGGGATTGCACCTGCGGCCCTGGCCGATATCGCCCTGGGCCGCACTCCCGGCGCCTTGCAGCCGGATGAAGCCGTGCTCTACGCCTTCTGTACCGAGTTGCACCGCCACCAGGGCATCAGCGACGCCACCTGGGCCCAGGCCGTTGCCCTGTGGGGCGAGCAAGGGGTGGTCGACCTGATCGGCGTCAACGGCTACTACACCTTGCTGTCGATGGTGATGAACAGCGCCCGCACCACGGTGCCGGCCTCCAGCGCCAGCCCCTTGCCGCCCTTGGGAAAAGGCGGCTGACCCCTCCCTGGGTCACGGATCCTCCACGCGCGCAGACCGGCAGACCGCATGGCCGGTGCGACCGCAGGCCACTTCGCGCGGGCAGGACCGCGCTGGTCCAGCCATATCCCGCCACCAATGCAAACCGTTTTGTATGGTTTCATATGAAATCATACAAACTGAAAACTCTGGTCCCGCCGCAGCTGAAACATGTTTTTCAGCCACTTCCGCATCAAATCCTTATTGAATCTATCTCAGACGCTACCTTTTTTGATAAGAGCGCTGTTACATTCCCTCCCGACTGCCTTTTTGGCAGGCAAATTGCACGGTGGGCATGGCCTGCCGTTGCCGGAAACTGAAAACGCATTGAAAACCGCTTTTCAGCGCCCCGTCCCTGCGGATTTTCACCCCACTGGGCCGCACCAGCACGGCAGCTTTTCCACACAAGATGTGAACACCCGCTTTCACCATTTTGTGGATAATTTTTTGGCCTGAATGGGCTGGGCATACGCCCCGCATGTGGATAACCATGCTCCCCCGACCTGTGCACAACATCTGTTTGATATGAAAAGATATTTTCAACACCCTGCGAATGTTGTTCCCAGGTATCAAGCGGCTATTCACAAACTTGTCCCAAGCCGCTAGGCTCTGCAATACCCCTCCCCACAGGCTGGCAGGCAGCGGTGCGGCAGGGATTTAGAGAGTGCTTGTCCACATGTGCCGCGAGGCTGCGACAATCGGTGAACGCAGCCGGATACCGGCTGCGTTGTATGGCATGCGGGGCTCCCTTGCATACAGCCTGCAATACGAGATTTGTAGTGTTTATTCATAAGATTTCACATCTTATCCACTACATATCCATGTATTTATTCATATAAAACACCGGTTTTCCCCCGCAAGACCGCTCTCCACACCCTCCATGAGCCAGGAAAAATGGGCCGCGCTGGCCCTTGAATCGTTCGATTCCGTTGTCGCATCCATCCCCGGGTTCCGCAGCCGTGACGGCCAACGGCGCATGGCCGATCAGGTGGCGCGCACGTTCGCCCAGACCCAGCTGGGCAAAATCGAGGAAGGCGCTCCTGAGCCGAAAAAATCGATCGCCGTGGTCCAGGCCGGAACCGGGGTGGGCAAGTCGCTGGCGTATTCGGTGCCCGCCATCAGCACCGCCCTGGCACGTGGCACGCGGGTGCTGATTTCCACCGCCACGGTGGCACTGCAGGAACAGCTGGTGAACAAGGATTTGCCGGCCCTGGCGCAGAAAATGCCGGTCCCTTTCAAATTTGCGCTGGCCAAGGGGCGTGGTCGTTTTGTCTGCAAACTCAAGCTCGAGCGGCTGTCCAGCACCGGTGAGCACAGCGAGGAGGCCGATGACCTCTTTGCCGAAGAAGAAGCTGCCCAGCGCAAGGCCCGGCCGCCGGCCGAAAAAGAGGCGCGCATGCAGTTCTATGCCAGCATGGCCGACGCCCTGGCCACCGGCGAATGGGATGGCGACCGCGACAGCCTGAAAACCCCGCCCGAGCCCGAGGCCTGGAGCCCCGTGGCCGCCGAAGGCAGCAGTTGCACCGGCAAGCACTGCCCGGTATTCAGCAGCTGCACCTACTACGAACGGCGCAAGGACATGGTGGCCGCCCAGGTCATCGTTGCCAACCACGATCTGCTGCTGTCCTCACTGGGCGCCCGCCTGCTGCCCGAGCTGGATAACTGCCTGCTGGTGCTGGACGAGGCCCACCACCTGCCGCAGACCGCCCTCTCCCAGTTCGCCTGCGAGATGGATTTGAGCCGCCTGCAGTGGATCGACAAGCTCACCAGCCGGGCCCTGCGCGTGGGCCAGCTGATGGAAGTGGAGGACATCGCCGAGCTGCCCGGCCACAGTGCCGGCCTGCGCCAGCACCTGACGGATCTGGCCCGCCTGGTGATGGAGATCTACGGCGACGCACTGAAGGGCCAGAAAGACAGCTGGGGCCCGGCCCGTGTACGGGCTCCACGCGGCGTTTTGCCGGAACCCCTGATCAACCCCCTGGCACAGGTCATGCACCACGCCAGCGGCTTTCTGGACGCCTTGCGGGCCATTTCCAAGGCCTTGCGCGCCGAGATCAAGGACAAGCCCGAGGAAGCCCAGCGCCTGTCCGCCCTGTATGCCCAGGTGGGCACCCTGGCACCGCGCCTGGAATCGGTGCACGACACGGCCCAGCTGTTGAGCCAGCAACCCGAGATGCAGGCCGACGGCAGCGCCCAGGTGCCCAATGCCAAATGGTTCACGCTGGAGATCGATGGCGACTACATCGTCGTCAAGGCCCATGCCAGCCCCATCCTGCCGGGAGCCACGCTGCGCCACCACCTGTGGAGCCAGGTGCGGGGCGCTGTGCTGACCTCGGCCACCCTGACCAGCTGCGGCGGCTTCGACTTCTTTCTGCGGGAAGCCGGCCTGCACGGCGACGCCAGCGTGCAGACGCTGGAGGTGGCCAGCCCTTTCGACTACGCCGCCCAGGGCACGCTGGTGGCCCACCAGACCCAGGCCGACCCGCGGGAGGCCCAGGCCTTCACCGCCGAGATGGTGGACGCCCTGCTGAACGACCTGGCGCTGGTGCAGGCCGGCGCCCTGGTGCTGTTCACTTCCCGCGAGCAGATGCGCCAGGCCGTGGACGCCCTGCCCTCCCACATGCGCAGCTACGTGCTGGTGCAGAACGCCATGCCACGCACCATGCTGCTGGCCGACCACCGCAGCCGGGTGGAGTCGGGCCTGCCCTCCATCATCTTCGGCATGCAGTCGTTTGGCGAGGGACTGGATCTGCCCGGCGCACTGTGCGAGTCGCTGTTCATCACCAAGCTGCCGTTTGCCCCCCCCGATGACCCGGTGGGCGAATCCCGTGCCGAGTGGCTGCGTACCAGCGGCCGCAACCCGTTCAACGAGCTGGTGGTGCCAGCCACCGCCATCCGCCTGGCGCAATGGGTGGGCCGTGCCATCCGCACCGAGGAAGACCAGGCCCATGTCTACTGCTACGACAAGCGCCTGGTTGCCACCAGCTATGGCGCCCAGCTGCTCAAGGGCCTGCCACCGTTCACTCTGGCCAAGCGCGCAGCCTAGCGCCGTCTGGCGGCCTTCTGCGCCCCTCGCAGAAGGGGGCAATCGCTGTGCGATACCGCATGCGTGGCATGGCCGCACCATGTGCAACCGTTCCAGCGCCTCGGAGAGCGGCTGTGCCCGGTGCGTGCGCCTGGATCAACCTCTGCCTGTTTTTTCAGCAGGAAAACGCACGCGCCTCCCGCCATCCTCACCATGCACATGCCCGCCATGGGCTGTGCACAACTGTTTTTTCAACGCGCCCTGCCTTCGCATCCCAGCCGTGTCCCTGCGGCCACGGATCGGCCGACAGTGCTGCGTCAGCGTCATTGAATTTTTTTGAACATTCCGGTTTTCAGAGGCAAGTTGTCCAGTTATCCCATGCCTTGCATAACTTTCTGTGGATAAAAACCGCTGAATGTCCAAAGAAACGGCGGCATGGTCACGCCGATCCGGCTGAAAAACGCTTTTCAAACCCAAGCAGTGCACGCGGCGAAGTATGCCGCTTTTCAGCGCACGGCCGTCTTCCGTTCCTCGAAAACCGGGGCTTTCCGTGCGGTCATGCCCTTTGTGGAGCCCCGATCTGGGAGTTCTCTCTATGACTTCTTCTTTATTTCAATGAAATAAATTAGTCGTAGTAGTAATGCACCGGTTTTTTTGTGGATAACCCACTGAGTCCATGCTTTTTCAAGAGCTTGCATGGTGGAAAAACATGTGGGTCATGCACAAGTTCTGCTGTCCTCGCAACGGGGACAACTGCGCATATCCCTGGATTTTTGTGGAAAACCTATTTTTTCAAGGAAACTTGTCCACAGAAGGATCTTCCCTCTGATGTAACGTAGTTTTAAGAGATTTTTATTGAAAACAAAAGGTATACAGCTATCAATTTTGATGTGAATAACTGAAAAGCCGAGGTTTACCAACAATCTGCCACCTCGGTGTTGGCAATCTGCTGGGCTCCAGAAACGACGGAAAAGTGGATTGAAAAAAACGCAACCGGAGTGGAAGGCATGAAAAACCGCGCAAACTTTGCGCGCAGATGTTGTTCCTATATTTAATTTTTTAAATTAGTAGTCATAGTAAGCACCGCCAGATTCTGTGGACAAGTCTTCTTTTTCGTTGTATTTCAATGGTTTGGAGATTGTTCAAGCATGTGGTTGGTACCGGGCTGCTGCTGTCACCCGATTGGGTACAAGCTGAAAAAAACTTTCCAGACAGTGGATAAGTGCCGAGTTGCTCTTTTTTTCTGCCCATGCTTGTCCACAGGCCTGGAAAGCACTCGAACAGGCTCCAACCAGCCGGAACAGGCCTCCTGGTGTGGTGGAGGAGGGCTTCCTACTGGATGTAACTCGGTTACGAAAGTTTGAAATGTCGCCAAACTAGGTAACTGAGTTACTTTTTTTGTCTAAGTTGTTGTTTTATATAGAATCTCTGCCCCGGGCGGTTGCCGGACACGGAGCCTGCAGCTGCATGCGCCGTGGCAGAGCTGGCCCGAGCGTCCTGGTGGTGCATCGCTGCCACCAAGGGGGTGGACCCGTGGTGGCGGCAAGCGGGTCCGTAGAGGGTCCGTGCCAGGGGCTGGAAGGTGAAAAGAATTTTTCGCGCTGTGTGGGGGGGCTGCGCGGGAAAAAACCGGAATGTGCTGCATGGGCGGCACATGCGGCCATGTGGCACATGTATGGCGGGCCTGCGGCTTCCGGGTCAAAACTGCAGGCATAAAAAAAAGCAGGCACAAGGCCTGCTGAAGAGGGTGGTGTCCCGGCTGGGCAACCGGGATGGCGCACGACCGAAACCGATTCAGGCGCCGGGCGCCGCAGCGGGGGCTGCCTGACTAGGCTGACCCATGCCGGGGTGGCCTTCGTCACGGGGACCGCCGCGGTGCATGCCAGGACCTTTGCCATGGCCGTGGCCGTGCATGGGCATGGCCACATCGAATGCTTTTTGCTGCGCCGGATTCAGGCTGGCGTAGAAGGCCTTGGTGGCGTTTTCACGCTGCTCGATGGCGGCGTTGCGTTCCTTGCGCAGGCTCTGGGCCTGGTCAATGCGCTGGGGCGTGGTCAGCTTGTTGAAGGCCTCACGGTCCATGCGAGGCGCTTTGCGCTCTGCAGGGCGGGTGGCTTCCACGTACTTTTTCCAGGCACCTTCCTGGGCGGCGGTCAGCTGCAGCAAGGGCTTGACGCGTTCCATGTGCTGGGCATGCATGGCGGCAGGGTCCAGGGCAGGGCGGCCCGCCTGGTGGGGGTGGGCAGGGGCGGTCTGGGCCGTGGGGGCTGCCGGTGCGGCGGTGTTCTGTGCCCACACGGGCAGGGTGAAGGCGCCGGCCAGTGCAGCAGCGGTGGCGGTGGCGATCAGGGAGCGTTGCAAGAGGGCCATGGTGATGTCCTTTCCTTCAGGTTGAGGGGGACGCTGCAGCTTGGTTGCAGCGCTTGAATGCAAGTGTGGGGACTGTCTGTAAGCGTTCCATGTGGAAACCGTGATGCTGTGTAAAGTAATGCGAAGCCTGGAGACCCTCTGCACCCCGTAGCTGGCAGGGCAGGGTGGTCCACAATGGGCAAATGAGGGATTACCACGCCACCAGGTCGGCGTGGATAGCCATGGTTTGGATAAGGCGCAGCGCCGACGGAGGCGCTGCGCTGCATGACACAGAAAAGAGGTTGCTGCGTGTTCAAGAACATGATCGTGTACCGCATTGCCGCGCAATGGCAGGGTGCACTGGAACAGATGGAAGAAGCGCTGCAAAAGACGCCTTTCACCCCCTGTGGAGCGACGCAGGAAAAGTCTTCCGGCTGGGTGCCACCGCGTGGCGAGGAGCATGGGCTGCTGGCCGAAAGCGTGGGTGGCCAATGGGTGATGCGCTATATGAGCGAGAGCAAGATGCTGCCCGCCAGCGTGCTCAACCGCAAGGTGGCGGAGAAGGCCGAAGCGATTGAAAAAGAGTTCGGCCGCAAACCGGGCAAAAAGGAAAAGCAGGAGCTCAAGGACGAAGCCAAGCTGGACCTGCTGCCCATGGCCTTCACCAAGCAGGGGGCCATGTGGGTCTGGCTGGATCCGCAGGCCAAGCTGCTGGTGCTGGACACCGGCGCCCAGGGCCGTGCCGACGAGGTGGTGACGCTGCTGGTTGAAAGCCTGCAGGGCTTTGGCGTGGCGCTGCTCGATACGCAGACCAGTCCCCAGGCAGCCATGGCGCACTGGCTGATCAGCCAGGAGCCGCCGGTGGGTTTTTCGGTGGACCGCGAATGCGAGCTCAAGGCCGCGGACGAATCCAAGGCGGTGGTGCGCTACGCACGCCACCCGCTCGATATCGACGAGGTCAAGCAGCATGTGGAGCAGGGCAAGCTGCCGACCAAGCTGGCCATGACCTGGGACGACCGCGTGAGCTTTGTGCTGAGCGACACCCTGCAGGTCAAGAAGATTGCCTTCCTGGACAGCGTGCTGGATGAGGCCGGCGATGAAGGCGGTTTTGACACCGATGTGGCGATTGCCACCGGTGAATTGAGCCGCCTGATTCCGGACCTGATCGACGCCCTGGGCGGTGAAGGCCGTACCGAGCTGGGCCAGGACCTGCCTGCAGCATTGCAGCCGTCGGGCTCGGGGACCGAAACCCTGGCGGTGCGCGTGGCCGGTGGCAGGCCGGCTGGGCAGGGCGGCAAGGTGACCGGGCCGGCCGAAGCCCCGGTGGACACCGATCCGCAGAGCATGCCGTTCTGAAGGCGGTGGCGGGGCCGCAGCGGCGCCTTCAAAACGGCGCGTCGCGGTGGCTGCGCTCAAAGAAACGCAGCGACTCTGCCGTGGGCTGTGCCAGCACCACCCGGTTGCGGCCGTTGCGCTTGGCTTCGTACATGGCGGCATCGGCGGCCGCCACCAGGGCCTCCCATGGGCTGGGCTGCTGGAGCTGGGCGGTGTAGACCCCCACACTGATGGTGAACTCCAGGCGGGGGCCGGTGCTCAGCTGCAACGGGCTCAGGCGCACGGCATCGCACAGGCGCTGGGCCAGGGGCAGGGCCTCGGCGGAATGGGTGTGGGGCAGCAGCAGCACGAACTCCTCCCCGCCATAGCGCGCCGCCAGATCGCCTTTGCGCAGCTGGCTCTGCAGCGTGTGGGCCACGCTCTGGATCACCCGGTCGCCCACCAGGTGGCCGTGGCTGTCGTTGATGCGCTTGAAGAAATCGATGTCCAGCACCACCACCGACAAGGGCATGCCGGTGTGCACGGCCTGGGCCATGGCGTCGAGCAGGCCTTGCACCAGGGCCGTGCGGTTGGGCAGCTGGGTCAGCGGATCGAGCCGGGCCTTGTCCTGGTCCAGCGCGGCCTGGCGGTCGTGCAGCATCAGCAGCAGACCGATGCTGGAGAGCACCAGGTTCACGAACAGCGTCAGGCAGACGCTCCACAGCGCCAACTGCTCATACACCGACAGGCGCTGGCGCGAAAACGGCAGGGGAGAGGTTTCCTGCACGATCAGCGGCAGCAGGGCCAGACTCTGCGCCAGCACCGCCACCACCACCAGCACCCAGCCGCTGCCAGGCGTGCTGCGGCGCATGCGTTGCAGCAGCCACAGCAGGTAGAGCAGCTGGCCCAGCAGCAGGGCGGCATGCAGGCGGTGAAACAGCCCCCAGTCCTGCGGCAGCAGCAGCGCTGCCAACGCCATGGTGATGGCCTGGGGCAGAAACAGGATCAGGCTGTCGCGCACCAGGCGGTCGCTCTGGCGAAAGCGCTGCAGCGCAATGGTGAAACAGGAGGTGGCCAGACAGACCAGCAGCAGGGAGGCCATCAGCAGCGCCAGGCTGGCGTTGCGGCTGACCAGGGCCAGCAGCAGATAGGCCATGCCGATCAGGGTGTTGCACCACAGCCCCTGGGACAGGCCCTGGTACCAGAACGGCCGCCCCAGCACCCAGATCACCCAGGCCAGCACCCAGGCAGCCAGGCCGATCATGCCCAGGGCTGTGAGGAAGTCTGGCGCTAACGAAGACATGGCTTGGCTAGGGATAGGCTATGAAGCCATCCTAGCCCAAGCTTTTGCCTGTGGTTCGCCATGCCCCGGTTTGGAGCAAAACGGCCCTGTAAGCCCTTTTAGAGGGTGGTGGTAGGGCAGGACCTCAGTGGATGCCGGAACGCGTGCGACGGCGCGTTTTGTTCTCGTACATGGCGGCGTCGGCCA
Source organism: Comamonas terrigena NBRC 13299 (assembly GCF_006740045.1). Lineage (NCBI taxonomy): Bacteria > Pseudomonadati > Pseudomonadota > Betaproteobacteria > Burkholderiales > Comamonadaceae > Comamonas > Comamonas terrigena. The sequence continues at coordinate 29,319 of NZ_AP019749.1, forward strand.
GGGCCAGGGCCTGCTCGGTGCTGGTCTGCGCCGGGTGCACGGCCACCACGCCGACGCTGGCGCCGGGGTAGTGCAGCAGATCCTCCGCCACGGCCACATCGCACTGGGTGGCCAGCGCCAGGCGCTCCTCCAGCTCGTACAGCACCTGGGTCGCCGATTGCGAAATCTCCGGGCCGGTGCCCACCATGACGAACTCGTCGCCGCCGATGCGTGCGGCAAAGTCGCTGTCGCGCAGCGCATTCAGCAGCTGGCGCGCCACGGTCTGCAGCAGCTGGTCGCCCGCTTCGTGGCCGTGCTGGTCGTTGATCTGCTTGAAGCCGTCCAGGTCGATGAAGGCCAGCAGCACGCTGCGTCCGTCGCGCTCGGCCCGGGCCCACATGCGGGGCAGCTCCTCCATCAGGGCATGGCGGTTGGGCAGGCCGGTGAGGGCGTCGGTCAACGCATAGTTGGCCAGCTCCAGATTGCGTTGCTGCAGCTCTTGCAGCAGCAGCTCCCGCTCCACCTGCTGGCCGATCAGGCCGGCGAACAGCTCCAGCGTGGCCATGGCACCGTCGGGCATGGCCTGCTCGACGCCGCTGGCAGCGCACAGCGTGCCGTAGAGCTGGCCCTGGGGCAGGCGCACCGGGGCGCTGACATAGGTATGCAGGCCCAGGGCGCGGGCGGCCTCGGAATCGCCCCAGCTGGAGACCACATCCGCCGTATAGGGCTGGCGGTCCTCCAGCGCGCGGCGGCACAAGGTGTCCTGCCAGGGGACGACCAGGCCTTCGGGCATCTCCAGCCGACCGCGGTTGCAGGTGTACAGCACATGCTGCTGGCTGTGGGGCAGGTCGATGCGGGTGAGGTAGGTGGAATCCAGTTTGGTCACCTGCTGCAGCATGTCCAGCAGGGGGCGGGTCAGCTCCTCCAGGGACTTGGCATGAACGAGGGTGTGGCTCAGACGGGGCAGCAGGGATTCCATGGGAGGCACGGGAGCAGGGTGGTCAAGGCTCGGATGATAGGGCGCGCGCAGCGCAACAGACGATGGCGCGGCTCGGGATGTGTGACAGAGCTTGTCTTAGCGCAGCGGTCGTTGCGGATGCCGGGTTTCAGTTGCTCGGAAGGAGGCTGGAACCCGGCATCAACACGGGAGGGCCAGCCCCCGCGCCGGGCGGGCGTCAGACGCGCTCGAAGATGGCGGCAATGCCCTGGCCGCCGCCGATGCACATGGTCACCAGCGCATAGCGGCCACCGGTGCGGTGCAGCTCGTAGACCGCCTTGGTGGTGATGATGGCGCCGGTGGCGCCCACGGGGTGGCCCAGCGAGATGCCCGAGCCATTGGGGTTGACCTTGGCGGGGTCCAGCCCCAGTTCCTGGATCACGGCGCAGGCCTGGGCGGCAAAGGCTTCGTTGGCCTCGATCACGTCCATGTCCTGGATCTTCAGGCCTGTGCGGGCCAGCACCTTCTGGGTGGCGGGGACCGGGCCGATGCCCATATAGGCCGGCTCCACACCGGCGTGGGCATAGCCCACCAGGCGGGCCAGCGGCTTGACGCCCAGGGCCTGCACGCGGTCGCCGGCCACCAGGGTGACGGCGGCAGCACCGTCGTTGATGCCCGAGGCATTGCCGGCCGTGACCGAGCCGCCTTCCTTCTTGAATGCGGGCTTCATGCCCGCCAGGGTCACCAGTGTGGTGGCCGCACGCACATGTTCGTCGGTGTCGAACAGCACCGTGCCCTTGCGGCTGGCGATTTCCACCGTAACGATCTGCTCCTTGAAACGGCCGGCCTCGATGGCGGCCGCGGCGCGCTGCTGGCTCAGCACGGCCAGTTCGTCCTGCATGCTGCGGGAGATCCGGTAGCGCTCGGCCACGTTCTCGGCCGTGATGCCCATGTGCATCTTCTGCCAGGGGTCGTGCAGGATGCCCAGCATGTAGTCGATGCTCTTGGCGTCGCCCATGCGCTGGCCCCAGCGGGAGGCCAGGTCGAAATAGGGGCCGCGGCTCATGGATTCGGCGCCGCCGCCAATCGCCACATCGCAGTCGCCCAGGGAAATGGCCTGGGCGGCGGACACGATGGCCTGCAGGCCGGAGCCGCACAGGCGGTTCACATTGAAGGCCGGGGTTTCGATGGGGCAGCCGGCATCGATGGCCGCCACGCGCGACAGGTAGGCATCCTTGGTGTCGGTGGGGATGACATTGCCCATGACCACATGGCCCACGGCATCAGGGGCGATGCCGGCGCGCGTGATGGCCGCCTTCACGGCGGTGGTGGCCAGCTGGGTGTTGGGCACATCCTTGAGGCTGCCGCCGAAAGTGCCGATGGCGGTGCGGGCTGCGCTGACGAGGAAAACCTCGCGGGTCTGGCTCATGCTTGTCTCCTGAGAAAGTGGTCGGGGTGCTGGCGCGGCCTCGCTGTGCCGGGTCCAGCCGCAAATTGTGCGTTTGCACATTGGAAATGCAAAGCCCCGCCGCCCGGGTCATCTGCGTGACCGGATGCGGCGGGGCCCTGGGTGTGGCGCTCGCTTCAGTGCGGGGGGGCGAGTTCCGGCGCGGCCAGATCGTCCAGGATGGGGCAGTCCGGGCGGTCATCGCCCCGGCAGCAGGACACCAGCGATTGCAGGCTGCGCTGCATGGCCTGCATGGCGGCAATGCGCTCGCCCAGTTCGGCAATGTGCTGCTGGGCAATCTGCTTGACCTGGGCGCTGCTGCGCGCCTGGTCGCGCCACAGGCCCAGCAGCAGGCTGATCTCTTCCATGGAAAAGCCCAGATCGCGGGAGCGGCGGATGAAGCGCAGCGTGTGCACGTCGGCCGGACCATACTGGCGGTAGCCGCTGTCGGTGCGGGCCACTTCAGGCAGCAGGCCCAGCGATTCGTAATGCCGCACCATGCGTGCCGACACGCCGGCCAGGCGTGCGGCGTCGCCAATGGGCACCGGCCAGTGGGCCGGTGCCACCGCCTCAGGCGGCGACCTGGTAGCCTTCTTCGGCGATGGCATGGCGCAGGGCCTCGCGTTCGGCGGCGCTTTGCACCACCACTTTCTTCTGGGCCCGGTCGATCTGCACCTGGGCCGATGCATCGACTTCGTGCACCGCATTGGTGACGGCGCGCTCGCAATGGCCGCAGGTCATGCCTTCAACGTGAAATTCATGTTCCATGGTGGTTCTCCTGAGAAAAAAGAGGCGGACCCGGATGGGTGTGCTGCCTGGGATGGGTCCATGATGAACCTTCACATGATGGCAAAGTCAAGCCGGTTTTGCAGTCCCCCGCCATGGCGCAGATGGTTTCACGTGAAACCAAAAAGGCAGGCGATGGAGATGCTGCACTGCACAAAGAGCCGGAGGAAGTTGCCTGAGTGACTGAAACCCCGTATTCCCGGGGAATTCCCGTCAGTTTCCCCAGGCCACGAAGGGGCGATGTCTGGCAAACTTTGACACTTCTATCCAGAATTTGCATTTATTTGCAATATGACGCCGACGGACGTGGAAATCCTGTGTGTTCAGCTGGATCTGTCTGTTGCTCAGTGCTTTGGAGGTTTGCGGTCATGAATGTGTTTGCACTCATGCGGGGTTTCACGATCAGGTTGCGCATGTTGGGCGCCATCGCGGTGGTATTGGTGCTGCTGGGCCTGCTGGGAGGGGCCGGGATGTGGGGCATGTTCCGCATCCAGGACATGAGCCAGGATTTCCGTCAAACCTCGTACACCAAGGCCCAGCACCTGTCCCAGCTGCGCGCCAGCCTGGGCCTGGTGCGCCAGCACGAGAAGGACATGATCATCCAGTACGAAAACCCGGAGCGCGTGACCAAGGCCAAGGAGTCGTGGCTCAAGGGGCTGGAGCAGGTCAAGGCCGTGTCCCAGAAGTTCGTGGGGGAGGTCAGCGATGCCGACGATGCGCTCGTGCAGGAGCTGATGCAGCGCATGGACAACTACCAGAAGCAGTTCGAGCCGGTGGTGCGCCAGCTGGAAGCCAATGGCTATGACACCGCCACCATCGCCTACCGCATGGGCAACAAGGCCATGGCCGAGCTGGTGGAAGTGGACACCCTGGTGCAGAAGCTGGCCCAGGTGCTGCAGGACGAGGCGGATGCCGCCCAGCGCAACGAAAGCGAAGCCGCCACGCAGACCCAGTGGCTGTTCCTGCTGTCCGTGGTGATCACGGTGCTGGTGGTGGCTCCGCTGACGCTGCTGAACATGGTGTCCATCTGTCGCCCGCTGGAAATTGCCCGCCGCATGGCGCTGGCCATTTCCAAGGGCGATCTGTCCCAGCAAATGCAGGTGGAAGGCAAGGATGAAGTGGCCGACCTGCAAACCGCGCTGCAGGAAATGCGCCGCAGTCTGAACCTGATGGTGGGCCAGGTGCATGACGCCAGCGGCAACATTGCCACGGCCAGCCAGGAGATCGCCATGGGCAACACCGATCTGTCCAGCCGCACCGAGCAGACTGCCAGCAACCTGCAGCAGACCGTGGCGTCGCTGATGCAGCTGACCTCCACCGTGCAGCAGACCGCGAGTTCGGCCCAGCTGGCCAACCAGCTGGCAAGCTCGGCCAGCGACACCGCACTGCGCGGCGGCGCCATCGTCCAGCAGGCGGTGCAGAGCATGCAGGACATCTCCACCTCCAGCCGCAAGATCAGCGACATCATCGGCCTGATCGACTCGATTGCCTTCCAGACCAACATCCTGGCGCTGAATGCGGCCGTGGAAGCGGCCCGTGCCGGTGAGCAGGGCCGTGGCTTTGCCGTGGTGGCCGGGGAAGTGCGCCTGCTGGCAGGCCGCAGTGCCGAAGCCGCCAACGAGATCAAGCGCCTGATCCAGACCAGCGTCAGCGCCGTGGATGGCGGTGTACGCCATGTGGAAGAAGCGGGCCTGAACATGCAGGAAATCGTCGACAGCGTCCGCCGGGTGGGCGACATCATTGGCGAGATCACTGCGGCCTCGAACGAGCAGTCGTCGGGCATTGGCCAGGTGAACCAGGCCGTGGGCGATATCGACCGCATGACGCAGCAGAACGTCGCGCTGGTGGAAGAGGCCTCGGCCGCCGCCGATTCGCTGCGCGACCAGGCGGGTCGCCTGGCCCAGGTGGTCAACCAGTTCCACCTGGACCAGAGCCTGCAGGTGCAGCATGGCAGCCGTGCTCCGGCCGCTGCGGTCGGCAGTCTGCCGGGCGCCGGCCGGCCAGTGGCGGCGCCGCGCGCTCAGCCCAAGGTGGCGGCAGCCCCGCGCAAGGAAGAGCGTGCGCTGCTGAGCTGATCCGCTCCAGATCTGCTCCAGATATGAAAAGGCCTCCAGTTGGAGGCCTTTTTCGTTGGTGGCAGCGTTGCACGGTCTGTGCATCGGCCCTTCAGCGGCGGCTTATTTGGCCAGGCCTTCGGCGCGCAGGGCGGCCTGCACGGCCGGGCGGCTGCCCACACGCTGGCGGTAGGCCTGCAGCTGCGGCAGGTCGCCCAGTTCCAGGCCCACATGCTGGGCCCAGTTGGAGACGGTGAACAGGTAGGCGTCGGCCACACAGAACTGGGCGCCGGTCAGGTAGTCCTTGCCGGTCAGCTCCTTTTCCACCCACGCGAAGCGCTTGCGCAACTGGGCCAGGATGGTGGGCTTGTAATCGGCGGGGGTGCTGGGGTTGAACAGCGGGCCAAAGCCCTTGTGCAGTTCGGTGCCGATGAAATTCAGCCATTCCTGCACGCGGTAGCGCTCCAGGGTGCCGCTGGCCGGAATCAGCTGCTTGGCTGGCACCTGGTCGGCGATGTACTGCACGATCACCGGGCCTTCGCGCAGGGTCTGTCCGTTGTCCAGCACCAGGAAGGGCACATAGCCCAGCGGGTTGATGGTGTAGAAGTCCGTGCCGTCCTGCAGCGTGTGGGTCTTGGTGCTGGCCAGAATGGCTTCGTAGGGCAGGCCGGCTTCTTCCAGCACGATATGGGGGGACAGGGAGCAGGCGCCGGGGCTGTAGTAAAGCTTCATGGTGTGTGGCATGCCCGCGCAGGGCAGGGGGTTGAACACAGTTGCACATGCTAAATCGCCGCACGCCCGGCTGCCAAATCCCTGCTGGACACAAGGCTGGACGGGCTGCAGTCCTGCGTGTTTCACGTGGAACACACCGGGAGGCGGCAGGGCCTGCGGTATCCAGGCATGGAGAAAACCGCGGTTCCAGCCTGGGCGAAAGACAAGGTGGGCAAAGGGTGGGAAAATCAAGGGTTTGCACGCGCCTGCACATTTGCATGCAGCGCGGAATGCCGGGGTGACAGCGCGTTAGGCCTGCACAGACGCCGGCGGCAGTGGCAGCCTGTTGCCTGCACTGCCAAGACCTCGGGTGGCATGGCGATGCCGCCCGCGACGGAGTTGAAGAACATGCTGTACCCCCAAGAATTTGATGTGATCGTCGTCGGCGGCGGTCACGCCGGCACCGAGGCCGCACTGGCTGCCGCCCGCATGGGCTGCAAGACGCTGCTGCTGTCCCACAATATCGAGACCCTCGGCCAGATGAGCTGCAATCCGTCCATCGGCGGCATCGGCAAGGGCCACCTGGTCAAGGAAGTGGACGCCATGGGCGGTGCCATGGCGCTGGCCACCGACCAGGGCGGCATCCAGTTCCGCATCCTGAACAGTTCCAAGGGCCCGGCCGTGCGCGCCACGCGGGCCCAGGCGGACCGCATCCTGTACAAGGCGGCGATCCGGGAGATGCTGGAGAACCAGCCCAATCTGTGGCTGTTCCAGCAGGCGGTGGACGACCTGATGGTGGAGGGCGACCGCGTGGTGGGTGCGGTCACCCAGGTGGGCATCCAGTTCAAGTCCAAGACCGTGGTGCTGACGGCCGGCACCTTCCTGGACGGCAAGATCCACGTGGGCCTGGACAACTATGCAGCCGGCCGCGCCGGCGATCCGCCCGCGGTCACGCTGTCGGCGCGCCTGAAGGAGCTGAAGCTGCCCCAGGGCCGCCTGAAGACCGGCACGCCGCCGCGCATCGATGGCCGCAGCATCGACTTCAGCCAGTGCACCGAGCAGCCCGGCGACGGCATGCCCGGCGGCATGAACGAAGGCCATGTGCCGGTGTTCAGCTTCCGCGGCAATGCCGCCATGCACCCGCAGCAGATGCCGTGCTGGATCACGCACACCAACGAACGCACGCACGAAATCATCCGCAGCGGGTTTGACCGCAGCCCGATGTTCACCGGCAAGATCGAAGGGGTGGGCCCGCGTTACTGCCCCAGCGTGGAAGACAAGATCAACCGCTTTGCGGACAAGGACAGCCACCAGATCTTTCTGGAGCCGGAAGGCCTGACCACGCACGAGTACTACCCCAACGGCATCTCCACCTCGCTGCCTTTCGACATCCAGTACGCGCTGGTGCGCAGCATGAAGGGGCTGGAGAACGCGCACATCCTGCGCCCCGGCTATGCCATCGAATACGACTACTTCGACCCCCGTGGCCTGAAGAGCAGTTTCGAGACCCGCCAGATCCAGGGCCTGTTCTTTGCGGGCCAGATCAACGGCACCACGGGCTACGAGGAAGCCGCGGCCCAGGGCCTGTTCGCCGGCATCAACGCCGGTCTGCAGGCGCGCGGCCAAGGTCCGTGGATGCCGCGCCGTGACGAAGCCTATCTGGGGGTGCTGGTTGACGACCTGATCACCAAGGGTGTGACCGAGCCCTACCGCATGTTCACCAGCCGCGCCGAGTTCCGTCTGCAGCTGCGTGAAGACAATGCCGATATGCGCCTGACCGAAATCGGTCGCCAGCTCGGTGTGGTGGGCGATGCGCAGTGGGAGCTCTTCAACCGCAAGCGCGATGCTGTTTCACGTGAAACAGAACGCCTGAAGGCCACCTGGGTAAATCCGCGCAATCTGCCTGCAGCCGAATCCGAACGCGTGCTGGGCAAGAGCATCGAGCACGAATACAACCTGTTCGACCTGCTGCGCCGCCCGGGGGTGGGCTATGCCGCCCTGGTGGGCATGGACGGCGGCAAGTATGAAGCGGCCGAGGTGTCGCGCGAAGCGCTGGGCGACCTGCACGACGATGTGCTGGAGCAGGTGGAGATTGCCGCCAAGTATTCCGGCTACATCGACCGTCAGAAGGAAGAGGTGCAGCGCGCTGCCCACTACGAATCGCTGAAGCTGCCGGCCGAGCTGGACTACATGCAGGTGGCGGCCTTGTCGATCGAGGTGCGCCAGAAGCTGCAAAAGCACCGGCCCGAGACATTGGGCCAGGCCTCGCGCATTTCCGGCGTCACGCCGGCGGCGATCTCGTTGCTGATGATTCACCTGAAGAAGGGCGGCTTCAAGGGCTTTGCGCCTGCAGCCGCCACCGGCACGGAGCAACAGGCATGAGCGCGGCACTGCGGTCCCAGCTGGAGCAGGGTGCCCAGCAACTGAACCTGGGCCTGGGGGTGGCGCAGATCGACACCCTGATGGCCTTCCTCGACCTGCTGCAGAAGTGGAACAAGGTCTACAACCTGACGGCCGTGCGCGACCCGCAGGAGATGATGACCCACCACCTGCTGGACAGTCTGGCCGCCGTGCCTGCGCTGCGCCGCCATGTGGCCAGCCTGGGGCGCCAGCCCGGCGAGCGGGTGGCGCAGCTGGATGTGGGCTCGGGCGGTGGTTTGCCGGGCGTGGTGTTTGCCGTGTGCTGCCCGGAGGTGGATGTGCACTGCGTGGACACCGTGGCCAAGAAGGCGGCTTTCCTGCAGCAGGCGGCGGTATCGCTGAAGCTGCCCAACCTCAAGGGCATCCACGCCCGGGTGGAAAGCCTGAAGGGACCGTACGACATCGTCAGCTGCCGGGCCTTCGCCTCGCTGATCGACTTCACCACCTGGTCGCGTGGCGCCATCGCGCCGCAAGGCATCTGGTTCGCCATGAAGGGCAAGAAGCCCGACGACGAGATGGCCGCGCTGGGCGCCGATGTGCAAGTGTTTCACGTGGAACACTTGCAGGTTCCCGGCCTGGATGCGGAGCGCTGCATCGTCTGGTTGCGCCCCATTGGCTGAGCGCGCTGGTTCAGTGGTTGCAGTTGGAAGCTGCACTGCAAGCTGCGGTCGCATAAACTCGGCGCTTTGATAGAGCAGGGTACATGCATGCTGGGCGTGGCTGATTACGGCGCTTTCGTTGTCGCCATTCTTCTTTTTCTCCTCATTCCTGGGCCAGGCAATCTGGCCTTGATCACCTCCACCGGCCAGGGCGGCATGCGCGCCGGCATGGTCACCGGGTTGGGCGTGATCGCCGCAGACCAGGTGCTGATGTGGCTGGCGGTGGCCGGCGTGTCGGCCTTGCTGGCTGCGCACCCGGCGCTGTTCCATGCGGTGCAGTACCTGGGGGTGGCCTATCTGGGCTGGCTGGGCTGGCGCATGCTGCGGGCCCAGCCCGGCGATGCGCCGGTGCTGAAGATGGCACCACGCCAGTACTTCCGCCAGGGTGCCCTGATCACCTTGCTCAACCCCAAGGCCATCGTGTTCTACATGGCGTTCTTCCCGCTGTTTGTCGATCCTGCCCAGCACCGGGGCGTGCTGACCTTTGCGGTCATGGCCGCCACGGCGGCGCTGCTGACGGCGCTGTACAGCGTGGTGGTGGTGCTGCTGACGGCCCGCATGGCCCAGCGCCTGCGGGCCAATCCCGTGGTGGTGCGTGTGCTGAATAAGACAGCAGGTGTGTTTCTGATCGGTTTTGGCCTCAAGTTGGCCATCTCCAAGTAAGCTAAAAAACTATGGCCAAAATCTTCTGTGTCGCCAACCAAAAAGGTGGCGTCGGCAAAACCACTTCGGCAGTGAACCTGGCAGCCGGTCTGGCCAGCATCGGCCAGCGCGTGCTGCTGGTCGATCTGGATCCCCAGGGCAATGCCACCATGGGCTCGGGCGTGGACAAGCGCGCGCTGGAGCTGACGGTGTATGACGTGCTGCTGGAAAACGCCTCCGTCAAGGAAGCCGCCGTGCATTCCGAGCAGGTGGGCTACCACGTGCTGGGTGCCAACCGTGAGCTGTCGGGCGCAGAGATCGAGCTGGTGTCGCTGGAACGCCGCAACGAACGCCTCAAGGGCGCGCTGAGCACCGTCGATGGCGACTACGACTTCGTGCTGATCGACTGCCCGCCTTCGCTGTCCATGCTGACGCTGAACGGCCTGTGCTCGGCCCACGGCGTGATCGTGCCCATGCAGTGCGAGTACTTCGCGCTGGAAGGCCTGACCGATCTGGTGAACACCATCAAGCAGGTGCACGCCAACATGAACCCGGACCTGCAGATCATCGGCCTGCTGCGCGTGATGTTCGACCCCCGCACCACCCTGCAGCAGCAGGTCAGCGACCAGCTCAAGGACCACTTTGGCGACAAGGTGTTCGACACCGTCATCCCCCGCAATGTGCGTCTGGCCGAAGCCCCCAGCTACGGCCTGCCGGGCGTGGTGTTCGACCCGTCCGCCAAGGGCAGCAAGGCCTTCATCACCTTTGCCAAAGAGATGGTGGGCCGCATCAAGAAGATGCGCGTCTGAGCATGAAGACAACCAGCTGCCGCGGCCCTTACCGGGCGCACTGGCAGCTATGAAAAGCAAAGCAATGGCCTGTTTTACCCCTTCGGATGTGCTGCTGCTGCCCGGCTGGCAGAACTCCGACGCCGACCACTGGCAAAGCCGCTGGGAGCAGCGCTACGGTTACCAGCGCCTGGAGCAGCACGACTGGCAGCGCCCGCTGCGCGGGGACTGGTCGGCGCGGCTGCAGGAGCATCTGGTCGATGCCCCGGCGCCGGTGGTGCTGGTGGCACACAGCCTGGGCTGCATTCTGGCGGCCTGGTGGGCGGCCCATTCGCCGCTGGCGCGCACCCAGGTGCGGGCGGCCCTGCTGGTGGCTCCGGGCGACGTGGAACAGCCGGACCTGCGCGCGCTGCTGCCGGGCTGGTCGCCGGTGGTCCTGCAGGCCCTGCCTTTCCCCTCGGTGCTGGTGAGCGGCAGCAACGACCCGTATTGCGCCCAGGCGCGTGCGCGGCAGTTCGCCCAGGCCTGGGGTAGCCAGTGGGTGGATGCAGGCCCTGCGGGCCATATCAACACGGCCAGCGGGCTGGGCGACTGGGATGCCGGCCACGCGCTGCTGGAACAACTGATGAAAGACAACTGAACCATGGCAACCAAGAAACCCAAGGGCCTGGGACGTGGCCTGGAAGCACTGCTCGGCCCCAAGGTGGATGACAAGGCGGCCCAGGCCGAAGCCGTGCAGACCGGCCAGCCCAGCACGCTGAACCTCGACCAGATGGTGGCCGGCCAGTACCAGCCGCGCACGCGCATGGACGAAGGCGCTCTGTACGAGCTGGCAGAAAGCATCAAGGCCCAGGGCATCATGCAGCCCATCCTGGTGCGCCTGCTGGGCCAGGGTGCGAACGCCGGCAAGTACGAAATCATCGCGGGCGAACGCCGTTTCCGCGCCTCCCGGCTGGCAGGCCTGGACAGCGTGCCGGTGCTGGTGCGGGATGTGCCGGACGAAGCCGCCGCCGCGATGGCGCTGATCGAGAACATCCAGCGCGAAGACCTGAACCCGCTGGAAGAAGCCCAGGGCCTGGCGCGCCTGGTGCAGGAGTTCGGCCTGACGCACGAACAGGCCGCCCAGGCCGTGGGCCGCAGCCGCTCGGCCGCCTCCAATCTGCTGCGGCTGCTGAACCTGGCAGATCCGGTGCAGACCATGCTGATGGCCGGCGATATCGACATGGGCCATGCCCGTGCACTGCTGGCGCTGGACAAGGCCGGCCAGATCACGGCCGGCAACCAGATTGCGGCACGCAAGCTGTCGGTGCGCGAGGCCGAAGGCCTGGTCAAGAAAATCACCGAAGAGAACGACGGTACGGCCGCAGCCAAGGCCAGGAAAGTGTCCAAATCGCGCGATGTGCAGCGCGTGGAAGAAGAACTTTCCGACCTGCTGATGGCCCAGGTGGAAGTGCGCGTCAAAAAGCGCGTGAAGCGCCACGGCAAGGTGCAGGACATGGGCGAGGTGGCCATCCAGTTCGGATCGCTGGACGAGCTCAACGGGCTGATCGAACGCCTGCGCGGCTGAGCCCGGTCCCGCCGGATACGGGGCAGCCGCCCATGAAAAAAGCCTCCATACGGAGGCTTTTTTTCGTGCAGCGCCGGGCGCTTACTTGCCGACCTTCAGCTGGCCGCCGCGGCCCAGGCCGCCCTTGACTTCCTGCGCCTTGTAGTTGCGCAGCGAGACCACCATGTTGTTGTAGGCATCCATGAAGGCGGCCACGGTGGCCTTGCCTTCCGGCGAGCGCGAGAAGCCGCCCAGACCGGCCGCAGCGCCGCCACCCAGGCCGCCCAGCGCGGCACCGAAATTGGTGGCGGTGGCATTGCCTTCGGAAATGGAGATCTGCACGCCCGAACGGATGTCGAACATGCTCAGCGTGACCACGGAAGCCTTGCTCTGCATGGCGCCACCCACCAGGGCGCCCACGCTGCCGAACAGGCCACCCACGCCCGCGGCGAGTTGACCGGTGGCGTCGTTGTCAATGATGATCGACGGCTCCATGTAGTAGTCGGCCGCTACGCGCTGGCCCTTTTGCTGCTTGGAGCCGGCGCGGAATTCACCGGAATTGCGTTGCTTGTCGGTGATGGACGAGATCTTGCTTTCGGTGCGGTTGTTGCCCACCGAGGTGATCACGAAGCAGTTGGACTGCTGCACGGCCAGGCGGATCAGCGGCTCGATGGTGGTGATCTTGGTGGCGGCGCCAAAGCTGGCATACCACTCCTTGTTGCGGCCATCATCCACGGCCAGGGTGCCCAGAGGGGCATCGCAACGCTCCAGCGTCGGGTTGGCGTTCACGCTGCTGGCGCCACCTGCCGCACCCGTGGCGGCCGTGGGGGCCGTGCCCGTGGAGATGGTGCCGCCGCCAGGGGTGACGCAACCTGCAAGGGTCAGCGATGTGGCGATGGCAACCCAGCGGAGGGCGGAAGTGGTCTTGGACATAAAGAGAAGGCTCGCTAAGAAAAAGAGTGGATGAAAAACGGAGGTCCGGCAGGCCGCTGCGCGTCAGCGCAGATTCCAGCCGGAAGAGCTCCAGACCCAGTAATACGGCGCGCTGTAGTACCAGCTGCCCCAGGATTTGCGGTAGGCGTCACGGATCTGGTAGAGGCGCTGCTCGTCCTGCTTGGCCGCCTGGGCTTCCTTGAGCAGCTTCTGGGATTCCCGGTCGCCTCGGGCGGCGGCGCGGCTGAGCCAGGATTCGGCTTCCGCCGGATCTGCGCCCATCTCTTCCACACCGGTCAGGTACATGCGCCCCAGTGCCACCTGGGCCGGCAGGTGGCCGCCATCGCCGGCCTTGCGCAGCCATTCGATGGCCTGGTAGCTGTTGCGCTCCACACCATCTCCGCGCAGCAGGCGCATGCCCAGGTCGTAGGCAGCCCGGGGGTCGCGCTCGGCCAGCTGGGTCAGGGCCTGCATGCGGCGTTCCGCTTCGGCATCCACCGGGGTGCCCTGGAAGGTGGTGGTGCTGCGGTGCTGGTCCGCGCAGACATTGCCCTGGCAGATGCGCACGGTTTCCGGCCGCGCCGTCTGCTCCGCAGGAGATTGTGCGGCGCAGCCCACCAGTGAAAGCGCTAGCAACGAGCCGGTCCACAACATTGGGTGCATGGTGTCTCCTGAAGGAAAAATCTGTCGGGTGGAAAGATCGAAACCGCTGATAGTAACAAACGCAATCAATTGCTATTCACGTTGTAAAACGTGAATATGCCGGAGAACGCCGCCGCTTGCCAAGGCTCCGCAAGGGGCGGTGCGGCAGCCGGAGCGGAGAGAATGCAACGGTCGCCGCGCCCGGAGGGCGCTGGAGCGCCTTGCACGGGAGGCGGCAGCCGATGCAAGGCGGCTGTCTGTTGCTATCCTGTGCTGTTACCAATTTCTACCTTTTGCTGTTGCATCCATGCCTGCTTTTCTTCCATTTCTCGCGCGGAGCTGGCCCTTGCCGGCCCTGCTGGCCTGGGCCGCAAGCTGGGCGGCCTTTGTGGCACTGGGGCGGGTGCTGCCGGTCTGGCTGGCGCTGTGCATGGGCTGTGCAGTGGGCACGGCGGCCAGCCTGTGGGGTCACAGCTGGTGGCGCCGCTGCATGATTGCGCTGGGCTTTCCGCTGTCGCTGGCGGTGGTCGGCGTGGTGGGCCTGCCCGCCTGGGCCTGGCTGGTGCCGCTGGTGTTGCTGCTGCTGGTCTATCCGCTCAATGCCTGGCGGGATGCGCCGGTGTTCCCCACGCCGGCGGGCGCGCTCGATGCCTTGCCGCAGCATGTGCCGCTGCCCGATGGCGCCCTGGTGCTGGACGCTGGCTGCGGCATGGGCGACGGCCTGCAGGCACTGCGTGCCGCCTATCCCCGGGCGCAGCTGGAGGGGCTGGAGTGGAGCTGGCCGCTGCGCTGCGTGAGCGCGCTGCGCTGCCCCTGGGCCAAGGTGCGCCGTGGCGACATCTGGGCCGAGGACTGGGGCGCCTACGACATGGTCTACCTGTTTCAGCGGCCCGAAAGCATGTCCCGCGCCGCGCTCAAGGCCGAGGGCGAGATGTACTCGGGCAGCTGGCTGGTGAGCCTGGATTTCGCCGTGCCGGATGTGGAGGCGCGTGCCTCGCTGCCCGCCGCAGGCCATACGCTGCACATCTACCAGCTGCCGCTGTGGCCGGATGCGGCAGAGACCGTGCAGCAGGCGCTGGATGCACACCCGCCCTCACCGGAGGAGCAGGCCTGGAGCGCCATCTACCCGCACCGCCAGCCCCCGCGTATCAAGCACCGTCCGCCCCCACCACCCCCGCAGCGCAACCGCTGGGGCCTGCGCAAATAAGCGGGCTGGCCGGCCTCTGGCCGCCCGGTGGCCCCAGGGTCAAAGTCCGCCGTCTTCCTGGCCGCTGTGCAGGCCGAAAAAGCGTGCCGGGGCCATGCCCATGGTGCGCTTGACCATGGCGCTGAAGGCACTGGGGCCATAGCCCAGCGAGGTGGCAATGTGCTGGATGGAATGCTGGCGTGCCGCCATGGCCACGGCCTTGGTCAGCACCACCTGCTGGCGCCACTGGGTGAAGGTGCATTCCAGTTCCTGCCGGAACAGCCGCGCCACGGTGCGCGGGCTGGCGCCGGTGTCGCGCGCCCAGTCTTCCAGCGTGGCGTAGCGCGTGGGGTCGGCCAGCACGGCCTCGCACAGACCGCGCAGGCGCTTGTCCTGCGGCAGGTTCACCCCCAGCTGCACGGCGCTGGCGCGGCGCAGCTCGTCCAGCAGCAGGGCGCTCAGATGGTGCTCGCGCGCACGGTCCTGCGGGCTGAGCTGCAGGCGGTCGTCGGGCAGGGTGGGCAGCTCGCGCACCACGGCGCGCAGCAGGTCCGAGGCATTGAGCACGCGGCACTGGCGCCAGGTGGCTTCCTCCTGGCGGCTGACGCCGGGGCCGCAGCGGCCGTCGGGCTGGTAGAAGTACAGCGTGCGCAGATCTGCATCACCCACCATGGTGACGGCATGCTCCATATCGGGCGGCACCCACAGCGCGCGGGAGGGCGGCACGATGTACGTGCCTTGCGCCACCGTCAGGCGGATGGTGCCGGTGGTGGAGATGGCCAGCTGCGCCCAGGGGTGGCGGTGGGGCTTGACCTGGGTGTCCCCCGCCAGCCAGCGGCACTTGGCGCGCACCGGCCGCTGCACCGTGGGCACATAGAGATGGGGCGTGAGCGTTTCCACATAGGCGGACGCTTTGCCGGCGCGCAGCGGCGCCGTGGGGGCAATGCTTGGCATGTTGGCGACAGAAGTTGGCTGGCTATCGTAATGCAGACGCAGCCCCTTTGCCTAAGATCACCCCCATGACTGCCACTGCCACCTCTTCCGCCACGCCGCCGGCCGCCGACCTGCGCCAGGATGCCCGAACCATCGGCCTGATCGGCCTGGCCCATGGGTCCTCGCACTTTTTCCACCTGCTGCTGCCGCCGCTGTTCCCCTGGCTGATTGCCGACTTCGGCTACAGCTATTCGGAGCTGGGGGTGATGGTGTCGCTGTTCTTCATCGTCTCCGGCACCGGGCAGATGCTGTCCGGCTTCCTGGTGGACCGGGTGGGCGCACGCCCGGTGCTGTTTGCCGCGCTGGGCAGCTTTGTCGTCGCGGGGGTGGTCGCCAGCACGGCGCAGAACTACGCCATGCTGCTGCTGGCCTCGCTGTTCGCGGGCCTGGGCAATGCGCCTTTCCACCCGGTGGACTTCACCATCCTGAACAAGCGGGTCTCGCCCCAGCGCATCGGCCACGCGTTCTCCATGCACGGCCTGTCGGGCAACATCGGCTGGGCCACCGCGCCGGTGTTCATGGCCGGCATCACCACCGCCACCGGATCGTGGCGTGTGGCCTGCCTGTGCGGCGCGGCGCTGGCGGCCGTGGTGCTGGCCATCATGCTGGTCAACCGCCGCTGGCTGGACGACCGCGATCCCGCGGCTATCGGCAACCAGGCCAAGCCCGCCGCCACCCAGGCCGCTGCGGCCGCCAAGCCGGAACACGCCATGGCCTTCCTGAAGCTGCCCTCGGTGTGGCTGTGCTTCTCGTTCTTCTTCTGGAGCACCTGCGCCATGAGCGCCATCCAGAACTTCGCCAGCCCCTCGCTGCGCGCCGTCTACGGCCTGCCGCTGAGCGTGACCGCATTGATTGTCACCGGCTACATGCTGTGCGGCGCCCTGGGCATGCTGATTGGCGGTTTTCTGGTGGGCCGCGTGCAGCGCCTGGAGAAGGTGATTTCGATCTGCATGCTGGGCTCGGCCCTGCTGCTGGCGCTGGTGGGCACGGGCTGGCTGCCGGGCATGGGCGCGGTGGTGGTGGCCTCGATTGCCGGCCTGGGCACCGGGCTGGCAGGCCCCTCGCGCGACATGCTGATCAAGCGTGCCGCCCCCGAAGGCGCCACCGGCCGGGTCTACGGCACCGTGTATTCGGGCCTGGACCTGGGCTTTTGCGTGGCCGCACCGGTGTTTGGCTGGATGCTGGACCACCACATGTACCTGGGCATCTTCTTCGGATCGGCCACGGCCCTGGCGCTGAGCGTGGTCTCGGCCCTGGTGGTGGGCGATGGCGTGCACAAGCGCAAGCAGGGCGCGGTGGCCGCGCGCGCGGCCTGAATGCACGGGGAACGTCCGGCACCATGAAAAAGGGAGCGCTTGCAGCGCTCCCTTTTTTTGTCGTAGGTGGCTGCCGAGGCAGCCTGTCCAGCGGCTTATTGCGCGCTGATGCCCTTGTCGTTGGCGATCTTGCTCCAACGCGCAAAGTCGTGGGCCAGGCGTGCCTTCATGGTGGCTCCGTCCTGGTAGCGGGCGATGGCGCCGGCGGCCTGCATCTTGTGCTGCAGCGCCGGGTCGGCGAGCACCACCTTCAGTTCCTTGTTCAGGCGGTCCACCACGGCCTGGGGCGTGCCCAGCGGGGCCACCAGGCCGCCCCAGGTGTCGGCGTCGAAGCCGGGGAAGCCTTGTTCGGCCACCGACTTCACGCCGGGCAGCAGCAGCTTGGCCTGGTTGGAGCTGACGGCGATCGCACGCAGCTTGCCGGCCTGGATATGGGGCAGGGCGGCGACCACGTCGGCAAACATCACCGGGATCTGGCCGCCGATCAGATCGGTCACCGCCGGGGCGCTGCCGCGGTAGGCCACGTGCTGCATGTCGAAGCCGCCCAGGTCCTTGAGCTGCTCCATCGACAGGTGGCCGAAGCTCCCGGTGCCCGAGCTGGTGTAGTTCAGCGAAGGCTGGGCCTTCTTGGCGTAGGCGATCAGGCTGGGCAGGTCCTTCACATCGGGCAGCACGCGCGGGTTGACGATGATGGCCATGGGCAGGTCGTACACCGTGGCCACGGGCAGGAAGTCCTTGCGCACGTCGTACAGATTGTTCTTGAACAGCACCGGCGCCAGCAGCGCGGGCATGCCGAACATGGACAGGGTGTAGCCGTCTGCGGGTGACTTGATGAAGCTGGCCGTGCCGATGGAGCCCGAGGCGCCGGCGCGGTTTTCAATGATCACGTTCTGGCCCAGGCGTTCGGACAGGCTCTGGGCCACCAGGCGGGCGGCCGTGTCGGTAGGGCCGCCGGGCGGGAAGGCCACGACCAGCTTGATCAGCTTGTCAGGCCAGGCGCCAGCGGCCTGTGCCGGGACCATCAGGCCGCCGGCCAGGGCTGCGCCGCAGGCCAGCAGGGCACTGCGGCGGGTGAAGGTGGAAGCAGGGGTGCGCGAAGGATTGCGTTGCATGGTTTGTCTCCAGAGGGCAAGCAGGGGGGATGTTGGTCTTATAGGGAAAAGAAAGCGGAACCGGTGTCAGAGCACCTGCTGTGCGCGCAGTGCGGCCACGGCCTCCGGGGCCATGCCCAGCAGCTCGTGCAGCACCTCGTCGGTGTGCTGACCCAGGTGGGGCGGGGGACGGCGCACCGGCAGGCGCTGGCCGTCCATGGCATAGGGGGGCGCCAGCACGGCCTGGGGGCCGGCTTCGCTGTCGTCGAAATGGTGCAGCAAGCCGGCTTCCTGGGTGCGATCGGACTGCAGCGCGTCCAGCAGGCCGAACACTTCGCCGCAGGGGATCTGCGCGGCGCGCAGCCTGTCCAGCAGCTCGGCACGGCTGAAGCGCAGCAGCGCGGCTTCGATCAAGGGCATCAAGGTGGTGCGGTGGGCCGAGCGGGCCACATTGGTGGCAAAGCGCTCGTCCGTGGCCCATTCGGGCTGGTTGACCACCTCGTGGCAGAAGCGCACGAACTGGCCGTTGTTGCCCACGGTGATGACCAGCGGGCCGTCGGCCGCCTCGAACACGCCATAGGGCACGATGGAGGGGTGGGCATTGCCGAACTTGGGGGGATCGCCGGCCTTGAGCAGCGCTTCCATGCCGTAGTAGCTGGTGATCATCAGCCCGCAGTCGTACAGTGCCATCTGCACATGGCGGCCGGTGCCGGTGCGTTCGCGCTCCAGCAGTGCGGCCAGAATGGCCTGGGCCGAGTACATGCCGGTGAACATGTCCACAGCGGCCACGCCAAATTTCAGCGGGCCCTGGCCGGCCTCGCCGTTCATGGCCATGATGCCGCTCTCGCCCTGCACCACCAGGTCATAGCCGGGGCGCTGGGCCTCGCCGCCGCTGCGGCTGTAGCCGGAAATCGAGCAGTACACCAGGCGCGGGTTCAGGGCCGACAGCTGTTCGTAGCCCAGGCCCAGTTTCTCGGCGCCACCGACCTTGAAGTTCTGCACCACCACGTCGCACTGCGCGGCCAGCTCGCGGGCCACCTGCAGGCCGGCTTCGGACTGCAGGTCCAGCGTGATGGAGCGCTTGTTGCGGTTGGCGCTGTTGAAGTACGAGGTGTTGCGCGTGCCCACGCGCACGCCCCAGTCGCGGGTGTCGTCGCCGCGGGCCGGGTGTTCGACCTTGATCACGTCGGCGCCGAAGTCGGCCAGGGCCATGGCGCACATCGGGCCGGCCAGCACGCGCGACAGGTCCAGCACGCGGATGCCGGCCAGCGGTTGGAGGGGGGAGGAGTTGTTCATGCCTGCTTGTCTCATCGCCCGGGGTGCGGGCGGCAGATGGTTCAAGCCGCTGATTTTCGATATGTTTAATTATTTTGACAATTGTGCTGATAATTGAAATGTATGTTGATTGAAAGTTGACAATGGACGTGAACGCCCTGGGCCTGCTGGTGGAAATCATCGATGCCGGCAACCTGAGCCGCGCAGCCGCCCGCCTGGGCATGAGCCGTGCCAATGTGAGCCACCGGCTGAGCCAGTTCGAACGCGATCTGGGGCAGCAGCTGCTGCGCCGCACCACCCGCCAGATCGAGCCCACGGAGCTGGGCCGGCGCCTGTACGAACACGGCCGCAGCATCCGCCATGAGCTGCTGTCGGCCGATGAATCGGTGGCCGCGCTGGGCCAGGCGCTGCAGGGCCGGGTGCGGCTGAGCGTGCCCAGCGGCTATGGCCAGCTGACCATGGCCGGCTGGCTGACCGACTTCATGCGCAGCTACCCCGGCATTGCGCTGGAGGTGATCTTCGACAACGCCATCGAGGACCTGATGGACGGCCGCGTGGACTGCGCCGTGCGGGTGATGAACGACCCGCCCGAGCACCTGGTGGCACGCCATCTGGGGCCGGTGCAGTACGTGGCCTGTGCCACGCCGGCCTGCATGGCGCAGTGGGGGCAGCCACAGACCTTGCAGGCGCTGCTGCGCCTGCCCCTGATCGCCTCGGGCCTGACGGAGCAGAAGCTGCGCATGGCCGGCCTGCAGACCCTGGGCCAGGGCGATGCCGCCCTGTCCATGCGCCTGGTTTCGCCCAACTTCTACTTTCTGCGCGAAGCCCTGCTGCAAGGCCTGGGCGTGGGCCTGGTGCCTGACTACATGGTGCGCGAATCCATTGCGCAGGGGGCGCTGCAGGCGCTGGCGCTGCCCGCCGGCAGCCTGGACTTCCTGGCCACGCACAAATACCTGCTGTACATGCCCACGCGCTTCCAGACCCGTGCCATCCAGACCTTGACCGAGTACCTGCACGAGCGCGCACTGGCCGAAGCGGGGTGAGCGGTGCAAGCGGCGTCGGCCGCGCCGGTGGATTGGGACATGCCCGCATGTGTCCGCTGCGGCACAGACAGCGCCGGGCGCGCTGCCTAGAGTGGTGCGCACGATCACCAGGAGACACCCCCCATGAGCCAACCCCTCCCCGCAACCCCGGACATCCCCAGCGTGCAGCATCTGGTCAGCCCCGCAGAGTGGCAGCTGCGCGTCGATCTGGCCGCCTGCTACCGGCTGGTGGCGCTGTATGGCTGGAGCGATCTGGTCTTCACCCACATCAGCGCACGCCTGCCGGGGCCGGAGCACCACTTTCTGATCAACCCCTACGGGCTGATGTTCGACGAGATCACCGCCTCCTCGCTGGTGAAGGTGGACATGCAGTGCAACAAGCTGATGGATTCACCCTACCCGGTGAACCCGGCCGGCTTTGTGATCCACAGCGCCGTGCATGCCGCGCGCGACGACGTGCAGTGCGTGCTGCACACCCACACGCGTGCCGGCGTGGCGGTGAGTGCGCAGAAGCACGGCGTGCTGCCCATCAGCCAGCAAAGCACGTTCGTGCTGGCTTCGCTGGCTTACCACGACTACGAAGGCGTGGCCTTCCGCGACGACGAGAAGCCGCGCCTGCAGGCCGACATGGGCCGCGCCAACTTTCTGATGCTGCGCAACCACGGGCTGCTGACCTGCGGGCGCAGCATTGCCGATGCCTTTCTGTCGATGTACACCTTTGAAGCGGCGTGCAAGATCCAGGTCGATGCACTGGCCGGCGGCACGGAGCTGACACAGGTGAACCCGGCCATCGTGCAGGGCGTGTCCCAAGCCTCCCGGGTGCAGACCGGGGGCATGGGCGGGGCGTTTGTCTGGCCGTCGCTGCTGCGCAAGCTGGACCGTGAATCGCCCGGCTACCGCAGCTGAGGCCGGTGGCCGCACGGCCTTCCCCAGCAGGGTGAAGACCGGACGCAAAAAAGGCCTGCCATGCACGCCGGTGCAGGACAGGCCCTGGTGGCCCTTATGGAGCGGGCGCAGCGCCGGGCTTACAGCGTGAAGATCTTGCCCGGGTTCAGGATGTTCTTGGGGTCCAGCGCCTGCTTGATGGCCGCCATCATGGCGATGGCGCCGTCGCCGCATTCCTCGCGCAGAAAGTCCTGCTTGTGGATGCCGATGCCGTGCTCGCCGGTGCAGGTGCCTTCCATGGCAATGGCACGGCGCACCAGGGCATGGTTCAGCGCTTCGGCACGGTGGCGCTCGTCGGCGTTGTCGGGGTCAATCAGATAGCCGAAGTGGAAGTTGCCGTCACCCACGTGGCCCACCAGGAAGTAGGGGATGCCGCTGGCGTTGACTTCGTCGATGGACTCCAGCAGGCAGTCGGCCAGGCGGCTGATGGGCACACAGGTGTCGGTGGTGATGGAGCGGCAGCCCGGACGGCTCTGGATGCCGGCAAAGTAGGCGTTGTGGCGGGCGGTGAACAGGCGCGTGCGCTCCTCGGGCGTGTCGGCCCATTCAAAGCCCTTGGCGTCGAATTCGGCCGCAATGTCCTGCACCATCTCGGCCTGCTCCTTCACGCCGTTGGGGGAGCCGTGGAACTCCATCAGCAGCATCGGTTCCTCGCGCAGCGTGAGGTTGCTGTGCTTGTTGACCATGGCCACGGTGGCGGCGTCCACCAGCTCCACGCGGGCAATCGGCACGCCCATCTGGATGGTCTGGATCACGGTGTGCACGGCGTCGGCAATCGTGGGGAAGGAACACACGGCGGCGCTCACCGCTTCCGGCAGCGGGAACAGGCGCAGCGTGATCTCGGTGAAGATGCCCAGCGTGCCTTCGCTGCCTACCATCAGACGGGTCAGGTCGTAGCCGGCGGCGCTTTTCTTGGCGCGGTTGCCGGTGCGGATGATCCGTCCCTGCGCGGTGACCACTTCCAGGGCCAGCACGTTTTCGCGCATGGTGCCGTAGCGCACGGCATTGGTGCCGCTGGCGCGTGTCGACGTCATGCCGCCAATGGAGGCATCGGCACCGGGGTCGATGGGGAAGAACAGGCCCTGGTCCTTGATGGCGTCGTTCAGCTGCTTGCGCAGGATGCCGGGCTGCACCGTGACGGTCATGTCTTCGGCATTGACGCGCAGTACCTGGTTCATGCGGCTCACGTCGATGCTGATGCCGCCCTGCACCGCCAGCAGATGGCCTTCCAGTGAGGAACCGGCGCCATAGGCGATCACCGGCACCTCGTACTGGTCGGCCAGCTGCACGGCATCGGCCACGTCCTGGGTGCTCTCGGCATAGACCACGGCGGCGGGGGGCGGCGCCTGGATGGAGCCCTCATCACGGCCATGCTGTTCGCGCACCGCCTGGGCGGTGGAGCAGCGGCTGCCGAAACGTGCGGCCAGTGCATCCAGAAAGGCTTGCGGGATGGCACGGGGTTGCAGGTGGAGGGCGGCAGTGGGGGCGTTCATAAGGGACTCCAAGAGGGGCCAAAAGAATACCACCCGGGTGCAGCCCTGTCTGCCACTGCGGCATCGCCAGACCGCGTGTTGGACGGGGGCTGCCATGCCCGCTTGCGGAAGGCCGGAGCACCCGCGACAGGGCGCTGGCGTGGGCTGCGCGCACCGGCGCTCAGTGCTGCTTCAGGCCGTTGGAGAATTCTTCGCGGGACAGTGAGCCGTTGTGGTCCACATCGAACTGCTGAAAGCGTTCGGCCACGGCGGGAAAGCGCTCGGCTTCGCGCAGGGTGAGCTTGCCGTCGCCATTGGCATCGGCGCGGTCGAAAGCCTGGTCGGCGGTGGGTGCGGCACGCGGTGTTGCCGGCGCGGCCTGGGCCTGTTGCACCGCTTGGGACGGGGCCGCCTGCTGCGCGGGCGGAGAGGTGACGCTTTGCGCCATGATGGCCTGGGTGCCGCCCATGGTCAGACCGGCAAACAGCACCAGGCTGCGGGCATCGAAACCGTGCAGCACACGGATACGGGACAGGGAACGGGTGGGTTGCATGCGTGCCAACTCCTGTTATCAAAACAAGGAGCACATTGCACAGCACTGGCAGGCCGGAAGCCAGTTTTTTTTCCCCTTGTTTCCCGCGTACACATGGGGGTGCAAATGTGTAACGCACAATGCGTGCTGACTTTGTTTTTCCCGCCATTCACCAAGGAGCAGGCCATGGGCAACCGTTTGACACAGATCGCCACCCGGACCGGGGACGACGGCAGCACCGGCCTGGGCGACAACACCCGCGTGTCCAAGAACAGCCTGCGTCCGCACGCCATGGGCGATGTGGACGAGCTCAATTCCCACATC
Source organism: Comamonas terrigena NBRC 13299 (assembly GCF_006740045.1). Classification (NCBI taxonomy): domain Bacteria; kingdom Pseudomonadati; phylum Pseudomonadota; class Betaproteobacteria; order Burkholderiales; family Comamonadaceae; genus Comamonas; species Comamonas terrigena. Next base: position 53,041 of record NZ_AP019749.1, read on the forward strand.
GGTCTGCTGCTGTGCGAGCCGCTGCCGCAGGACGTGCGCGAACTGCTGGGCGATGTGCAGCACCAGCTGTTCAACCTGGGCGGCGAGCTGTCCATGCCCGGCTACGAGCTGCTCAAGGACGACGGGCTGCTGCAGCTGGACAATGCGCTGGCGCAGTACAACGCCCAGCTGCCGCGCCTGGTGGAGTTCATCCTGCCTGCCGGCACGCGCGCCGCCGCCCAGGCCCATGTGTGCCGCACCGTGGCGCGCCGCGCCGAGCGCCAGGTGGTGGCGCTGCAGGAAGTGGAGACCATGCGCCCCGCCCCGCGCCAGTATCTCAACCGGCTGTCGGACCTGCTGTTCGTGTTGGCGCGTGTGCTCAACCGGATGGATGGCGGTGACGATGTGTACTGGAAGAGCGAACGCCTGGCGCGTCTGGCCGCCGGCGAATGAAGGTCTGCGGAGCGCTGCTGGCCCCTATCGGCACGCTCCCCAGCAACGACGGCCTTGCTGCGGGATGCCGGAGCCTCCGCAGCCAGGCCACCATGGCTTTTGACCGGTGACAAGGCCGACCCAGGAGATCCAGCAGCATGCGTTTGCGGCATATCGAGGTATTCAACGCGGTCATGCAGACCGGCAGCGTCAGCGCCGCAGCGCGGCTGATCAATGTGACGCAGCCGGCCGTCAGCCGCACGCTGCAGCATGCCGAGCTGCAGCTGGGCTTTGCACTGTTCCAGCGGGCACGGGGTCGGCTCACGCCGACGAACGAGGCCCTGGCGCTGTTCCCGCACATCGAGAAACTGTTTGAGCAACTGGACGAGGTGCAGCGCCTGGCGGCCAATCTGCGCCACGGCCAGGCGGCCGACCGGCTGCAGGTGCTGACGGTGTTTGCACTCAGCCGCGAAGTGCTGCCGCGTGCCGTGGCCGGCTTCCGCCAGAAGTACCCGCAGGTGCAGGTGAATGTGCAGGCCTTGCACACGCCCCAGGTGGTGTCGGCCCTGCTGCTGCAGGAGGCCGACGTGGGCTTTGTCATCAGTTCGGTGGGCCAGCCGGCGCTGGAGCACGAGACCCTGGCCGAGGTGGACATGCACTGCATCCTGCCCAAAGGCCTGCTGCCCCCGCGCAAGGTGCGCGCCGAAGGCATGGAGCTGGCCGACCTGGCGGATCTGCCGGTGGTGGCGCTGGATGGCAAGGACCCGCTGGGCATGCGCATCAACCAGGCCTGCCGCGAACATGGCGTGGGCCTGTCCCCGGTGGTGACGGTGCAGACCTACCTTGCGGCCCTGTCCATGGCCGAATACGGCCTGGGCGCCGCGATTGTGGATGGCTGTACCGCCTCGGCCGCCGACCGCCACAAGGTGCATGTGGTGCCGCTGCTGCCGCGCATCACCGTGGGCATCAACGCGCTGCATCTGGCGCAGCGCCCGGGCTCGGTGCTGGCGCGCGCCATGACCCAGGAAATGCGCAAGGCGCTGCGCGAGCTGCTGGGCGACTAGGCGCCGGGCGACGCCGCGAAAGCGGCGCAGCCAGGGCCTCAGGCCCTGGCCAGCTGCTGCACCAGGCGCTGGGCCGAGCCAAAGGCCAGCGTCAGCCCCAGCGCGCCATGGCCGGTCTGCAGCCACAGATTGGCCGGGCCGCCTCGGGCACGGCCGGTGACCGGCAGGCCCATGGGGGTGGCCGGGCGCATGCCGGTCCAGGGCTGCACATCGCCGGTCTGCGCCAGCTGCGGAAATACCTCGCGGGTGGACTGCTGCAGGCTGGCAATCTTGCCGGCATCCAGCGTGGTGTCGTGGCCCACGATCTCCACCATGCCTGCCACGCGCACGCGATCGCCAATGCGGGCGAACACCACCTTGCGCGTGGTGTCGGTCACGCTGACCGTGGGACCGGTGTGCGGTGCCGCCGCGGCGTCGATGGTGATGCTGTACCCCTTGAGCGGGTACACCGGAACGTGCACGCCCAGCTGGCGTGCCTGCACGGCACTTTCCCAGCCGCTGGCCAGCACAAACTGGTCGGCCGTGATGCGGCCGTTCGACGTGTCCAGTGCGGTGATGCGGCCGCCCTGCACCGCATGGCGGTGGACCTGGGTGCCGAAATGCAGGTCCGCGCCGCGCTGTGCCAGCAAGTGGGCCAGCTGTTCGCAGAGCTTGCGGCAGTCGGCCGCGCTTTCGCTGGGGGTGTAGATGGCGCCGGCCATGCGCGGGGCATAGCTGGCCAGCGCAGGTTCCAGGCGCGCCACTTCGGCAGCATCCACCACCTGCTGCAGCGGGCCCGCCAGCGTGGCCTGCAGGGCCACCTGCTGCGCCGCGCCGTCCAGCGCCTGCTGCGTGGGGTAGAGCACCAGCTTGCCCGGTTGGTGGTGGTCGCAGTCCAGGGCCTCGCGCGCCAGCATGGCTTCGAAGGCCAGGCGGCTTTCGGCGGCCAAGGTCAGCAGGGACCGGGTGCTGTCGGCCGAGGTCCGGGCGTTGCAGGCACCCAGGAACTGCAGGCCCCAGGACCACTGCCGGGGGTCGGCCTGCAGGCGGAATTTGAGCGGAGAGTCTGGCTCCAGCAGTAGCTTGGGCAGCTGTCTCCAGATGCCGGGATCGGCCAGCGGCTGCACATAGGCATAGCTCAGCTGTGCGCCATTGCCGCCGCTGGCCCCCATGGCCGGGCGCTCTGCGCGATCGACCACGGTGACACGGTGCCCTGCCTGTTGCAGGGCATAGGCTGTTGCGAGACCGACGACGCCGGCACCGATGACACACACATGCATTTGGGGCTTCTCCATGGTGGGGAGAACTGTAGGTCTGCCGGGGGTCTGCGTCGCATGGCGTTTTGCACACAGGGTATGCCCTAGTGTTATGGAATTTGGCGCTTTCAAGGCCCCGTGCTGCGCCAAAAAAGTGCTTCGTGCACACACTCGATGCATGGCTGCACGGTCTTGGTGAAAACCCTTTGATCCCATAAACAAAAGGCATGGATGGGCGTGCAATTGGCATCCCTCAAACGGCAGGACAGTTCCTACACTGGCCTGCACATTTGCAGCCAACGAGGGAATCACATGCAATTTCGTACCACTTTGCTTTGCGCCGCTCTGGGTCTGGCCAGCCTCGCAACCGCCCACGCCGACACCCTGTCCAAGGCCAAGGAAAACGGTCAGATCACGCTGGCCTACCGCGAGTCTTCGGTGCCCTTCAGCTACCTCAATGGCGGCAAGCCCGTGGGCATCACGGTGGACATCTCCAACGCGATTGCCGACGCCGTGAAGAAGGCCGTGGGCAAGCCCGACCTGAAGGTGAACTGGCAGGCCGTGACCTCGCAGAACCGCATTCCCCTGCTGATGAACGGCACGATCGATGTGGAATGCGGCTCGACCACCAACAACACCACGCGCGGCAAGGACGTGGACTTCGCCATCAACCACTTCTACACCGGCACGCGTCTGGTGGTGAAGAAGGATTCCGGCATCAAGAACTATGCGGACCTGAAGGGCAAGACCGTGGCCATCACCTCGGGTACGACCAATCTGCAGGTGGTGCGCAAGGCCAATGCCGAGAACAACTGGGGTGCCAACATCGTGATGCCCAAGGACCACGCCGACGCCTTCCTGCTGGTGGAAAGCGGCCGCGCTGCCGCGTTCGCCATGGACGACATCCTGCTGTACGGCCTGATCGCCAACGCCAAGAACGCCAAGGACTTTGAAGTGGTGGGCGATTCGCTGCAGGTCGAGCCCTATGCCTGCATGGTGCGCAAGGACGACCCTGCCTTCAAGAAGCTGGTCGATGGCGTGATCGGCGGCATGATGAAGTCCGGCGAGTTCACCAAGCTGTATGACAAGTGGTTCCTGCAGCCCATTCCACCCACCAGCACGGCCCTGGGTCTGGCCATGGGTGACGCGCTGAAGAAGAACCTGGTCGAACAGAGCGACAAGCCCGCATTCTGACCATGGTGCCCGGTGTGATGGCTCCGCCGCGTGCGGTGGGTATTCTGGGCGGCATGGGGCCAGCCGCCGGGGCCGATTTTGTGCGCCTGTTCGTGCAGGCGTGCACGGCCTATCTGCAGGACCATGGCCAGCCAGTGCGTGACCAGGCATTTCCCGAGCACTGGCTGGTGCAGATGCCGATTCCGGACCGCACCCAGGCCCTGAGCGGCACGCCGCCGGGCCCGCAGGACCCGGCGCCCCACATGCTGCAAGGCATAGGGCGACTGGCCGCCCTGGGCGTGCGCAGCGTGGCCGTGGCCTGCAATACGGCCCATGTCTGGCACAGCCAGTTGCAGGGGCTGTTTCCGCAACTGGCCATCCTGCACATTGCACAGGAAACCGCGGCCCATCTGCAGCGCCAGGGGGCGACCCGGGCCGTAGTACTGGCCACGGCGGGCACCTACCGCACGGGCCTGTATGACGAGGCCTTGCGGTCCTGTGGCATCGAGCCGCTGGTGCCGGATGCCGCAGGCATCGAGCAGCTCATGCAAGGCATCTACGATGGGGTGAAACAGGGCGATCTGGCGCTGGCCGCACAGCGCTTCGGCCACGTGCTGGAAGGCATGCGCCGGCAGCATGGCGATGTGCCGGTGATCATGGGCTGCACGGAGATTCCGCTGGCCCTGCCGCAGGCCCCCGAAGCCCAGGGCGCCAGCCTGGTCGATCCCGCGTGGATCCTGGCCCAGGCACTGGCACGACAGGCCTACGAGGCTGCCTGAAAAACAGGCAGCAGCGCTGGAAAAACCGAAAAAAAGGCTCCGCACGCGGAGCCTTTTTTGTTGGGTGTCGACGGGCCGACTCAGTCCCGCGGCGGCAGGATGGCCATGGTGATGCGCGACACGCAGGTCAGCTCGCCGGCCTCGTTGACCATATCGATCTGCCAGACCTGGGTGGTGCGGCCGATGTGCACCGGCCTGGCCGTACCCGTGACCCAGCCGCTGGTGGCCGGGCGCAGGTGGTTGGCGTTGATGTCCAGCCCCACGGCCATATGGCCTTCCGGGCAGGCGTTGAAGGCCCCGACCGAGCCCAGGGTTTCGGCCAGCACCACGCTGACCCCGCCGTGCAGCAGGCCGAAGGGCTGCTTGGTGCGCGCATCCACGGGCACCCGGCCCACCAGGTAGTCGTCGCCTTTTTCGGTGATTTCGATGCCCAGATGGCCCACCGCACAACCGGCGTTGCGGGCGTTCATCTCTTCCAGGCTGGCTTGCTTCTTCCAGATCGCCATGGTGTGCTGTCTCCTTGTAGCTAGACCGGCATCATGCCGTGGCGCGGCGGGGCGGCGCTGCCTACTCCGCGACAAGGCGGCCTTGCCGCGCAGGGCCTCATGCCGCTGGCGCGGCCGGCAGCGTCAGGCGCACCTCAAAGCCCGGGTGGAGGTTGGCAAAGCTCAGCTGCCCGTCGTGCAGGGCCACGATGGCCTGCACGCTGGACAGGCCCAGGCCATGGCCGGGCTGGCGTTCGTGGGCGCGGAAGAATCGCTGGGTCAGCTGGTGCAGCCGCTCCGGCGGGACGCCCGGGCCATTGTCTTGGATGCGCAGTTCCACCATGGCGTCGTGCTGCTGTGCGGTGATGGTGATCTGGCCGCCGGGCTGCTGGCAGGCGTATTTCAGCGCGTTTTCCACCAGATTGGCCAAGGCGCTGGCCAGCAGATCGCCATCGCCCAGTGCCCGGGGCTGGTCCTGCAGTTCAACTGTCATGGTGCATTGCGCATCCTCGGCCACGGGGGCGTACAGATCGTCCACTTCGGCCAGCAGCGTGTACAGATCCACGGCGGTGAATTCCTGGCGGCGCATGCCGGATTCCAGCTCGGCAATCTGCAGCAGTTTCTCGAACACCGTGCCCAGGTCCTGCAGCTCCTGCTCGACGCGTTCGAGCTGGCGCCGCTGTTCCGGGCCGTCCAGGTAGCGGGCGCTGCGCAGCTGCAGCAGCACCCGGGTCAGCGGCGTGCGCAGATTGTGGGCGATGGTGTTGGAGACATGGCGCACGCCATCCATCAGCTGCTCGACCTGGTCCAGCATCCGGTTGATGTCGTGTGCCAGGCGCGTGAATTCATCGTCCCGCTCGGACAGGGGAATGCGGGCCCCCAGCTCGCCATTGGCCACCTGCTGCAGGGTGCGCCGTATGCTGGTGGCGCGCGCATCCACCAGGCGCCGGAAGCCCACGCTGCCGGACAGGGCCAGGATCACCACGATCACCACCGCAGACAGGCTGGCGCGCATGAAACGCTGTTCGATATCGCGCAGCGCTTCCATGTCGGAACCCACGACCAGCATGTTGCCGCTGGGCAGCAGCGCCACGGCCACGCGTCCGGTGATGGTGCGGCCGTGGCGCTGCAGCCGCAGCTCGCGCAGGCCTGCCGTCGTCAGGCTGCGCTCGGGCTGGATGCTGGCATTGCCCAGCAGCACGGCGCCGTGGGCATCGGTCAGGATCACGATCTCGGTCTGGCTGTCGACCCCGTCGTTGAGCAGGTTGCGGATCTCCAGCTCCAGCGAGGCCTCGCCGTAGTGGCGGGACAAGGTTTCCAGGCGCTTGAGATCCTGCTTGGCCTGCTGGTCCATGCGGTTGCTGAGCACCCCCACCATCTGCACGTAGAAGATGGCCAGCACGACCACCATGGTCAGCAGCAGCAGACCGCCGTAGTACAGCGCCAGGCGAAAGGCGATGGAGCTCCACGGGCGGCCGATGGAAGACGGCGCGGTCATGCGGTGGGTGCGGTGGTGGACAGGCAGTAGCCGACGCCGCGCACGGTGTGGATCAGAGGCGGGTTGAAGCCCTTGTCCACCTTGTTGCGCAGGCGGCTGATGTGCACGTCGATCACATTGGTCTGCGGGTCGAAGCGGTAGTCCCACACCGACTCCAGCAGCATGGTGCGGGTGACGGTCTGGTCCACATGGCGGGCCAGAAAGGCCAGCAGCCGGAATTCCCGGGGCTGCAGCTGCAAGGTGGTGCCGCCGCGTTCGGCATAGCGGCTGAGCAGATTGAGCCGCAGGTCTGCCACTTCCAGCATGGGGATGGGGGCTGGCGTGTGCACGCGGCGCAGCAGGGCTTCCAGGCGGGCGTGCAGTTCGGAAAAGGCAAAGGGTTTGGTCAGATAGTCGTCACAGCCGGCCTTGAGGCAGCGCACGCGTTCGTCCGTGGTGGACAGGGCGCTGAGCACCAGCACCGGCGTGGTGTTGCCCATGCCGCGCAGCGCCTGCAGGATTTTCAGGCCGTCGAAACCGTCGGGCAGCATGCGGTCCAGCACGATGGCCTCCCAGTGGCCGGTGACCGCCTGGGTCAGCCCTTCCATGCCATCGTGGCACACACACACCTCGGCCTGCAGCTCGCGCATGCCTTCGGCCAGAAAGCGGGCGTTCTGGGTGTCATCTTCGATGATCAGGAAACGGGGCATGGCAGTGGTGAAGTCGGCAGACCGCCTACTATAGACAGGGGTGGTTCACCCCTGTCCATAGGGGCATGTTGGCGCCGGTGGCCGTTTCACTGCGGCGGCAGGGGCTGGCGGCCTTGGGCCGTCTGCAGTTCCCACTCGGCCTGCCAGACGCGCAGCGTCAGATCCAGGTACTGCTGCTGGTGCTCCGCCACCGATTCCATGGCGTCCAGCCATTCCAGGATGCTGCTTTGCCCCAGGCGGTAGGCATCCAGGGCCATGCGCCGCAGCGGGTCCAGCTGGGTCAGGCCGCGGCTCTCAAACGATTGCAGCGTCTTGCGCAGCAGGTTGCGTTGCGCCAGGGCCTGTTGCAGACGCTGTCGCGCCAGTTGCTGTGCGGACTGCTCTTCCAGCATGGCCTGTTCGTACTCCAGCCGGGCACGGTCCACCGCACCCTGCTTGCGATCGAACAGCGGCAGCTCCATCGAGATGCCGACCTGGTTGTAGCTGCTGCCGTCGGGGCGGTTGCGCACCCGCGCCACGCCGATGCTGGGCGTGGGCAGGGCTTCGCGGGCCTGTTGGCTGATCAGCTGTTCGGCCTGCAGCACCTTGGCATGGACCGCCTGCAGCTGGGGAAGCTGGGGCGCAGCCTGTTCCCACAGGCGGTCGAACGACGCATCGGCCGCAGCCGGGACCGGCTTGGCCGGCAGCAGGCTGCCGATGGCGCGGGGTTGCCAATGGGGCTGAACCAGCAGTTCCGCCAGGGCCGCCTGGGCGGCCTGTGTCTCGGCCTGTTGCTGTTCCAGCTGCGCCTCGAGCTGGGCGCGCTGCAGTTCGACGCGGGCACCGTCGTACTTGCTGCGGGCCCCCAGTTCCACCTGGCCCTGGACCACCTTGACCGCCTGGTTCAGGTGTTCCATGGCCTGTTGCTTGGCGCTCAGCTTTTCCTGGGCTACCAGCAGCTCCGCAAAGCGCTGGGCTGCCTGGTTGAGGATGTCCTGCGCTTCGACGGAGCGCTCGGCCTGGGCCGTGGCTGCGGCCAGTTTGGCGGCCTCGGTGCGCATGGACACCTGGCCGAAGACCGGCACCGGCTGCTCGATGCCCCATTCCTTTTCATCGGGCTTGCGGGCGTAGTGGATGCTGGGGTTGGCCCAGGTCCCGGCGATGCGTACATCGGCACGGTCCATGCCCTGGCGCAGCGGCATGGCGCGCAGCACCGGATGGCGGCTGCGCACCAGGGACAGGAACTCCACCAGACCCAGGGACTGGGGCAGCGGGTCGGCAGAGGCGGTGGTGGCGTTTGTGGGCTCTCCCGCAGCGCGGGAGGCCGTGCCGGGCACCGTTTCTGCGGCCAGGCAGGCACCTGCTGCCACCAGGGCAGCGGCCACGGCAATGGTTTTAATGGTCTTCATCCAACTCATCCGGTTTCTTCAGGGTCTTGGGGCCCAGCCATACGTACAGCACGGGCAGCAGCACCAGTGCAACCATCGGCAGCACCAACATGCCGCCCACGATCACCGAGGCAAAGGGGCGCTGGGTTTCGCTGCCCACGCCGGTGGACAAGGCCATGGGCAACAGGCCCAGCAAGGCCAGCATGGCGACCAGCAGCACCGAGCGCAGGCGCTCGACTGTGCCTTCCACGACCGCTTCCAGCAGCGGCGTGCCCTGGCGGCGCAGCGACTCCACCGAGGAAATCACCAGCAGACCCGCCAGCGCGACCTGGCCCAGCAGGGCGATGAAGCCGATGGCCGCGCTGATGGACAGCTCGATGCCGGTGAAGTGCAGTGCGGCAATGCCGCCCACCATGGTGAAGGGGGTGCACAGCAGGATCACAAAGGAGCTGCGAGCCTGTCCCAGCGCGCCGAACAGCAGGGCGAACACGATCAGCAGCGACAGCGGCACCACCACCTGCAGGCGCTTGGCAGCACGCTGCTGGTTCTCCCACTCGCCGCCCCAGACGGCCTGGTAGCCATCGGGCACCTGCACCTTGTCCTTGAAGGTGGCCAGCGTTTCCTTGACGACCGAGCCGATGTCGCGGCCTTCGACGTTGAACTTCAGCGCCATGTAGCGCAGGTTGTTCTCGCGGAAGATGGAGGCATTGCCGATCTTCACCGACACCGTGCCCACGGCATGCAGCGGCACGGAGCCTCCGGAGGCCGTGGGGATGGCGATGTCGCGGATGCTGGACTCATCCATGCGGTTCGCATAGGGCAGGCGCACGCGCACCGGGATGCCGCGTTCGCCTTCCCACAGCGTGGTGGCAATGTCGCCGGCCAGGGCCAGCTCCAGCGTCTTCTGCGCGGTGTCCATGGGGATGCCCTGGCGTGCCAGGGCTTCGCGGTTGAACTCCACGTGCAGCTGCGGTGCGGGGGCATCGCGGTACAGGTCCAGGTCGACCACGCCCTCGATGTGGCGCACCTCTTCCATGGTCTTTTGCAGGATGGCGCGCAGCTGCGGAATCTCGGGACCGAAGACCTTCAGCACGACCTGTCCGCGGGCGCCGGAGGTGGATTCCTCCACGCTGTCACGGATGGGCTGCGAGAAGTTGAATGCCACCCCGGGAATGGTGCCCAGCTGCGCGCGCATTTCCTCGATCAGTGCAGACTTGTCCAGCCCGGCACGCCATTCCTTCAGCGGCTTGAGGCGGACCAGCACCTTGGCCATGTTCAGGGTCTCGTTGTCGGTGCCCGACTCCGGACGGCCCTGTTCCGTGCTGACCGAAATCACCTCGGGGAACTGGCGGATGATCTGGCGCACATCGGCCAGCACTTCCTGGCCTTTTTCCAGCGAGATGGAGGCGGGCATCTGCACCAGTACATAGGCATCGCCTTCGTCCAGGGCAGGCAGGAATTCGGTGCCCAGCTTGGTGGCGGACAGACCTGCAATCGCCAGGATGGCCAGGGCCACTGCCGCCACCGTGGTGCGGCGGCGTGGGTTGTGCAGCGTCGCGGCAATCCAGCGGTGGAAGCCATGGTCCATGCGCTCGAACACCGCCGGCTCGGGCGCCATCACATGCTTGGGCTTGAGGAACAGCGCGCACAGGGCGGGCACCAGTCCCATGGCGAACAGCAGGGCGCCCAGCAGCGCGAAGCTGTAGGTCATGGCCAGCGGACGGAAGATGCGGCCTTCGATGCTTTCCAGCGAGAACACCGGGATCAGCGCGGCAATCACGATGGCCATGGCAAACAGCGTGGGCTTGGCCACGGCGATGGCGGAGTCGATGATGATGGCGCGCATCTCGCGCTGGGTGGTGGGCTTGCGCAGGCGGGCGTTGCGGATGATGTTCTCCGCCAGCACCACGGCACCGTCCACCATGATGCCGAAGTCGATGGCGCCCATGGAGATCAGGTTGGCCGGCATGCCCAGCCAGTGCAGGCCGATGAAGGCCACCAGCAGCGACAGCGGAATCACGGCCGCCACGATCAGCGAGCCGCGGATGCTGCGCAGCACCAGCCACAGGATGGCGATGATCAGGCAGGCGCCGAACAGCAGGTTGTGCTGCACCGTGGCCAGGGTGTGGCCCACGAGGTCGGAGCGGTCGTAGGTGACCTCCATGTGCATGCCTTCGGGCAGCAGGCCACCATTGAGCTGCTCCACCTTTTCATGGATGCCTTCCAGCACCACCGAGGGGTTTTCGCCGCGCTTGAGCAGCACGATGCCTTGCACCACATCGTTCTCGTCGTCCATGCCCACCGAGCCCTGGCGGGGGGTGTGCGACTGGATGACCTGGGCCACATCGCCGATGGTGACGGGCGCACCGCCGCGCAGCTGCACCACCACGTCCTTGATCTCCTGCGGAGACTTCAGCAGGCCGATGCCGCGGATGATGAACGACTGTTCGCCCCGGCGCAGCAGGCCGCCGCCCACGTTGCGGTTGGACTTCTCCAGGGCCTCGGTCACATCGCCCAGCGACAGACCCAGGCGGTACAGCTTGTCGGGGTTCACCTCGACGTGGTATTCCTTGACGAAGCCGCCCACGCTCACCACGTCGGCCACACCCTGCACCTGCTTGAGCACGCGCACGATGTTCCATTCCTGCTCCGAGCGCAGCTGGTCCAGCGTATGGCGGTCGCTGCGCAGGCGGTAGTAGTAGATCTTGCCCAGCGGGGTGTAGTCGGGCGCCATCTCGGGCGTGACGCCCGGGGGCAGGTCGGCCTGGGGCAGGCGCTGCGCCACTTCGGCGCGGGCCTTGAAGCTGTTGGCGTCATCGTTGAACACCAGGTTCACCATGGACAGGCCGAAGTAGCTTTCCGAGCGCAGGGAGATCAGCCCGGGGGTGCCGTTGAGCTCACGCTCCAGCGGCTGGGTGATCTGGCGCTCCACCTCTTCCGGAGCCAGGCCAGGGGCCTGCGCAATGATGCCCACCTGCACATTGGTCACATCGGGGTAGGCCTCGATGGCGGTCTGCAGGTAGGCGTAGATGCCGTAGATGGCAATCGCGAGGGTGGCGCACAGGGCCACCAGCCGTCGGTGGACGACGAAGTCAATAAACGCACGCAGCATGCTGTAGTCCTGAATCCTTTACAGCATCTGGCTGGCAGCGCCATCCAGCAGCAGGGCGCCACGCACGACGATGCGCTCGCCGGGCTTGAGCCCGGAGATCACGGGCACCCAGCCGCGCACGGGCTGGCCCAGCTGGATGTCCCGCGCCGCGAACGCGTGTTCGCCGGTCTGCACAAACACCACGGTGCGGTTTTCGCCCTTGATCAGCACGGCGGCCAGCGGCACCATCATCTGGTCCCCGCGTTCCATGGCAATGCCGACGCGGGCCTGCATGCCGGCACGCAGGCCGGCCGGCACGGTCTTGTCCGCAAAGGCCAGCTGGACTGCTGCGCGGCGGGATTCGGCGTTCACCACGGCGCCGACCTGCAGCACCTTGGCGGGCACGGCGGCGGCCTGGGTCTGCAGCTCGACCTGGGCGGCACTGCCGGCTTTCAGACCGGCCAGTTCGGCCTCGAACACGTCTGCCACAATGCCCAGCGACTGGGGATTGCCGATGGCGAACAGCACGGCGCCGGCCTCGGCCAGTGCGCCCATGGTCGCCTGGTGCTGTGCCACGACGCCGGCATGCGGCGCGCGCAACACGATGCGGTCACCACCATCCTGGCCCAGCAGGGCGGCCGTGCCTCTGGCACGTTCCAGCTCCTGGGCGGCTTCCTTGCTGCGGGCCTGGGCGGAGCGCAGCTCCATGTCGGTTCCCACGCCGCGCTCCACCAGGTTCTGCTGGCGCTGGAGTTCGGTTCTGGCGGTCTCGGAGGCCAGCTGCGCGGCCCGGACTTCGTGGCGCATCCGCAGGGCATCGGCGCTCACCAGGGTGGCCAGCGGGGCGCCGGCCTTGACGGTCTGGCCGGGCTGCACATGGATGGCGGTCACCCGTGCCTGCACCGGGGCCACGACGCTGTCGAGCTGGCCCGGCAGGTATTCCAGGTGGGCGGGGGCCCAGAACAGCTGACCTGCCTGTGGCGCCTGCACCGTGGCGACCTGGACGGCGCGCAAGGCGGCCGGGGCCACCTGCACGGCGGGTGGGGTTTCGCTCCACGCCGGGAAGGCACACAGCGCGCCGGCCAGCAAGGCCGCTGTGCGGTGGCGCTGCAGCCGGGCTGTCAGCGTGGAAAGGGGAAGGGACGGAATCAGATCGCGCATGCACAGTCTTTCGCAAAACGGTGCAGGTCGAGGGGCGTCCCGCACCCAGGTAGGCACAGGTCGTGGATGCTAGGAGCGGGCCGGCGCGTGCGGCATGAACTTCACATGACGGTTTGGTAATGTGCGGGGGCCGTGCGGGGCGGGCACAAAAAAGCCCGGCATGCCGGGCGGGGTGGTCCTGCCGCCTGCAGTGCGGCTGCAGGCGGTGGCGCTGGGGAGCCGAGGGGCTCAGGCGCGCATGTCACCGGTGTCGACAAAGCGCTGGTGCCAGCTCAGGGCCTCGGTCAGCAGGTGGGGCGTGTGCTGTGCACCTTGCTGGCGGGCCCGGTCGAAGTAGTCGTGCAGCATGGGGCGGTAGTCGGGGTGGGCGCACTGGTCGATGATGACCTTGGCGCGCTGCTTGGGCGACAGGCCGCGCAGGTCGGCCAGACCCTGTTCGGTGACGATGATCTGGGTGTCGTGTTCGGTGTGGTCGACGTGCGAGCACATGGGCACGATGCAGCTGATCTTGCCGTCCTTGGCCACGGACGGCGTGACAAAGAACGACAGATAACCGTTGCGCGCAAAGTCGCCGGAACCGCCGATGCCGTTCATCATGCCCGTGCCCATCACGTGGGTGGAGTTGATGTTGCCGTAGATGTCGGCCTCGATCATCGAGTTCATGGCAATGATGCCCAGGCGGCGCACCAGCTCGGGGTGGTTCGAGATCTCCTGCGGGCGCAGGATGATGCGCTCGCGGTAGAAGTCGATGTTGTCCTCGAAGTCCTTGCAGGCGGCGGCGCCCAGCGAGATGGAGGTGGCCGAGGCCTTGCTCATCTTGCCGGCGCGCAGCAGGTCCAGCATGCCGTCCTGCAGCACTTCGGTGAAGCCCAGCAGGTTCTCGAACGGGCCGTGCAGCAGGCCGGCCAGCACGGCATTGGCCACATTGCCCACGCCGGACTGGATGGGCAGCATTTCCTTGGGCAGGCGGCCCATCTTCATCTCGTGCGAGAGGAAATCGATGATGTAGCTGGCGATCTTGTTGGAGTTCTCGTCCGGCACGGCAAACACGTTGTCGCGGTCGCCCTTGTGGGTCTCCACCACGGCAATCACCTTGCTCGGATCCACCCGCAGATAAGGCTGGCCGATGCGGTCGTCCGCATGCGTCATGTTGATCGGCACGCGGCGCGGCGGAATGGCCGTGCCGTAGTAGATGTCGTGCATGCCTTCCATCTTGGCGGGCGGCTTGGTGTTGACCTCCAGGATCACCTTGTCGGCGATCTCCAGCCAGGTCTTGTTGTTGCCCACGGCGGTGGATGGGATCAGCAGGCCGTCGGGGGTGACGCCCAGCACTTCCACCACGGCGACGTGCATATGGCCCAGAAAGCCGAACCATGCGTGCTGCGCCACATGGGACAGGTGCATGTCGATGAAGTCGATGTCACCGGCATTGATGGCCTTGCGGGCCGTCGGGTCGGTATTGAAGGGCAGGCGCTGGCCCAGGGCCTCGGCTTCGGCCATCACGCCGTCGCATTCCGCTGCGGTGGAGGCGCCGGTCCACACATTGATCTTGTAAGGATTGCCGGCGGCATGTTCGGCCTTGGCACGGGCGGCAATCGCCTGCGGCAGGGCCTTGGGGTAGCCTGCACCGGTGAAGCCGCTCATGCCGACGTTCACGCCGTGGGGGATCAGGGCCGCTGCGGCCTCTGCCGACATGAAGCGCGTTTGGAATTCTGGGTAGCGGACGCGGTCTGTCAGGGTCATCGGGGTTTCTCCAACTTTGCAAAAACAAGCCGCCTTCATGGGCGGCTCTTATAGATCTCCGTGAGAAATGGTATCAGCGTTATCCCTTGTTTAAGGGTTTGCACTAAATAACCTGCCGGTCAAGGTAGGTCCTTTAACGGAAAGGTGTTTGTGGGAAGTGATTGCTTGCATCGAAGTGCAATTTGATGCTGCACTGCAATAAATCGGTGGCGCATCGGCGGGCTCGGGGCCGCCCGGGGTGGGCATGAAAAAAGCCCCGCAGGCTCCGCCTGCGGGGCTTGGGGGCGTTTGAGGGGTGGTGCCGCGCGACTGCGCCGCGCGGTCAGTTGCTGCGTTTGGTGTTCAGCAGCGCGTACAGGATGATGGCGCCGAAGGTGGCGGTACCGATGCCGCCCAGGGCGAATTCGCCGAACTTCAGCGTGAATTCACCGGTGCCCAGGATCAGGGTGATGGCGGCCACGATCAGGTTCTTGGTGTCCGAGAAGTCCACCTTGTTGTCCACCCAGATCTTGGCGCCGGCCACGGCAATCAGGCCGAACACGACGATGGACACGCCGCCCATCACCGGCAGCGGAATGGCCTGGATCAGCGCGCCGAACTTGGGGCTGAAGCCCAGCAGCACGGCCAGCAGGGCCGCGACGAAGAACACCGCCGTGGAGTAGATGCGGGTGGCCGCCATCACGCCGATGTTTTCGGCATAGGTGGTCACGCCCGTGCCGCCGGCGGCGCCGGAGACCATGGTGGCCACGCCGTCGCCGATGAAGGCCCGGCCCATGTACTGGTCCAGGTTCTTGCCGGTCATGGCCGTGACGGCCTTGATGTGGCCCAGGTTCTCGGCCACCAGGATGATGACCACGGGCACGATCAGCAGCATGGCATTGGCATTGAATACCGGGGCGTGGAAGGTAGGCAGGCCGAACCAGGCGGCATTGACCACGCCGCTCAGGTCGATGGGCTTGCCCCAGCCCAGCACATTGGTGAACACCCCGTACAGGATGCTGGCCACAATCAGGCCGATCAGGATCAGCAGGCGTTGCAGCATGCCCTTGGTGAACACGGCCACCAGGGCCACGGACACAAAGGTCAGCGCCTGCATCCAGGCCTCGAAGTTGTTGGCGGCCATGTTCTTGACGGGGATGGCCGCCAGATTCAGGCCGATGATGGCCACCACCGCACCGGTCACCACCGGGGGCATGAAGCGCTCGATCCAGCTTGTGCCGATGGCCTGCACCAGCAGGCCCACCAGAGTGTAGACCGCGCCGCAGGCAATGATGCCGCCCAGGGCGACGCCGATATTGGCATTGGCACCCTTGCCGGCGTAGGCCGTGGCGGCGATCACCACGCCGATGAACGCAAAGGACGAGCCCAGGTAGCTGGGCACTTTGCCGCCAGTGATCAGGAAGAAGATCAGGGTGCCGATACCGCTCATCAGCACGGCGAGGTTGGGATCAAAGCCCATCAGGATGGGGGCCAGCACGGTGGAGCCGAACATGGCGATCACGTGCTGGATGCCCATCAGTCCGGTCTGGGCCCAGGGCAGGCGCTCATCAGGCCCGATGACGCCGCCGCCCTGCAGGACGGCGGGGGACTTTTCAGTCCAGGAAAACATTCCCATGGTGGTGTACTCCGTAAAAAACTGGCGCGATGTTAGAGGCAATCGCCGTGCCACGGATGACGGATTGCTGGCGCATGACCGAGCCCCATGGGCTTGGCCGGCCGCCACAGCAGGGCAGTGCCATCCGTGCTGGACCGCACTGCTGCAATAGTGATAGCTGCACAGGCTCCAGCAAAAAGGCTTCACCGATCCGGAAATCGGTGAAGCCTTGGGGGGAGGGCTGGAAGCTGCCCCGCCATTTTCAGGGGGGGGCTGTCGCATGCGGGCCACGGTTGCGCTGTGGCCGGCGGACGCGGTATTTCGGGTGGTGGCTCTAGTGGCGGCCTGCCCAGGGCGGCTGCGGCAGGGTGGCGCGGATCAGCTGCCAGGGGCTGCGGCCGGTGAGCTGGGCCGCGATGGCGGCCTTGAGCGGCGGCAGATGGCGGGCGCCGGTCAGCACCACCTGGCGCAGCACGCGTGGCAGGGGACGGGCGTCGGTATAGAGCTTCACGATGCTGTTGGTGCCCGCAAAGATCGGGAAGGCATGGCGGTGCTGGCCCTGGGCATAGGCGTCCAGCACGGCGGCATCCCCCCAGTCCTGGCCGGCCTGGCGTGCAGCCGCCACGGCGGCGGTCAGGCGTTCCACGCCAGCCAGCCCCAGGTTGAAGCCATGGGCCGTCACCGGGTGCATGCCCACGGCGGCATCGCCCAGCAGCGCCCAGCGTGCGCCGCTGAAGCGGTGGGCATAGGTGGCCACCAGCGGGTAGCTGTGGCGTTCGCCCACCAGCTCCATCGGGCCCAGGCGGTCCTGGAAGTCGTGCTGCACATGGGCGGCGAAGTCTTCGGGCGAGAGCTGCAGCAGGCGCTGGGCATCGGCCGAATCGGTGGTGATCACGGCGGAGCACAGCAGCTCGCCGGTGTCGGGATCGGGCTGCAGCGGCAGGATGGCCAGCGTGCGCTCGTAGCCAAAGCATTCGTGGGCGATGTCCTCGTGCGGCAGCGTGTGGCGCATGCGGCAGACGATGACGCTGCGGCCGAAGTCCGTCATCTGCGCGCCGACGCCCAGCAGGCGGCGCATGCCGGAGAATCGGCTGTCGGCGGCCACCACCAGCGGGGCGGTCAGGGCCGGGGCCTCGCAGCGCACGCCCTGGTCGGTGCGGGTGTAGCGCACTTCGGCATGGCAGGGGTGCACGGACACTGCGGTCACCTGCGCCTCGGTGATGATTTCCACGCCCGGGGTGGTGCTGGCCACTTCCCAGGCCGTACGGCGCAGGGCGTGGTTGGGCACGATGCGGCCCAGCTGGTCCACCCCGCTGCCATCGGCGCTGATGGCCAGCATGGGGCGCTGACCGACCGGGCCGTCGTGGATCTGGGCTTCGCGGATCTGGCCTTGCTCATGCGGCTGCAGCAGCTCCCAGCTGCCCAGGCGCTGCAGGGTCTGCACGCTGGGGTGGGTCAGGGCAATTTCGCGCCCGTCGGGCTTGGGCTGCTGCAGGGCCAGGGCCGGCTGCTGCTCCAGCACCGTCACCTGGAGCCCGGCCTGGGCCAGAGAGATGGCAAGCGAGAGCCCGGCGGGCCCCGCGCCGACGATGAGGGCATCGGTATGCATGGACATTGGCGTAAACAACTGAGAAATCAACACAGGCAGGCCGTCGCACGGACGAAGGCGCTGGGTGCAGGGATTGTGCGCGCAGACAGCGGGCACAGGCTTGCACTGCCTCAAGTATGACAAGAACACGCAATGCGGGCGGACCGACTTTGTCAATTGGTGCACCTAGCATGGCGACAATTGGGGGCTGCGCCTACGCTGGCGGGATGCCGCTCTCTACCTCCCCCTCTGCGTCCCATCCCCCCCATATTCCCCAGATCCGCCTCTACCAGGAGTGGCTGGCGCAGCAGCACGGTCTGCGCTTTGACAGCTACGACGCGCTGTGGCGCTGGTCCACCACCGAGCTCGATGCCTTCTGGCAGAGCATCTGGGATTACTTCCACGTCGAGTCGCCCACGCCCCACACGGCCGTGCTGGCGCGCAATGTCATGCCCGGTGCGCAGTGGTTTCCCGGCGCCCAGGTGAACTATGCGCGCCAGGTGCTGCGCCATGTGCAGCCCGCGCACGCCGCCGGCATGCCGGCCGTGATCGCCGACAACGAACAGGGCCAGGTCAGCGAGCTGGGCTGGCCCGATCTGCAGCGCCAGGTGGCCGCGCTGGCCCTGCACCTGCGCGCCCAGGGCGTGGGCAAGGGCGACCGGGTGGCGGCCTACCTGCCCAATGTCCCCGAGGCCATCGTGGCCCTGCTGGCCGTGGCCAGCCTGGGCGCCGTCTGGAGCGTGTGCGCGCCCGACATGGGCACGGCCGCCGTGCTGGACCGTTTCCAGCAGATCGAACCCAAGGCGCTGATTGCCGTGGACGGTGTGTACTACGCTGGCAAGCCGCTGGACCGCAGTGCCGTGCTGCAAGAGCTGCGCGCCCAGTTGCCCACGCTGGCCCATATGGTGGTGCTGCGCAGCCCGCATGCGGCCCAGGTGGTGGCCGACAGCGCCGATCTGGCCCAGGTGCTGGCCCGCGACGATGCGGCCACCGCTGCTTTCGCGCCCGAATGGCTACCGTTCGACCACCCGTTGTGGATCGTCTATTCCAGCGGCACCACCGGCCTGCCCAAACCCATCGTCCACGGCCATGGCGGCATGGTGCTGGTGGCGCTGTGCCTCAAGGCCCTGCACAACGATGTGGGCCCCAGCTACGACGCCAACAGCTGGGGAGAGCGCTTCCACTGGTACAGCTCCACCGGCTGGGTGATGTGGAACTCCCAGGCGAGCGGCCTGCTGGGCGGGACCACCTGCGTGATCTATGACGGCAGTCCCAGCGGCAGCAAGGCCCAGCCCGACTGGGGCGTGCTGTGGCGCTTTGCCGCGCGCCACGGGGTGAGCAATTTCGGGGCCGGCGCGGCGTTCTACACCGGCTGCATGAAGGCCGGGCTGGATCTGGCGGACTGCGGCGATCTGTCGCGCGTGCGCAGCCTGGGTAGCACCGGCTCCCCTCTTTCCCCCGATGTGCAGCAGTGGGGCTCGGACCAGTTTGCGCGGCTGGGCACGCCCGGCATCTGGTGGAACAACATCTCGGGCGGCACCGATTTCTGCGGTGCCTTCATCGGCGGCAACCGCGAGCTGCCGCTGCTGGCCGGCGAGATGCAGTGCCGCCAGCTGGGTGCGGCCGTGGAGGCCTGGGACGAGCAGGGCCGTCCGGTGGTCGACGCCGTGGGCGAACTGGTCTGCACCCAGCCCATGCCCTCGATGCCGCTGTACTTCTGGGGCGACCGGGACGGCAGCCGCTACCTGTCCAGCTATTTCGACAGCTATGCCCCCGGCCATGGCCGCCAGCCCGGCGGCGGCGACCTGCCGGCTGCGGCCGGAGGGGTTTGGCGCCACGGCGACTGGCTGCGCATCGGCGCGCAGGGCGGCTGCACCATCTACGGCCGCAGCGACGCCACCATCAACCGCCACGGCCTGCGCATGGGCACCAGTGAGCTCTACAGCGCCATCGAAGCCCTGCCCGAGGTGCTGGACAGCATGGTGGTGGACCTGGAGTACCTGGGCAAGGAAAGCTGGATGCCGATGTTCGTGGTGCTGCGCGAGGGGCTGACGCTGGACGCCGCGCTGCGCGAGCGGCTGAACGCTGCCATCCGCACCGCGCTGTCGCCCCGCTTTGTGCCGGACGAGATCGTGCAGGTGGCCGAGATCCCCCGCACGCTGACCGGCAAGAAGCAGGAGCTGCCGATCAAGAAGCTGCTGCTGGGCCAGCCGCTGGCCAAGGTGGTCAACCCCGACACCATGGCCAATGCCGGCTGCCTGCCCTGGTACGAAGCCTTTGCCGCCCAGTACCTGGCGCGCCAGGCGCAGGCCGCCTGAACGGCGGGGCGCCGCACAGGCGGCGCCCCTGCCAAGTCTGCCAACTGGCCGCCCGCACAGGGTTACACGGTGTTGCGCGCCCGCGGCAGGCGCGTGGCCGACATTCCGCCCAGCCGGGTACACTTTCCAGCTTCGAGATGGCGTTTCCTTTCACCTACGCACCTATCGCATTCCATGGCCGTTGAATCGCAGGGCACAGCCCGCACCAGTTTTGACCTGAAAAGTGCCCAGTTGCCGGTGGTGGCCGTGGTGCTCAAGGACACAGACATCCATGTGCTGGCCCACGATCTGGCAGAACGCCTGGCCGCCGACCCCGACTTCTTCGACAACGATCCGGTGCTGATCGACCTCTCGCACATCCGCGAGGCGGTGGACCCCGTGGACTTTGCCGAGCTGCGCCGGGTGCTCTCCAGCCACCACACCCAGCCCGTGGCGGTGCGCGGCGGCTCGGCCGACCAGATGGCCGCCGCCCATGCCGCCGGTCTGATGGCTGCACCGGATGCACTGCCGGCGCGCTCCGCCCCGGTGGAAATCCGGGAAGTGATCCGTGAGGTGGAAGTGGTGCGCGAAATCCCGGCACCCCTGTCCGACGCCCTGATCATCGACCGCCCGCTGCGTTCCGGCCAGCAGGTCTACGCCCGCAACACCGATGTGGTGGTGCTGGGCATGGTCAGCTATGGTGCGGAAGTGATTGCCGACGGAAACGTCCATGTCTATGCCCCGCTGCGCGGCCGTGCCGTGGCTGGCGCCCGGGGCAACACCGAAGCCCGCATCTTCAGCACCTGCATGGAGCCGCAGCTGCTCTCCATTGCCGGCATCTACCGTGCGATCGATTCCCCCCTGCCAGCCGATGTGGCGGGCAAACCCGCCAAGGTACGCCTGGAGGGGGAAAAAATCATCATCGAATCCCTGTAAGCTTCGGGGCTGAACAGCCCCGACTGAACCGTACACAAGAACCACGCAATCAGTCTCTAAGGAAAACTGCAAACATGGCCAAAATCGTCGTTGTGACTTCCGGCAAAGGTGGTGTGGGCAAGACCACCACCAGTGCCAGCTTTGCTTCCGGCCTCGCTTTGCGTGGCCACAAGACTGCAGTGATCGACTTCGACGTCGGCCTGCGCAATCTGGACCTGATCATGGGCTGCGAACGCCGCGTGGTCTATGACCTGATCAATGTGATCCAGGGCGAAGCCAATCTGCACCAGGCCCTGATCAAGGACAAGCAGTGCGAGAACCTGTTCGTGCTGGCGGCTTCGCAGACGCGCGACAAGGAAGCGCTGACGCAGGACGGCGTCAAGAAGGTGCTGGACGATCTGGCGGCCATGGACTTTGAATACATCGTCTGCGACTCGCCCGCCGGCATCGAAAGCGGCGCGCTGATGGCCATGCACTACGCCGACGAGGCGCTGGTGGTGACCAACCCCGAAGTCTCGTCCGTGCGCGACTCGGACCGCATTCTGGGCATGCTCAGCTCCAAGACCGACCGCGCCACCAAGGGCGAGTCGGTCAAGGAGCACCTGCTGATCACACGCTACAACCCCAACCGCGTGGAAGACGGCCAGATGCTGTCGCTGGAGGACATCCAGGACATTCTGCGCATCGAGCTGATCGGCGTGATTCCCGAGTCGGAAACCGTGCTGCAGGCCTCCAACCAGGGCGTGCCCGCCGTGCACATGCAGGGCACCGATGTGTCCGAGGCCTACAAGGACGTGGTGGACCGCTTCCTGGGCGAAGAAAAGCCCATGCGCTTCATCGACGCGCAAAAGCCCGGTTTCTTCAAGCGTATCTTTGGTGGGAGGTAAGTCGGCATGTCCCTGATCTCCATGCTTTTGGGCGAGAAGAAGAAAACCGCTTCGGTCGCCAAGGAACGCCTGCAAATCATTCTGGCGCGCGAGCGCGTGGGCAACTCCAATGCCCAACCCGACTACCTGCCTGCGCTGCAGCGCGAGCTGATGGCGGTGATCTCCAAGTACGTGTCGATCAACCCCAGCGACATCAAGGTGCAGCTGGAACGCCAGGACAACCTGGAAGTGCTGGAAGTGAAGATCGAGCTGCCCGACGCCCAGCGCTGAGCCGCTGGTGGTCTGCAAGAGCTATAAAAAAAGCCTGTCCCCACATGGGGACAGGCTTTTTGTCTTTCCGGGCTGCACCGGGCAGTGCGTGCAGTAGGTGCTGCCGGGTGGCGGGGCCGCTCAGTCGGTGTAGGGCGCCGGCGGCAGGCCGTGCTTGGCGTACATATGACCGCCGTGGTAGATCAGGGGCTGCACGCCCTGCAGGTGCTGGCAGCGCTCCACCAAGCCGACGAAGATGGTGTGGTCGCCCTCGTCATAGCGGCTGCGGTTGCTGCATTCGAACACGGCCGCTGCACCTTCGATCAGGGGCACGCCCTGCTCGTTGGCTTCCCAGGTCACACCGGCGAACTTGTCCACGCCGCGGGTGGCAAAGCGCTGGGCCAGTTCCTGCTGGCCGGCAGCCAGCACGTGGATGGCGTAGTGCCCGCCTTGCTGGAACACCGGCAGCGAGGCGGCGCGGTGGGCCATGCTCCACAGCACCAGTGGCGGCTCCAGCGACACCGAGTTGAACGAGCTGACCGTCAGCCCGATGGGGCGCCCCAGGGCATCGGCCGTGGTGACAATGGTCACACCCGTGGCGAACTGGCCCAGGGCGTGACGGAAATCACGGGTGGTAAAAGCGGCAGGAGCGAGCAAGGGCAGGGCGGATGGTGGTCAAAAAGGATTGATGCCGGTCAAGCGGGCAGCAGCGCCCGCCATTATGGCGTGCAGTGCTGCAGACCGGTTTTCCGGTCCGTGCAAGGCCCCGCCCCCGATGCGGATCAAGCGCGCTGCAGAAAGCCGGCAGCCGCCTGCACGGCCTCGGTGTCGGCCTGCACCGCATCGGGTGCGCCACCCTTGCCCCACAAGGCCCCGCCCCAGGGCATGGCCATGAATTCGGCGCACAGCTGGGCCGCGTCGATGGAGGGCTGGGCCTTGCGGCGTTCGCCCCCGGTGCTGACCAGGTACAGCGGCTTGCCCGCCATGCGGGCCTTGAAGTCCAGTCCCGGCACGCGCAGCCAGCCGCTCCAGTGGTCCAGATAGGCTTTCACGGCCGTGGGCAGGCTGAACCAGTACACCGGGCAGACCAGCACCAGGTGGCTGGCATCCAGCGTGGCCTGCAGCAGATCGGCCATGCGGCCTTCGGGCGCCGGGTAGCTGCCGGCGCTGTGGCGCACATCGATAAAGGCGGGGATAGGCTCGTGGGCCAGGTGCACCCAGGTCTGCTGCACGTCGTCCGGCAGGTGGCGGGCGGCTTCGCGGGCCAGCCATTCGGTGTTGCCGATGACATGGGGCTCGCGGGCCGAGGCGGTCAGAAAAAGATAGTGGTCGTTGCGCATGCGCCGATGGTAGCGGCGCCGGCGGGGCGGGTGTGTCGCGCGGACACTGCGGAGCGCGCAGCGAAAGCCGATGTCAGATGGCCGTTCCCCACCGCCGCGGCGACAGTGGCTGCTGCCGCCGCGGAAAGCTGCCAGGCCCGGCCGAGTCAACCCGATCAGGCCTCGACCGGGCGCTGGTGCCAGGCGACAGGGTCGCGGCCCTGGCCCAGAAAACCGAAGTCCATGGCCGGGCGCTCGCCGGAGATCAGCGCCGCCAGGGCCTTGCCCGAGCCGGCGCCATGCGTCCAGCCCAGGGTGCCGTGGCCGGCGTTGACCCACAGCCTGCCCACGCCGGTATGGCCGATGAACGGGATGTTGGTGGGCGTGGCCGGGCGCAGGCCGCACCAGTAGTTGGGCTGGCCGCCTTCGGCTTCGGAGCGGGTATCGCACACACCGGGCAGGATTTCTTCGATGCGCTCGCTCAGCATGCGGCAGCGGGCTTGGGCCACGGGGCTGTCCAGCGACAGGTCGAAGCCGCCCAGCTCGATGGTGCCGGCCACGCGCAGCTGGTCGCCGAAACGGCTCATGGCGATCTTGCGTGCGTCGTCAATGCACGACACAAACGGCGCGGCATCGGGCTGCAGGATGCGGAAGGTGGCGCTGTAGCCCTTGCCGGGGTAGATGGGCAGGTCCACGCCCACGGTACGCAGCAGCGGCGCGCTGTAGCTGCCGCAGGCCACGACAAAGCTGTCGGCCGTCAGCGTCTGTTCGCGGCCCGGGCCATCGTCCAGGCGCTGGCGCACGGTGATGGACTGCACCTCGCCGCCGGCCTGGTTCAGGCGCAGCACATCGTGGCCGTAGAGAAACTGCACGCCGCGCTGTGCGCACAACTGGGCCAGCTGCTGGGTGAAGGCACGGGCGTCGCCGCTTTCATCGGTGGGTGTGAAGGTGCCGCCAAAGATCTGGTCCTTGTAGGGCGTGAAAGCCGGCTCGATGCGCAGCAGCTCGTCGCGGCTGACCAGCTGGCGCTGCACGCCGTGCTGGCGCATGATTTCCACCGCCTCGCCGGCCTCCTCGAAGGCCTGGGCGCTGGAGTAGAAGTGCGCAATGCCGCGCTCCAGCCGGTGGTAGCTGATGCCGGTCTCCGCCACCATCTGCTGCAGGGCGGTGTGGCTGTAGGCGCCCAGGGCCACGATCTGCTGCACATTGCGGGCGAAGGCGCGGTCGTTGCACTGGCCCAGGAATTGCAGCGCCCAACGCCACTGCTGCCAGTCCAGCTGGGGACGGAACAGCAGCGGCGCCTGCGCGTCGAACATCCACTTCAGCGCCTTCAACGGGGCTTCGCGGTTGGCCCAGGGTTCGCAGTAGCTAACCGAGATCTGGCCAGCGTTGGCGAAGCTGGTCTCCTGCGCTGCCTCGGCCTGGCGGTCGATGACGATCACGTCGTGGCCACGGGCACGCAGGTGCCATGCGGTGCTGATGCCGATGATGCCGGCGCCGAGGATGATGGTTTTCATGGAGCGCAGTGTGGTGTGCCACCCGCAGGACGCCAAGCCGGATTACATTCCTTGTGAATCCATAAGCGCAGCTAATACAACGCAGGAGAAGACGCGATGCAGCATTGGGACCCGGTGGCCTTGGAGTGCTTGGCCGCCATTGTGGAAACGGGTGGGTTCGAGAAGGCCGCGCAGCGCCTGCATGTCACGCAGTCGGCCGTCTCGCAGCGCCTGCGGGCGCTGGAGGAGCAGGCCGGATCGGTACTGGTGGTGCGCAGCCGGCCCCTGCGGCCCACGCGCGCCGGGCAGTTGCTGCTCAAGCATGCCCAGCAGTTGCGCCTGCTGCGGGCCGATCTGGCGCGCGACATGCAGACCCTGGCGCCCCACACGGCCGGCTCCGGCGCCGGGGTGGGCCTGGCCGTCGCGGTCAATGCCGACAGCATTGCCACCTGGGCCCTGGAGGCGCTGACGCCGCTGGTGCGCGCAGGGATTGCGCTGGAAGTGATCACGGACGACCAGGATTTCACCCAGGAATGGCTGCGTTCCGGCGAGGTGCTGGGCTGCGTGACCACCTTGCGCCAGCCGCTGCAGGGCTGCCGTGTGCAGCCGCTGGGCGCCATGCGCTATCTGGCCGTGGCAGCGCCGGAGTACGCGGCCGCCCACCTGCCGCAGGGGCTGAACGCCCACAACTTCCACCGTGTGCCGTTTCTGTGCTTCAACCGCAAGGACGATATGCAAAGCGAGTTCGTGGCGCGCCTGCTGGGCCTGTCCCAGGTGGTGCTGAACAGCCTTTACCTGCCCAATTCCGAAGCCCAGGTGCGGGCGGTGGAGGCCGGCTGGGGCGTGGGCGTGCTGCCGGAACTGCTGGTGCGCGACCGTCTGTCACATGGGCGGCTGGTCGACGTCGCGCCGGGTACGATGCTATCCATCGACCTGTACTGGCATTGCTGGAACCTGGACTCCAGCCTGCTGCGCCAATTGACGGACACCCTGCTCCAAGGCGCAAAAGTGAACCTCAAAGACAATTGTTCAGAAAGGTGAGCCGTTGTCTGACTGATGGCAAACAGGTCCGGTGTTAATTTCGATCCATATGTAACAAATATTAATCTGACCGTGTCCAATCGACCGTCCTTCAGCCACGTCTCCTTCCGGGACATGATGCACAGGGCCCGCAAGGAAGCCATCCTGGAAGAGTGCACCCGCTTGCTCAGCGAGCGGGGCTATGACGCCATGACGCTGGACCAGGTGGCCGAAGCCGCCGGTATGGCCAAGGCCGTGCTGTACAAACATTTCAAAGGCAAGGAAGACCTGTGCTGTGAAGTCATGGTGCGGGGTCTGGAACGTGCCCAGGGGTTCCTGGACGGCCTGCCCGCCCGCATGGTGGCCAGTCAGCGGCTGCAGGCCTTTGTGCGCTGGGTGCTGCAGGCCCAGCTGAACTCCGATGCACCGCTGCTGGCCGAGCGCAAGTCCGAAATCCGCCATGCGCTCAAGGCCTCGGAACCCTACCAGCTGGCGCTGCAGGGCCTGAGCACGCGCCTGGAAGAATGGATTGTGCAGGCGCAGGAAGCCGGTCATATCCACCCCGGCTGGCCCCTGCTGGTGGCCCGTCAGATGCTGATGACCCGCGCCGTCGATCCCATGGTGGACGCGCTGATGCACACCCAGGCCTACAGCCACGACGAAGTGGTGGAGTGGTGCGTCAAGACCTGCATGGCCACGCTGCATGCCTCACCGGAATACCTGCCGCTGTCCCAGAAGGCCAAACCGGCCAAGAAGAGCATGCTGGCCGTGGGCTGACTGCGCAGCGGCAGCCGCAGCTTTCGCCGCGGCAGGGGTTCCCGCCCACAAAAAAACCGGCCTCCGAGGGACCGGTTTTTTTGTGGTGCACGGCCCGGAGGCAACTCCGGCCATGCAGGGGCAGGCGCCTCAGCGAATCAGCATCACCGGGACGTCGCAGTTGGCCAGCACCTGGGTGCTGACCGAACCCATCACCAACTTGCCCAGCGCGCCGTGGCCGTGGGTGCCCATGATGATCAGGTCGTACTTGCCTTCCACGGCTTCCTTGGCAATGGCCTCGCCGGCGGGGCCCACCTTGGCGATGCGCGTGGGCTGGACGTTGTGGCGGGCCAGGAATTCACACACCGGATCCAGCACCTTGGCCGACTCTTCGGCGTAGTAGGCGTCCACGGTTTCCTTGCCCAGGGCGGCGCGGGCGCGGGGGGGCAGAGCCGACTGCACCGTGATCGCACTGTAGGCATGGGTGCCGGCAGTGAGCTCTTCGTGCGTGGTCATGTAGGCCAGCATTTTCTTGGTGTAGGGGCTGCCATCGACAGCAAGCAGAATCTTCATGATGGTTTCTCCATGAGTGAACAGGCACAGGTTATTGCGGGTTGCTGCTTGTTGTCTTGACGCATGTCATGTTTTTTGAAAGCGGAGGCCCTGCGCCTGCAATGCATCATAGAGCCAAGCTTTGCGCGGGGTGGAATTTGTCCTGCTCTCCCTTGCGCGCATAGCCCAGCGGGTTGGCATGCACGCGGCACTGCCAGGCGCTGCCATCGGCCCGCAGGCCCTGGGCGGTGTAGTCCACCGGGGTGTGCAGATGCCCGTGCAGCCACAGCTGGGCACAGGGCAGCAGATCGTCCAGCGCATTGCAGAAGCCCGCCGTGCCGGGCACCATGCCATAGCGGGGGTCGCTGCTGCGCAGGCTGGGGGCGAAATGGGTCACGGCCACGGTAGGACCGTCAAAAGGCTGGGCCAGGGCCGTGCGCAGCCATTCCTGGCACACCAGCGCCTGCTCGCGCATGGGGGCCGCCAGAAACGGTTCGCCGTGGCGGGTGCCACCGGTTTTCTGCAGGTAGAAGTTGGCCGCACGAAAGGACTTGTCGCGCAGCTTCAGCAGCCGGCCCACGTCACCGGCCTGCACCTGGTCGTCCAGCAGGGCGATGGCGTCATAGTCGGTCCACAGCGTGGTGCCGACAAAGCGCACGCCGTCCAGCACTGCGGTGTCGCGCTCCAGCCAGATCAGCCCCAGCCGGTCGCAGATGCGGCGCAGCCGGGCGTGCGCCGCATCCCAGTCCTGGGCGTCGTACTCATGGTTGCCGGGGACAAACACCACCGGGCATGGCCAGCCGGCGTACTGCGGCAGCGGGGAAAAGCGTTCCAGGCCGAAACAGTCGTCCTGCAGCAGGCTGCCGTCCTGGTAGGAGCCGATATCGCCGGCCAGCACCAGCACATCGGCGTCGGCGGCGGGTTCCGGAACAAACTGCGGATGCACTTCCAAGTGCAGGTCGGACAAAAGCTGGATGCGCATGGAGCGCTATTGTCCCGGAATGTCGCACCGCGCCGTTGCGGCGGGTCACAGCGGATGCTGCAATGCCAGCGCCTGCTGTGCGGCCCGGCCCAAGGCCTGCACCATCCAGTCGTAGGCCGGTCGGTTGGGGCCGCGCTTGTGCCACAGCGCATCCACATGCACGGCCATCACGTCCAGCGGCAGCTTGGCAATGTGCAGCTCCTCGGCCATGTGGCTGATGGGCACGAAGTGGCGCGGCATCACCGTCACCAGATCGGTCTGCGCCACCACGCGGGCCGCGGTGCCGTACTGGTTCACCGTCAGCGCGATGTGGCGCTTCTTGCCCAGCGAGGCCAGGGCTTCGTCGATGAAGCCCCAGGCCCGGCCGGAGAAGCTGACCAGCGCATGGCGCGCGGCGCAGTAGCGCTCCAGCGTCAAAGGCTGGCGCGACAGCGGGTGGTCGCGGCGCATGGCGGCCACGTACTGGCCGTCATACAGGCGCCGGCTTTCGTAGGCCACCAGGGCGCCGGACTGGGCGCGGGCCGTCAGATCGGCCAGTACGGCCGGAAAGTTGCCGATGGCCAGATCGGCGGTTTCCTCGTCCAGCAGGCTGCGCGGGTCGCGCGTGGTCAGCGGCAGGATGCGCACCGTCACGCCGGGCGCCTCCACCTCCAGGATCTCCAGCAGGTGCGGAATCAGCGTGCCCGCGGTGGCGTCGGCCATCACCAGCACCAGCGTGGTCTTGGCGGTGGCGGGGTCAAAGCGTTCAGGCGCCAGGTTGTCGGCCAGGCTGGCCAGCGCTTCGCGCACCACGGGCCACAGCGCCTGGGCGCGGGGCGTGGGCTGCACGCCCTGGCCGTGGCGTACCAGCAACTCGTCGCCCATGGCATCGCGCAGGCGGCGCATGGCGTTGCTGACGGCGGGCTGGGTGATGGCCAGGTTTTCGGCGGCGCGGGTCAGGCTGCGTTCGGACATGACCTCGTCGAACACGCGCAGCAGGTTCAGGTCCAGGGTGCGGAAGTTAAGCGGTGTCATGGCGTTGTCATCACTGATGTGAATACTGTAGATTCAAAATATAAATTTGAACAAGCATGGGGTAAACCCTATAGTTCTTCCATCGCCCAGCATTTCGCCACAAGCGATGTTCCCAGGGGTTTTACTGCCATGAGCAATTTCATCTACAACTCTTACTGTGTCGTGCACCCCGGTGCCGAGCAAATTTCCCTGACCGCCGAATACCGCCCGGTCCAGGAAGCGGCTGCCCCCGTGCGCCGTTCCGCACATTTTTCCTTTGTCTGGCCCCTGGTGGCCGTGATGGCCCTGCTGGCCGCATTTGCGTCGGCCGGCGAAGGCTCGGCCCTGCTGGTGGGCATGCTGCTGTGGGTGCTGGCGCTGGCCGGATGGGCACTGAGCATGTCCTCCGTGCGCCGCAGCCTGGTGTCGCTGCGCCAGGGCCTGCGCGCCTGGCAACACAGCCGCCGCATGGCAGCAGAAGATGAACGCACCTGGAACATGGCCCTGCAGGACGCCCGTCTGATGGCCGACCTGGCCCGCGCCATGGACCGCCAGGAACGCTGATACGCGGATTCCCGTTCCGCGCCGGCTGCGGCACCCGCTGCAGCCCCTCTGTCGAAAGCCACCGCCCACCAGGCCGTGGCTTTTTTCATGCCATGAAAAAAGGAGCGTGCTTTGCACGCTCCTTTGGCTTTGCAGGCGCCTGTGGCAGGCAGACACCGGAAGCATCTGCATACGAGGCACCTGTTTGGAACAACGGCTTCAGGCGGCCAGGCGGGCTTCCAGCGCTTTCTTGGTGGCCAGCAGTTCCTGCGGCAGGTTGTAGGCCAGCTGGTCGAAGTGGGCGGTGTGCAGCTGCATTTCCTCGTTCCAGGCGGCCTTGTCGATGCTGGTCACGCTGGCGAACTGGTCGGCGCTGAAGTCCAGGCCGGTCCAGTTGATTTCGCCATAGGTGGGGGCCACGCCGAACGCGGTCTGCTGGCCCTGGGCACGGCCTTCGATGCGGTCGATCATCCACTTCAGCACGCGCATGTTCTCACCGTAGCCGGGCCAGACGAACTTGCCGTCGGCGTCCTTGCGGAACCAGTTGGTGGTGAAGATCTTGGGCAGCGTGGCGCCCTGGGCTTCGATCTTGGCCCCCAGGTTCAGCCAGTGCTGGAAATAGTCGCTCATGTTGTAGCCGGCGAACGGCAGCATGGCGAACGGATCGCGGCGCACCACGCCTTGCGCGCCAAAGGCGGCGGCCGTGGTCTCGGAACCCATGGTGGCGGCCATGTAGACGCCTTCGGTCCAGTTGCGGGCTTCGGTCACCAGCGGCACGGTGGTGGAGCGGCGGCCGCCGAAGATCATGGCATCGATCTTCACGCCCTTGGGGTCGTCCCAGGCTTCGTCCAGCGCGGGGTTGTTGGTCGCGGCCACGGTGAAGCGGGCGTTGGGGTGGGCGGCCTTGGCGCCGGTTTCCTTGGCGATGGCCGGGGTCCAGTCCTGGCCCTTCCAGTCGATCAGATGGTCCGGCAGCTTGCCCTGGTCTTTTTCCAGGCCTTCCCACCACACATCGCCGTCATCGGTCAGCGCCACGTTGGTGAAGATGACGTTCTTGTCCAGGCTCTGCATGCAGTTCGGGTTGGTCAGCAGGTTGGTGCCCGGAGCCACACCGAAATACCCCGCTTCGGGGTTGATGGCGCGCAGCGAGCCATCGGCCTGGGGCTTGATCCAGGCGATGTCGTCACCGATGGTGGTGACCTTCCAGCCTTCGAAGCCGGTGGGCGGCACCAGCATGGAGAAGTTGGTCTTGCCGCAGGCGCTGGGGAAGGCCGCCGCCACGTGGTACTTCTGGCCTTCGGGGTTGGTCACGCCCAGGATCAGCATGTGTTCGGCCAGCCAGCCCTGGTCGCGGCCCATGGTGGAGGCAATGCGCAGTGCAAAGCACTTCTTGCCCAGCAAGGCATTGCCGCCGTAGCCCGAGCCGTAGGACCAGATTTCGCGCGTTTCGGGGTAGTGGACGATGTACTTGGTCGTGGGGTTGCAAGGCCAGCTGGTCTGGTCGGTTTCGCCAGCCGCCAGCGGCGCGCCCACGGTGTGCACGCAGGGCACGAACTCGCCGTCGGTGCCGAGCACGTCGTACACGGCCTTGCCCATGCGGGTCATGATCTGCATGTTGACGGCCACATAGGCACTGTCGGACAGCTCGATGCCGATGTGGGCAATGGGCGAACCCAGCGGGCCCATGGAGAACGGCACCACATACATGGTGCGGCCTGTCATACAGCCGTCAAACAGCGGCTGCAAAGTGGCACGCATCTCGGCGGGGGCCATCCAGTTGTTGGTGGGGCCGGCATCTTCCTTGCGGGCCGAGCAGATGTAGGTGCGGTCTTCGACGCGGGCCACGTCCGACGGGTCGGACCAGGCCAGAAAGCTGCCGGGGCGCTTGGCGGGGTTGAGTTTCTTGAACGTGCCGGCGTCCACCAGCTGCTGGCAGAGGGCGTCGTACTCTTCCTGCGAGCCGTCGCACCAGTGGATCCGGGCGGGCTTGCACAGTGCGGCCATTTCGGCCACCCAGGCGATCAGCTTGGGGTTTTTCACGAAGGCGGGCGCCTGCAGCTGCAGGGCCTGGGGGGCGAGGGCGTTCATCGAAGGATCTCCTGATAGTGGGTAAACGGTTTTGCCGAACCGGGCACGCGCGGGGCGTACCAACAAGGGGCGGTTGGGCAAAGCAGCTCGTCCATAAGGGCACTGCGGGCGCTATCAGGCAGCCGATGACCGGCGCCGGGAAAGTCATTCTAGGAAGGCGGCTGTAAAAAGCCAGTGGGACAACCCGGAAAACTATGTCTCATATGCATAAAGATATGCATAAAGCAGAAATTCGCCGGCATGAAAAAAGCCCCTTGCGGGGCAGTTTTCGAAGGCGGGTGCCGTTTACGCCATGTTCACGGCGATGAAGGCCAGTAGGAACATCATCACGGCCCCCACCAGCGGCAGCACGATGGGAATCAGGGGCACCACCGCCTCGGCGGCGTCGTCGGGATTGATCTGGGGCTGCGCATCGTGGGCAGCGGGGTCATGGCTCATGCGTTCACTCCTTGCGGGCAGTCGGACAACCAGGTGGCGGGTGCGCCACGCAGACCTCGTTCGTCCTGCCATTGTGGAAGGGACGCCACGGCCCGGCTACAGGGTTATCCACGGCGCAGGTCCGGGGGCGTGGCAGGCCGGCTCCACCGCCGGGGGCCGTCACTCCGCCCCACAGCCAGGGGGCGGGGCGCCACGGTACCCAAGGATCTCAGGCGCGGGCTGCCTGCATGCCGGCTGCCCGCAGCGCTTCCAGTACCTGTTCCACATGCTGCTGGTTGCGGGTCTGCAGCACAAAGTCGATTTCCACGTTCTGCGCGGCCAGCAGCGTGAAGGCGCGCTGGTGGTGGACTTCCTCGATGTTGGCGCCGGCGGCGGCCACGGTGGCGGTGATCTGGGCCAGCACGCCGGGCACATCGCGTGCACTGACGCGCACGCGCGCCAGACGGCCGGAGCGCACCATGCCGCGCTCGATGATGGCGGCCAGCAGCAGCGGATCGATGTTGCCGCCGGACAGGATCAGGCCCACCTTCTGGCCGGCGAACTTCTCGCGGTGGCGGATCAGGGCGGCCAGACCGGCAGCGCCCGCGCCTTCGACCAGGGTCTTCTCGATCTCCAGCAGCATCAGCACGGCCTGCTCGATATCGCCTTCATCCACCAGCAGCAGCTCGTCCACCAGCCGTTTGACCACCTCGCGGGTGATGGTGCCGGCCGTGGCCACGGCAATCCCTTCCGCGATGGTGGACTGGCCCATGGGCAGGTCCGTGCCCTGCACGGCGTTGAGCATGGACGGAAAGCGCTGCGTCTGCACCCCCACCACGCGGATGCCGGGCTTGAGCGCCTTGGCGGCCGTGGCCACCCCGGCAATCAGGCCGCCGCCGCCGATGGCCACCACCAGGGTGTCCAGGTCGGGCTGGACGGCCAGCATTTCCAGGGCCAGCGTGCCCTGGCCGGCCGCCACGGCCTCGTCGTCGAAGGGGTGGACAAAGGTCAGGTTCTGTTCCTTGGAGAGCAGGAAGGCGTGCTGGCGCGCCTCCTCCAGGGTGTCGCCGTGCAGCACCACTTCGGCGCCAAAGCCACGGGTGCGCTCCACCTTCACGCCGGGGGTGAAGCGCGGCATCACGATCACGGCACGCAGGCCCATGCGCTGTGCGTGGTAGGCCACGCCCTGGGCGTGGTTGCCGGCGCTCATGGCAATCACGCCGCGCGCCTTTTCCTCGGCGCTCAGCAGCTGCAGCCGGTTGCTGGCGCCACGTTCCTTGAAGGAGGCCGTGAACTGCAGGTTCTCGAACTTGAGGAACACCTGTGCGCCCACGATCTGCGAGAGCGTCTCGGATTCGACGCAGGGCGTTTGCAGCACCTGGTCACGCAGTCGGGTGGCGGCGGCTTGGATATCGGCGTAGGTCAGCATGGTCGGGCGGGTGCGGAAAGGGCAGGCGGCAAAGTCTGACAGATTGCCATATCTGCCGCACTGCCGCTGCCATCGGCAGCCATGCATAGCGAGCGCCGGTGCGCTGCGCATGGGGCGCCGGTCGCCGATAGCGCTCTGCCCGGCCTTGGCGCCGGGCAGGCTCCCCCCAACGGCTTCTGTGCCGTTTGCCTGCGCCGCCTTCGGCCGCGCAGGCAGCGCTGCGTCAGAAGTCGTAGCGCGCGCTGAGGTTCAGGCTGCGCGGTGCGCCCCAGGTGTAGAACAGCCCCTGGGCGTTGAAGTTGGTCACGCCCGCGAAGTAGCGCTTGTCCAGCGCGTTGTTCACATTGGCGGCCACGCTCCAGTGGCGGTCGACCTGGTAGCGGGCCATCAGATCCACCAGCCAGTAGGCGTCCTGGCGCAGCGTGGTCGCCCCCCGGCTGGTGGAGATGTCGCTCTGCCAGCGGGTGGCCGCGCCCACGGTCAGCCCTTGCAGGGCCGAATCGCGGAACTGGTAGGTGGTGCCCAGCTTGAACTGGTACTTGGGCGTGGTGCTGGACGAGTCCAGCGTGCTGCTGTTCATCACAAAGCCGCCCTGCAACTGCCAGCCGCGGGCCAGCTCACCGGACAGCTCCAGCTCCCAGCCGCGGCGCGTGACGCCGCTGACCGCCCGCGAGATGGTCTCGCCCGCAGGCGTCTGGCCCACGGTTTCGGCGGTGTTGTCGGTCTTCATCCAGAAGTAGGCGGCACTGGCGTTCAGGCGCTTGTCAAAGAACTCGCCCTTGGCGCCGATCTCGTAGGTCTTGCCCTCTTCCGGCGGCAGCGTCTGTTCGCTGGCGTTCTTGGCGCTCTGGGCCTGGAAGATGCTGGCGTAGCTGGCATACAGCGACACGTCGCGGGCCACATCCACCACCACCCCGGCATACGGGGTCACCACGCCGCGTTCGTGCAGGTCGTAGTTGTACCAGCTGACGTCGGAGACATCTTTCTGGTCGTAGTTGGTGGCGCGGGCGCCGACGATCAGCTTGACCGGGTCGGCCAGGCTGAAGCGGCCGGCCGCATAGACATAGTTGCGCTTGCGGCTGAACAGGTCGTCGGAGTAGGTCAGGCCGCTGAGGTTGACATTCGGCAGCGCGCCGCCGCCCTGGGCATAGTCCAGGCCCAGCGCGCCCAGCGTGGTGTTGTCGCCGCCGCCGCGCTGCAGATTGATGCGGCTCTTGGAGGCCCCGGCACCCAGCAGCAGATCGTGCTGGCGGCCGAACAGGGAGAAGGGCCCTTGCACGTCCAGCTGGATGCTCTGGTTGCGCGTCGTGTTCTCGCCATAGCGGCCAAAGTTCACGGCGCCCGGCAGGGCGTTGTTCATATAGCCCAGCAGCTGTTCGGGCACGTCGATTTCCTCGTGCACCAGCTGCAGCTTGGCCTTCCAGCCCTGGCCGAAGTTGTGCTCCAGCCGGGTGAACAGGTTCAGGCCTTTTTGCTCGTAGCCGGCCCAGCGCGCGCCGTTGTTGTATGAACGCGGCATCCAGCCCACAAAGGCGCCGGTACCGGAATAGGCCTGGAGGGGCGTGGTGGCGCCGGAGCCGTGCAGCGAGCGTTCGCGGTAGGTGACACCGGCGCTCAGCAGGGTGTCGGGCGAGAGGTCGTATTCCAGCGTGCCGTAGACCATGCGGCCGCTGGAGTCCTCGTAGTCGCGGAAGCCGCGGGCGCGCTTTTCCGACAGCACCAGCCGCCCGCGCAGGCTGCCTTCGGCATTCAGCGGGCCGGCAATGTCGGCATCGGCGCGGTAGCTGTCCCAGCTGCCGGCGCTGGCCTCCACATGGGCCTGGAATTCCTTGGTCGGGCGCTTGCGGATAAGGTTGATCGTGGCGCCGTAGTTGCCGTCACCATTCATCAGGCCGGACGAGCCCTTGAGCACCTCGACGCGGTCGATGTCGGCCAGGTCGTCCATGGTGTAGAGCGTGTGGGTGTTGAAGCCCCAGCCGCTGGAGAGCTGGCGCGAGCCGTCCACCTGCAGGTTGGCGGTGCTGCCCCGCACGTTGTAGGTGACCATCTGGTTCTGGCGGCTCACCGTCAGGCCGGGCGTCTGCTCCATCACATCGGTCAGCGTCTGCAGCTTGAAGTCTTCCATGCGCTGGCGGGTGAAGACGGTGACCGACTGCGGGGTCTCGCGCAGCGTCAGCGCCAAGCCGGTGGCGGCACCGCTGGGGCCTGCGGCCGTGTAGCGGCCCGTGCCTTCGGTGGTCCCGTCCGCCACCGTGGCGGCGGCCGTCACCTTCACTTCAGCCAGCGTGGCCGCGCCGCCGCTGCTGCGCTGGGCGGCTTCGGGGATGCGGCGCAGCGCGTAGGCGCCGCTGGCGTCGGGCACGGCTTCCAGGCCGGTGCCGGCCAGCAGGGCGGCCAGGGACTGGGCCACGCCCTGTGTGCCCTGGGCACCGCTGGTCTGCAGACCGGCCACCAGATCGGGGGCAAAGCTGATCAGTGCTCCGGATTCGCGGCCCAGGCGGTTCAGGGCCGAGGCCAGCGTGCCTGCGGGGATGGTGTAGTTGCGCTGTGCCTGGGCGGTGCTGGTTTGGGCCAGCGCCGGCAGGGCGGGCAGGGCCGTGGCGCAGGCGATCAGGCTGGCGCACAGCAACTGGGTGGCCCGCGCCGTGGCGGTGGGTTGGGGGTGAAGCGGTCGGCGGTTCATGCGGTGGAATCCCTCGGTGGATAGGCAAAAAGCAGGGCTGGCGCGTGGGCGCAGTCCGTCTGAGGGGCTTGACACGCAAGGGGCCGGAAATGGCCGGTTTTTTTGCCGATTTTTGAGAAGAAGGCCGCAGATGTTTTCCAGGAAAGCCTGGTCTGCTATGCAATTCGGAGTGAATTGCCGGCGTCAGCTGCGGCGTTCCACCGTGACCCACCAGCGGGTGCGCGCTTGCAGCTGCACCGGCAGGGCACGGGTGAGGGCGTTCAGCACCCGGTCCGTGTCGGCCAGGGGGTAGGCGCCCGAGACCCGCAGGCCGGCGGCATCGGGGGCACAGCGCAGCAGGCCGGAGCGGTAGCGCGACAGCTCGGCCAGGAAGTCGGGCAGGGGCATGTCGTTCACCACCAGCATGCCGTCGTGCCAGGCCCCCGCGCCTTCGGCCAAGGGGGTGGCAGGACCGGCCTGGCTGCGTCCGAGCGTGGCCTGCTCTCCGGCTTCCAGGCGCAGCGCGTCCTGCGGAGCCTGGGCCGGGCGCAGCTCCACCGCGCCTTCCAGCACCGCCACGCTGGTGTGCTGTGCGTGCTGGCGCACCGTGAAGCGGGTGCCGATGGCGCGCACCAGGCCTTCGGCCGTGCGCACCCGCAGCGGACGTGGCTGGCCGGTGGTGGCATCCGGGGTGTTGTCAGGCGCGCTGTGCACCAGGATTTCACCGGCGCGCAGCACGATCAGGCGTTCGGTGGCGCTGTAGTGCAGGTTCACCGCCGTGGCGGTGTTGAGCCACAGCCGCGTGCCGTCGGCCAGCTCGCGGCTGCGTTGCTCCCCCGTGGCCGTGGCCAGGTCGGCCGCCAGGCGCTGCCAGTGGGGCTGGCCCAGGCCGCTCTGCTGCCAGGCCAGCAGGCCGCCGGTGCCGGCCGTCAGCAGCAGTGCCAGACGCAGGGCATGGCGCCGGCCGTGGCCGGACGCGGTCAAGGCCTGGCGCGCGACCGAGGCCGGCAGGCCGTGCAGCAGCTGCTGCTGCCACTGTGCATCCAGGGTGGCGATGCGCTGCCAGGCCTGGGCATGCAGCGGGTCGGCCTGCAGCCAGCGCTGCCATTGCTGCCGGGTGCGTTCGGAGGGTGGGGCGCTGTCATCGTCCAGGGTCAGCAGCCAGTGCACGGCGGCACGGGCCACGGCAGGCGGGATGGTGGCCGTAGCCGGAGGAGGGGGAGCCGGTTGGTCCATCTCACTCCCCCATGCCGAAGTAGCAGCGCTCGGCGGCTGTGGCCAGGTGGCGGCGTACCGTGGTGCGGGAGAGACCGAGCTGCTGGGCAATTTCTTCCTGGGTCAGCTCTTCCAGCCGCCACAGCAAAAAGGCCTGGCGGGCCACGGCGGGCAGGCCGTCCAGCAACTGGTCGATGGCGACCAGGGTTTCCAGCACCATCAGCTGCACATCGGGGGGCGGTGCGACGGGGTCGGGCAGGGCGCCGAGCGCCTCCAGGTAGGCGCGTTCGATCTGGCGCCGGCGCAGGTGGTTGGACAGCAGGCGCTGGGCAATGGTGGTCAGATAGGCGCGGGGCTCCGCCACCTGGTCCAGTGGCGGACCGGGCGCCGTCCAGGCGCGCAAAAACGTGCTTTGCGCCAGATCCGCCGCGTCCCAGGGGCAGCCGATCTTGCGGCGCAGCCGCGCCACCAGCCAGCCATGGTGCTGCAGGTAGAACGTCTGCAGGGTATGGGCTGCAGCGCTGAGGGAAGCGGACATGGAAAAGTCTGGAGCCTATGAATAAGAATTGTTCGTATTCTATGGACTCTGCAATTCCATGCGGGCGCATCGCCCCACAGAGGCTGCGCGGACCCCGCCCCGTGTCTGCCGGGCGCCACAGTGCGGTCCGGGCGGTGGGCGCACGGAACGGTTGGGTGGCGCGGGTTCAGGCCGGCAAGGCGCGTTCCAGCAGCGCCGCCACATCCAGCGTACGGGCGTCGATGGCGCCCACCACGCGGGCGCTGCCGTGCACGATGCGGGTGGCGATGAAGGCGTCGGCCACCCAGGACGGGGCATGGCGGCGCAGCAGGCAGGCCTGGGCTACCAGCACCAGCTTCTGGGCGATCAGGCGGGCCAGCAGCTCCTGCTCGGCAGGGGGGCGGTGCAGCAGGGCCTGCAGGGCATGGAGCTCGGTCAGCAGGTGGCTGTCTTCCCCGGCGGCATCCATCAGGTGGGCGAGCAGGGCCTGGCTGCCTTCGGGCTCCCGGCCCAGCGCACGCAGCATGTCCAGGCACATGATGTTGCCCGAGCCTTCCCAGATGCTGTTGACCGGCGCTTCGCGGAACAGCCGTGCCACCACGGCGGGCTCCACATAGCCGTTGCCGCCCAGCACCTCCATGGCTTCCCCTGCCACCTCGACCGCGCGCTTGCAGACCCAGAACTTGGCGGCCGGTGTCATCAGGCGTTTCCAGGCCCGCTCTGCCGGGGCCGGGTCGGCGCCTTCGCAGGCTTCGAAGGCGCGGGCCAGGCGCATGGCCAGCATGGTGGCGGCTTCGCTTTCCAGCGCCAGGTCGGCCAGCACGCTGCGCATCAGCGGCTGCTGCACCAGCGGCTTGCCAAAGGCCTGGCGGCGCTGGGCATGGTGCAGCGCCTGGACCAGCGCCTGGCGCAGGATGGCACTGCTGCCCAGCACGCAGCACAGGCGGGTGGTGGTGGCCATCTCGATGATGGTGGGAATGCCCCGGCCGGGCTCGCCCAGCAGCAGGCCGTAGGCGCCATGGAATTCCACCTCGCTGCTGGCGTTGCTGCGGTTGCCCACCTTGTCCTTGAGCTGCAGCAGGTGCACGGCGTTGCGCGTGCCGTCGGGCTGCCAGCGTGGCACCCAGAAGCAGGCGGGGCCGGCGTCGGGCGTTTGCGCCACCACCAGGTGGGCATCGCTCATCGGCGCCGAGAAAAACCATTTGTGCCCCGTGAGCCGGTAGGCCTGGCCGCGCCCGGATGCCTCGTCGGGCACGGCCTGCGTGGTGTTGGCGCGCACGTCGGAGCCGCCCTGTTTTTCCGTCATGCCCATGCCCACCCACAGCGCCTGCTTGTCGGGCCAGGGACGGTCCTGGGCATCGAAGTGGCGGGACAGCAGCCCGGCCTTGATGTGGGGCCACAGCGCGGTCTCGTGGCGCAGCACGCCGATGGCGGCGGTGGTCATGGTGGCGGGGCACAGCGAGCCCTGTTCCACCTGGCCGTGCAGATAGAAGCCCGCTGCCCAGGCGGTCCAGCGGCCGGCGCGGGTGTTCTCGTAGGGCAGCCCGACCAGGCCCTGTTCGCGGTACAGCGTGAGCAGGGCATGCCAGCAGGGGTGGTAGTGCACGGTGTTGGTGCGCCGCCCGCGGGCATCGAAGGCCTGGAGCCTGGGGGCATGGGTATTGGCCAGCTGGGCCCATTGCCAGGTGGCCGGCGAGGTGACGCGCTGGGCGTAGTCCTGCAGCGAGGGCAGGGCCCAGCTGGCGTGGTCCTGCTGCACGGCGTGGAGCAGGGCCGCATCATGCTGCAGCGGTGCCTGCTGGCACGGTTCATCGACCTGGTTGAAAACCTCGTGGGTGTCGTCAGAAGCCATCGTCATACCTCCCAGCAGCAGTAGCGGGGCAGTATGGCGGGTTTGCCGGTGTGCGGGTATTAGCAGGTTTCCCGATCGCCGCCTGCGGGGGCGGCGGGCGGTGCCCGCAGGCGGGCCTCAGACCGAGGGGCCGCCGATGACCCGCAGGACTTCCGCGCCGTAGGCATCCAGCTTTTTGCTGCCGATGCCGCTGATGCTGCCCAGGGCCTGGAGCGAGCCGGGGCATTGCTCGGCGATCGCGGCCAAGGTGGCATCCTGGAAGATCACATAGGCCGGCAGATTGTGCGATTTGGCCACTTCCGAACGCCAGGCCTTGAGGTTGATGAAGCGCGCCTGCGCATCCGGGCCCAGGTTGGCGGCGGCGGCATTGGGCTGCACGCCGCGCTTGGTGCTGCGGCTGCGGGCCGCCGCCACGGTTTCGCGCAGTTGCACCTGCACCTCGCCGCGCAGCACGTCGCGGGAGCCGCTGGTCAGGCACAGGGTGTCGAACACATGGCCGCTGTTTTCGCTGGTCACCTTGTGCAGGCCCAGAGCGCCGGTGGCCAGCAGCTGGCGCATCACGCCGCGCAGCTGGGTTTCGCTGTAGCCCTTGCCGATGCCGAAGGTGGAGACCT
Organism: Comamonas terrigena NBRC 13299; assembly: GCF_006740045.1. Lineage (NCBI taxonomy): Bacteria > Pseudomonadati > Pseudomonadota > Betaproteobacteria > Burkholderiales > Comamonadaceae > Comamonas > Comamonas terrigena. The sequence continues at coordinate 93,743 of NZ_AP019749.1, forward strand.
TGTCGTGCAGGAACTGGCGCACCTTGTCGGTGTCCTTGCCGCGCAGCACGTCCATGATGTGGCCGGCACCAAAGGTGAGGGCGCTCATCTCGTGCACGCGGTAGATGGTGGACAGCAGCTTGCGCGCGGCGTCCGTGCCGTCCCACACGGTGGGGGGGTGCAGGCAGTTGTCGCAATTGCCGCAGGGGCTGGAGGTTTCCCCGAAGTACTGCAGCAGGCGCACGCGGCGGCAGTCGGTGGCTTCGGCCAGCGACAGCAGGGCATCGAGCTTGCTGCGCAGCACGGCCTTGAACTCTTCCTCGGCCCCGCCTTCGTCGATCATGCGCCGCTGGTTGACCACGTCACTCAGGCCATAGGCCATCCAGGCATGGGCGGGCAGCCCGTCGCGGCCGGCGCGGCCGGTTTCCTGGTAGTAGCCCTCGATGTTCTTGGGCATGTCCACGTGGGCCACAAAGCGCACATCGGGTTTGTCGATGCCCATGCCGAAGGCGATGGTGGCCACCATCACGATGCCTTCTTCGCGCAGGAAGCGGTCCTGGTGCTGCTGGCGCACTTCGGACGGGAAGCCCGCGTGGTAGGGCAGGGCGTTGATGCCGGCCTGCTGCAGGGTCTGGGCGATTTCCTCCACCCGGCGGCGCGACTGGCAGTACACCACGCCGGCTTCGTCCGCATGCTCGTTCTGGATGAAGCGCAGCAGCTGCTGCGTCACATCCTTTTTCTCGACGATGGTATAGCGGATGTTGGGCCGGTCGAAGCTGCTGACGAACTGCTGTGCCTGTTCCAGATGCAGGCGCTCGACGATGTCGGCCCGCGTCAGCGCATCGGCCGTGGCCGTCAGCGCGATGCGCGGCACGCCGGCATAGCGCTCGTGCAGCACCGACAGGGCACGGTATTCGGGGCGGAAGTCATGGCCCCATTGGCTCACGCAGTGCGCTTCGTCGATGGCAAACAGGCTCAGCTGGCCCTGGGCGTGCAGGTCATCCAGCAGGCCCAGGAAGCGCGGCGTCACCAGCCGCTCGGGGGCGGCATAGAGCAGGGTCAGCTGGCCACTTTGCAGCTGCCATTCCACCTGCTGGGCTTCGTCGTAGCTGAGGGACGAATTCAGGAACGCCGCACTCACCCCGGCTTCGTGCAGCGCGCCCACCTGGTCGTGCATCAGCGCGATCAGCGGCGACACCACAATGGCCACGCCCTGTCCGGCCTGCTGGCGCACGATGGCGGGCACCTGGTAGCACAGGCTTTTGCCGCCCCCGGTGGGCATCAGCACCAGCGCATCGCCGCCCGCCACCACCTGGTCCACGATGGCTGCCTGGGGGCCCCGGAAGGAGGCATAGCCAAAAACGTTCTGGAGGGTGGACAGGGCGGCAGACAAGGGGAATCTCGAAAAGTGAGCGCGCGGTGCAGGCAGGGCGGGCTGTAGAGGGAGTTTTTATCGGGAGGTCCACCGACGGTGGCGGCCGCTATTGTGCGCCGGCCCGTCCGCGCAACGGCATTGCAGGGGCTTGGCGTGGCTCCCCGGGTGCCCCAGCCAATGCGGCATTGGCTGACAGCGTGCGGCCCGCCGGCCTACTCCGGGGCCGCGGTTTTCTCTGCAGACTGGGCAGGCCACACACACAGGCCAGCCCCGACCGTCTGGCCATTCCACCGAGGAGCAGCCCATGCATGTCCACGCCCTGCGCGGGATCGCCACCGGCGTCACCGTCTTTGCCGCCCTGGCGGCCGGGAGCCCGGCCCGGGCCCAGGAAGCCCCCACCCTGTACCTGCAGGGCGGGGCGGGTGAGCGAGAAGCCTACGCCACCACCGTGGGCCTGACCTGGCCCTGGACCAGCTGGTCCTGGGCACTGGGCAGCGGTGTGGTGCGCGGGCAGTGGGACGGGTATCTGGGCAACTGGTCCAGCCGCCCGCAGGCATCGGCGCGGCGCAACACCCTGGTGCTGGGCCTGGGGCCCAGCCTGCGCTGGCGTGGTGCTGGGGGCCAATCCCCCTGGTTTGTGGAACTGGGAACCGGTGTGAGCTGGTTCAGCCGCCACTACCGCAATGGCAGCGATGCCTTCGGCAGCCGGGTCAACTTCTCCAGCCATCTGGGGCTGGGGCGCAACTTCGGCCCCCAGCGGGCGCATGAGCTGTCGCTGCGCATCCAGCACAGCTCCAATGCCGGCATCAAGGAGCCCAATCCGGGCGAGAACTTTCTGCTGCTGCGCTACGCCCACGTGTTCTGAGGGGGCGCACTTGCCCGATGGGCCACAGCGGAATTGCCGCAGGGCCTGACGGCACCGGGCGCATGGCACGACAATGCCGAGGTGCATCTCCCGCAGCCCCCGGCTCACCCCGGGGGCTGTGTGCCGTTTGAAAAGGTTTCCTGCTCCCATGTCCCTTCCCTCCATCGACTCTTTTCTCTCCGCGCTGCAGCAGCAGTTGGGCGACGCGGCCGTCCAGACGGGCGCTGCGGTGGAAGCGCGCTTCCACACCGACTGGAGCGGCCAGCCGCCCGTGGCCCCGCTGGCCCTGGTGCGTCCGCGCAGCACCGAGGAGGTGGCGGCCGTGCTGCGCCTGTGCCATGCCCACCGCATCGCCGTGGTGCCGCAGGGCGGTCTGACCGGCCTGGCCGGTGGTGCCGTGCCGGTGCAAGGCTGTGTGGCGCTGTCGCTGGAGCGCATGAATGCCATGGAAGCCGTGGACGCCCGCACCGGCCTGGTGACGGTGCAGGCCGGTGTCACGCTGCAGGCGGTGCAGGAAGCCGCCGTGGCGGCCGGCATGGTGTTCGGCGTGGACCTGGGCGCACGCGGCAGCTGCCAGATCGGCGGCAATGTCTCCACCAATGCCGGCGGCAACGGCGTGCTGCAGCACGGCATGATGCGCGAGCAGGTGCTGGGTCTGGAAGTGGTGCTGGCCGACGGCACGGTGCTGCCCATGCTGCGCCCCATGCTGAAGAACAACACCGGCTACGACCTCAAGCAGTTCTTCATCGGCGCCGAAGGGACGCTGGGCGTCATCACCCGCGTGCTGCTGCGCCTGCGCCCCATGCCCCAGGCCAAGGCCACGGCCCTGGTGGCGGTGCCGCATTTCGACGCTGCGCTGGCCGTGCTGCAGCGCATGCAAGGCCGTTTCGGCAACAGCGTGGCCGCGTTCGAGCTGATGTGGGACAGCTTTGTGCAGGCCTCCATCCAGTGGCAGAAACTGCAGGCCCCGCTGGCCGAGCGCCACCCGCTGCTGGCGCTGATCGACGTGGACGGCAAGGACGAAGCCAGTCTGCGCGATGCCGTGGAAGAGGCCCTGGGCGAAGCCATGGAAGCAGGTGAAGTGGCCGACGCCGTGATCGCCCAGTCGCACACCCAGGCCCGCACGCTGTGGAAGCTGCGCGAAGCGCCGGCCGAGCTGAACACCCAGATGCACCCCCCGATCAATTTCGATGTCAGCCTGCCGCAGGCCGACATCGGCCGTTTTGCGCAAGCCATCCAGGCGGACTTCGATGCGCGCTGGCCCGGCCACCACACGCTGTTCTTCGGCCATGTGGGCGATGGCAATCTGCATGTCTCCACCGACGGCGCCACCGTCCGCGGCGAATGCGACGCGGTGGAAGCCGCGCTGTACGCGCAGGTGGAACGGTTCCACGGCAGCGTCTCGGCCGAGCACGGCATCGGCCTGCACAAAAAGCCTTTCCTGCATGCCAGCCGCACGCCGCAGGAACTGGCGGCCATGCGCGCCATCAAGGCTGCGCTGGACCCGCTGAATCTGATGAACCCCGGCAAGGTGTTCGACCTGTAAACCACCTGGCCTCCCAGGCCCGCATCTCTCCCATGCACGCTATGACCGATATCGCTCCCTTCCATTTCCACCAGGGCTCCCTGCCCTTGCTGGTGTCCATGCCGCACGCGGGCACGCATGTGCCGGCCGACATCGCGGCCCTGCTCACCGACGAAGCCCGCCAGGTGCCCGACACCGACTGGCATATGCCCGAGCTCTACGCCTTTGCCAAGGCCATGGGCGCCTCCATCCTGGCGGCCACCCATTCGCGCTATGTGGTGGACCTGAACCGCTCCCCCGATGGGGCCAGCCTCTACCCCGGCCAGAGCGTGACCGGCCTGTGCCCGGTGGACACCTTTGACGACACGCCCCTGTACCAGCGTGCCGAGGACCAGCCGGACGACGCCGAAGTGGCGCGCCGCCGCAGCACCTACTGGGCGCCCTACCATGCCCAGCTGCGTGCCGAGCTGGACCGCCTGCGTGCCGAGCATGGCCGTGTGCTGCTGTGGGATGCGCATTCCATCCGCTCGGTGCTGCCGCGTTTTTTCGACGGCAAGCTGCCCGATCTGAACCTGGGAACCGCCGATGGCGCCAGCTGCGCGCCGGAACTGGCGCAGCAGCTGCTGGCCATTGCCGAGCAGGCCCCCGGCGCCACGGCGGTGCTCAACGGCCGCTTCAAAGGCGGCTACATTACGCGCCATTACGGCCAGCCGGAGCAGGGCATCCACGCCGTGCAGCTGGAGCTGACGCAGTGCAGCTACATGCAGGAAACGCTGCCCTTTGCCTACCTGCCCGAACGTGCCGGCGCCCTCCAGCCCACGCTGCAGCAGCTGCTGCAGACGGCCCTGACCTGGGTGCAGCAGCCGGCACAACCCTGAGAGACAACGGCGGCGACGGCACCCCGCACCGCGCCGCCTTTTTTGCCATGAACGAGAACATTGCCCAACTGGCACGCCCCGAAGTGCCCACCTTGCCTGCCTACAACGCCGGTCTGTCGTCCGATGCCGTGCGCACCCGTTACGGCGTGCAGCACATCGCCCGCCTGGGCAGCAACGAGAACCCCCATGGTCCCAGCCCCCGCGTGGGCGCGGCCCTGGTGGATCTGGCACGCCAGATCCAGTACTACCCGGACGCCAGTGCCACCACGCTGCGCGATGCACTGGCCGCCCGCCACGCGGTGCAGCCAGGCCAGCTGGTGCTGGGCAACGGTTCGGAAGACATCCTCCAGATGCTGTGCCAGGCCTTCACCGGCGTGGGCGATGTGGTGCTGACCCAGCGCCCGTCCTTCGGCCTGCACGAGATCTACCCGCGCATGATGGGCGCCAGCGTGGAGCTGGTGGAGCTGACGGCCGATCTGGAATTCGATCTGGCCGCCTGGTGCGCCGCGCTGCAGCGTGCGCCCAAGCTGGCGTTCATTGCCAACCCGTCCAACCCGGTGGGCTGCATGTGGACGGCCGAGCAGTTCGCCCAGCTGCTGCAGGCCGCGTCGCCGCAGACCCTGCTGGTGGTGGACGAGGCCTATGTGGAATACGCCAGCCTCACGCCCGGCTACCCCGACACCCTGGCCCAGCTGCAGGACTGCGGCAAGCCCTGGATCGTGCTGCGCACCTTCTCCAAGGCCTGGGGCCTGGCCGGTCTGCGCGTGGGCTATGGCGTGGCGGGAGACGCCGCCACCATTGCCCTGCTGGACCGGGTGCGCACACCGTTCAACGTGAACCAGGCCGCCCAGGTGGCGGCCATGGCCGCGCTGAAGGACGAAGCCTATATGCGCCGCAGCGTGCAGGCCACGGTGCTGGAGCGCGAGGCGCTGGCCCAGCGCCTGCGCACTGCCGGGCTGCGCGTGGCGCCGTCGGCCACCAATTTCCTGTTTGTGGAAGTGGGGCGCGATGCAGCCGTGGTGGCCGAAGGCCTGCTGGCCAAGGGCGTCATCATCAAGCCATGGAAGGAGCCGGGCTTCACCCAGTTCCTGCGCGTGTCCGTGGGCCTGCAGGAAGACAACCAGCGCTTTGTGCAGGCGCTGTCGGCCGTGCTGGGACGGCCCATCTAAGCCGCCGGGCACGCACCATGACGGCCTCGCTGTTCGATGACCCGCCCCAGCCCGTGGAGCGCATGGCCATCGACGATGGGGCCTGGCTGCTGCGCGGCTGGGCGCTGGAGCAGCAGACGCAGTGGATAGCCGCCGTGCAGCAGGTGCTGGCCTTGCAGCCGCTGCGGGCCAGCTGCACGCCCAGCGGCAAGCCCATGTCGGTGCGCATGAGCAACTGCGGCGCCTACGGCTGGGTCACCGATGCGGCGGGCTACCGCTACAGCGCCACCAACCCGGACACCGGCGTGGCCTGGCCGGCGATGCCGGATTTCCTGCGTGACCAGGCCGTGGCCGCAGCAGCGGCGGCGGGCTACCCCGGCTATGCGCCGGATGTGTGCCTGGTCAACCAGTACCTGCCGGGGGCCCGCATGGGCCTGCACCGCGATGCGGACGAGCAGGACTGGGCCGCGCCCATCGTCTCGGTCTCGCTGGGGTTGCCCTGCCGCTTCCAGTGGGGCGGGCTGGAGCGCAGCAGCCCGGTGCGGCGTTTCACGCTGCTGCACGGTGATGTGCTGGTCTGGGGCGGCGCCACGCGCATGGCCTACCACGGGGTGCTGCCGCTGCAGGACGGCGCCCACCCGCTGCTGGGGCCCCGGCGCTGGAACCTGACCTTCCGCATGGCGCGCAGCCATTACCGGCCGCAGTGACGGCTGACGGGTTGCCGGCCCGCGCGGGCCGCGATGCACCCGCTGCTGCGCGGGGCGGGCCGCTCTTCCTACAATCGGGGGTTATGAGCCTGCCCACCTACACCCGCGCCCAAGAACTGCCCGCCACCCTGGCCCAACGCCTTGTCATCCTCGACGGGGCCATGGGCACCATGATCCAGCGCTTCAAGCTGGGTGAGGCCCAGTACCGGGGCGAAGGCTACAGCGGCGCCGATGGCGCAGGCGATCGCTTCACCGACTTTCCCCGCGACGTGAAGGGCAACAACGAGCTGCTGTCCATCACCCGCCCGGACGTGATCCGTGACATCCATGAAAAGTACCTGGCGGCCGGAGCGGACCTGATCGAAACCAACACCTTCGGCGCCACGACCGTGGCGCAGGAGGACTACGGCATGGCCGAGCTGGCGCGCGAGATGAACCTCAAGAGCGCCCAGCTGGCCCGCGCCGCCTGCGACAAGTACAGCGTCAACGGCCGCATCTGCTATGTGGCCGGCGCCCTGGGCCCCACGCCCAAGACCGCATCCATCAGCCCCGACGTGAACGACCCGGGGGCCCGCAACGTCACGTTCGAGCAGCTGCGCCAGGCCTATTTCGAGCAGACCGTGGCCCTGATCGAAGGCGGCGCGGACGTGATCCTGGTGGAAACCATTTTCGACACGCTCAACGCCAAGGCCGCGCTGTTCGCGGTCGAGGAAGCCTTCGATGCCACCGGCGAGCGACTGCCCATCATGATCAGCGGCACCGTCACCGATGCCTCGGGCCGCATTCTGAGCGGGCAGACGGTCACCGCCTTCTGGCACAGCGTGCGCCACAGCAACCCGCTGTCGGTGGGCCTGAACTGCGCGCTGGGTGCCACGCTGATGCGCCCCTACATCCAGGAGCTGGCCAAGGCCGCACCGGACACCTTCATCAGCTGCTATCCCAATGCCGGCCTGCCCAACCCCATGAGCGACACCGGCTTTGACGAGACCCCCGACATCACCGGCCGCCTGGTGCATGAATTTGCGGCCGAAGGCCTGGTGAATATCGTCGGCGGCTGCTGCGGCACCACGCCCGACCATATCGGCGCCATCGCCCGGGCCGTGCAGTCCACCACCACCCGCAAGCTGTTCTATCCCGCCCACGCCTGAAGGCGCGGTGCGCACCCTCAGCCAGGTGGAAACATGGCACGCCCTGCCACGGTGGCCTGCAGCGCAAGCGAGCCGTGCGGTAGCTCTGGCATGGCACCGCCGGGCATGCCCGTAGGGCCTGGCGGGCGCAACTGTTCTACAGTCGGGCCGTGACCACCTCCCTGCCTTCCTCGCTCACCCCGACCGCAGCCCCTGCCGCTGCGGCGCCCACGGCCGCCACCAGTGCGGCCGGTGCCGTGTTGCCAGTCTCGGGCGTGGCCTCTGCCGCTCAGGTGGCACCCATCCTGGCGGCGGCGCAGGCGGCCCTGGCCAAGACCGTCAACCTGTCACCCCAGGCGCAGCAGGCGATCAAGGCAGAGGCCTTTGCCCAGCTGGTGTCCCAGCTGGTGCAGCAGATCCAGGGGGGCACGGTGCAGCTGCCCGCCAACTGGCCGGCGGGTGGGGTCACTCCCCAGTGGCAGGCCTTGCTGGCCGCCCTGGTGCAGCAGGCTTCGGCCGGCCAGCCGCTGCCGCAGCAACTGCTCAGCGTGCAGTCCTGGCCTGCGGCGCTGGCCCAGGCGGTGCTGCAAAGCGGGGCCGGCAGTACGGCGGGGGCACCGGTCCCGCCTTCAACCACACCCGCGTCCGCTGCTCCTGCGCCACAGGCGCCCGCAGGTGCCGGCGCGGCAGCGGCGTCGGCCGCATCGCCAGGTGCTTCCGGTGCTGCCGGGCAGACGGCTGGAGCCGGCACGCCAGCGGCCACCGTGCGGCCCGCCTTGCCGGCGTTGCAGAACTGGCTGGTACAGCAGGGCGTGCTGCAGGGCCCGGATGGCGAGCGGGCTTTCACCTTGACGCTGCGGGTTCCCGTGGCCTGGGCCCAGGCGCAAAGCGTGTTGGGCCAGGCGCTGGGGGCGCAACTGGCAGGGGGCGGTCCGGCACTGTCCGGCAGTGCCCTGGGGGCCTTGCTGCTGCCCTACGGCAGCAGTGTGCAGCAGTTGGCCAATGCCACGTTCGGCCTGGTGCTGGCGCCGCAAGGACTGCCCGCGGCGCAGACCCAGGCCATGCGCACCAGTGCCGTGCTGCAGCTGGAGTTTCAGCCCATGCCGATGGCGGCCAGCCAGGTCGCACAGCAGGCGGTCACGGCGGGCCTGTTGCCCGCCGGCATGCTGCCGCAGGAGGCCTACCAGGCCCTGCTGGCGCGGGGCGGAGATCCCTGGCTGCACATGGCCCAGCAACAGGCCAGCGGCCAGCTGCCGCGCGAGCGCCAGCAGCATGGCAGCGACGGCCAATGCAACCGCGCTGGCTGCCAGTACCAGGGCCGCGCCGAATGCGCCCAGCCATTCTGTGCCGAGATGAACAGCCTGTGGGCCGCATCGCGCTCCAGCCGCCTCTGACCGCCCCGGTGTCCCTGCCGAAGTCCGTGTGTGTGGCAGTGGCCGGATGTCGTGGTGATGCAGGGTGCTTATGACCCTGCGTCGGGTGATTTGCACCTTTTGAGGTGGGGTGGAAAACACCTGATGGTGTTGCAAGTGTTTGATTTGATTGCCTGATAGGGCTGGCCCCGGCTTTGCTCACAGCCTGCCATCCATCGTTACAGGCAAGGCACTATGAACACTTCGTTGAACCACCACCCTGCAGCCGCCATGGCGGCCCCGGAGGTGCACCATGGGTAGCTACCGCAAACACTGGCTGGCCTTGATCGCGGTGCTGATCGTCACCTTCAGCATGCTGGGCTATTACGGCCGCGAGGTCTACCGCCAGGCGCCGCCGATTCCGGACCGCGTTGCCACGGCCGGCGGGGAGGTGCTCTACACGCAGGAAAGCATCCTCGACGGCCAGACGGCCTGGCAGTCGGTCGGGGGCATGCAGCTGGGCTCCATCTGGGGCCATGGCGCCTACCAGGCGCCGGACTGGACGGCCGACTGGCTGCACCGCGAACTGACGGCCTGGCTGGAGGTGGCGGCCGAGCGTGAGCAGGGCAAGCCCTTTGCCCAGCTGGATGCCGCCGCCCAGGCTGTGCTGCGCGACCGGCTCAAGACCGAATACCGCAGCAACACCTTCGATGCCGCCACGGGCACGGCCACGGTGTCGGACCTGCGGGCCGAGGCCATTGCGCGTACGGCGCGGTACTACGACGAGCTGTTCAGCGATGCCCCGGCGCTGCAAAAAAGCCGCGAGCATTTCGCCATGAAGGAAAACACCCTGCCCAGCGCGGAACGCCGCGCGCAGATGGCGGGTTTCTTCTTCTGGACGGCCTGGGCCGCCGCGACCGAACGCCCGGCCGATGTGGGCGGCAGCGGCGCGACCTACACCAACAACTGGCCGCACGAGCCGCTGATCGGCAACCAGCCCACGGGGGAGAACCTGGTCTGGTCGATCATGAGCGTGGTGGTAATGATGGCCGGCGTGGGCTTTCTGGTCTGGGGCTGGTCCTTCCTGCGCAAGCAGGAGGAAGACGATCCTACCCCGCCGGTGCACGATCCCCTCAGCCGCGTGCCACTGACCCCGTCGCAGCGCGCCCTGGGCAAGTACCTGTTCCTGGTGGTGGCGCTGTTCACCACCCAGGTGTTCCTGGGCGGCTTCACCGCCCACTACACGGTCGAAGGCCAGCAGTTCTACGGCGTGGATGTGTCGCAGTGGTTCCCGTATGCGCTGGTGCGCACCTGGCACATCCAGAGCGCCCTGTTCTGGATTGCCACCGGCTTTCTGGCGGCCGGCCTGTTCCTGGCGCCGCTGATCAATGGCGGCAAGGACCCCAAGTACCAGAAGCTGGGCGTGGACATTCTGTTCTGGGCCCTGGTCGTGGTGTGCGTGGGCTCCTTCATCGGCAACTACTTCGCCATTGCCCAGGTGCTGCCGCCGGAATGGAACTTCTGGCTGGGCCACCAGGGCTATGAGTACGTGGACCTGGGTCGCCTGTGGCAGATCGGCAAGTTCGCCGGCATCGTCTTCTGGCTGGTGCTGATGGCACGCGGCATCTTCCCTGCGCTGCTGGCTCCCAGCGGTCAGGACAAGAACCTGCTGGCGCTGCTGACCTGCTCGGTGGTCTGCATCGGCCTGTTCTACGGCTCCGGCCTGTTCTACGGTGAACGCACCCACCTGTCGGTGATGGAGTACTGGCGCTGGTGGGTGGTGCACCTGTGGGTGGAAGGCTTCTTCGAAGTCTTTGCCACCACGGCACTGGCCTTCATCTTCTCGACCCTGGGTCTGGTGTCCTACCGCATGGCCACGGCAGCCAGCCTGGCTTCGGCCTCGCTGTTCATGCTGGGCGGCGTGCCCGGCACCTTCCACCACCTCTACTTCGCAGGTACCACCACCCCGGTGATGGCCGTGGGTGCATCGTTCAGCGCACTGGAAGTGGTGCCGCTGGTGGTGCTGGGCCATGAGGCCTGGGAACACTGGCGCCTGCAGCACCGCACGCCCTGGATGGCACACCTCAAGTGGCCGCTGATGTGCTTTGTGGCGGTGGCGTTCTGGAACATGCTGGGGGCAGGGGTCTTCGGGTTCATGATCAACCCGCCCATCTCGCTGTACTACCTGCAAGGCCTGAACACCACGCCGGTGCATGCCCATGCCGCGCTGTTCGGTGTCTATGGCTTCCTGGCCCTGGGCTTCACGCTGATGGTGCTGCGCTATGTGCGCCCGCAGCTGGTGTTCAGCGAGAGCCTGATGAAAACCGGCTTCTGGTGGCTCAACGCCGGCCTGGCGCTGATGATGTTCACCAGCCTGCTGCCCATCGGGCTGTTCCAGTTCCACGCCAGCGTCAGCGAAGGCCTGTGGTACGCCCGCAGCGAAGCCTTCTTGCAGCAGCCTTTCCTGCAGACCCTGCGCTGGGTGCGCACCTTCGGTGACGTCGTCTTCATCGTCGGCGCCCTGTGCGTGAGCTGGCAGGTGGTGCGCGGCCTGTTCGGCACCCCTGCGGCTGCGGCCCCGGCCGAGGCCCTGCTGGTGAAAGGCATGTGATGCAGATCGACAAGTTCAAGCACCAGCATGGCGACATCAAGCGCCGCATCGCCGAGTTGCGGGATCTGGCCCGTGCCGGCGCGGACACCCACGCCGAGGCGATTGCCCAGGGCATCGTGGCCATGAGCGCGCTGATCAAGCTGCACCTGGCGGTGGAGGACCAGGTGCTGTACCCGGCGCTGCAGGCCGACCGCCAGAGCGATCTGGCCCGGCTGGCGCGGCACTACCAGAGTGACATGGTGCCGATCGCCGCGGCCTACGACGCCTTTGCGCGGCGCTGGAACACCAGCCAGCGCGTGCGCGAGGATGCCCAAGGCTTCCGCGACGACGCCAACCTGGTACTGCGCAAGCTGCACGAACGCATGCTGCGCGAGGACCGGGAGTTCTATCCGCAGATTGAGGCGCAGGAGCTGGCCGGCGCGCTCTGAAACGGCTTGTGTGAGTGATCCATCGTTGCGGCCCTGCGGGGCCGCTTTTTTGTGGGCTGCCTGCCGCCTTGTCCGTGGCCTATCCGGCAGTCGCAGCGCCCGCTTGCGGCGCGTGCTGGGGTAGGTGGTAGGCCTGGATGGCATCCATCAGGGCCTGCACATGGGGGGAGGGCGTCTGTCCTTCGCGCAGCAGCATGTAGCGCGGGCGCACGGCCCAGGCATCCTGCAGCTGCACGTGGTGCAGCGGGCTCTGGCTGCGGTGGCGCAGCGCCGCACTTTCCGGCACCACGGCCACCCCCACGCCGGCGGCCACCATGCGGCACATGGCATCGAAGTTGGACAGCTGGATGCGCAGCCGCAGTGTGTGGCCCAGCTGCTGGCCGATCTGGTCCAGAAAGGTCTGCAGCGTGCTGTGGCGGTGCATGCCGACAAAGTGCTCGTGCAGCACCTGGGCAAACGCGAGCTGCTGGTGGCTGCGCCAGGCGGGTGTGTCGGGGGTGACCAGCACCAGGCGGTCGGTGCTGAAGTGCAGGCTGGTCAGGCCGTGGGTGTCCACCTCGCCGGCGATGATGCCCAGATCGGCCCGGCCTTCGCGGATGTCGTGCGCAATATGGGCATTGGGGCGTTCCTGCAGGTCCACGCTGATGTGGGGGTGCTGCATCAGGTAGGCGGCCAGGATGTCGGGCATGAACTCCGTCACCGCCGTGGTGTTGGCAAAGACGCGCACATGGCCGCGCAGGCCGGCGCCGTATTCCTGCAGATCGGCCTGCAGCTGGCGGGTCTGCTCCAGCATGGCGCGGGCATGGTGCAGGAAGGCCTCGCCCGGCGGCGACAGGCGGACCCCGCGAGCCTCTCGAATCAGCAAAGGCATGCCAGCCTGTTCCTCCAGCGCCTTGATGCGTGCGCTGGTGGCCGCCAGCGAGAGGTGAGATTGCTCTGAAGCACGTGTCAGGCTTCCTGTTTGCGCTATCAAAAGAAATAGACGCAGGTCCTTGAGTTCCAGTTGCATGGCGGCAGAGGGTTTCTACTTAAAACAGCAAGCCTTCCAAAAAACGGAAGGATGGCTTGCAAACTGTGTGATTGTAGACAGGGCATCACAGCGCCAAGATGCGCCATCGGCCCGGCTTGTGTGTCTGGGCTTTGGACCGCACGCACCATGAGCGATTTCTCCCCCCTGATCGACGCCGCCGCCCTGGCCCATCTGCAAACCTGGCAAGGCAAGTCCGAGACCACGCCCGACAGCATCACCACGGCGCCGCTGCGTGCGCTATCGGCCACGCTGGACCGTGACGATGCCCCGCCCGCTCCGGGCAGCGTGGTGCCGCCGCTGTGGCACTGGCTGTATTTCCTGCCGCATGCGCGCCAGAGCGAGATCGGCCCGGACGGTCACCCCCGGCGGGGCGGCTTTCTGCCGCCGGTGCCGCTGCCGCGCCGCATGTGGGCGGGCGGGCGCTTGCGCTGGGACGCCGGCAACCCGCTCCGGGTGGGGCAGGAGGTGGAGCGCCTCTCCACCATCCAGTCGGTCCGGCACAAGGCCGGCCGTTCGGGCGAGCTGCTGTTTGTGCAGGTCGAGCACCAGTTCCGCAACGCCCGGGGCGTGGCGCTGACGGAGGAGCACGACATCGTCTACCGCCCGCTGGCCCAGCCGGGCGAGGCCGCACCGGCCCCGCAGACCCCGCCGCTGGCCGGCCAGGCCGCGTGGTCGCGCACCATCGTGCCGGACGATGTGCTGCTGTTCCGCTACTCGGCGCTGACCTTCAACGGCCACCGCATCCACTACGACCGCCAGTACGTCACCCAGGTGGAAGGCTATCCCGGCCTGATCGTGCACGGCCCGTTGATCGCCACCTTGCTGGTGGACCTGGTGCGCCGCAGCGTGCCTGGCGCGCAGCTGACCAGCTTTGCCTTCAAGGCCGTGCGCCCCACGTTCGACCTGCATGCCTTCAGCGTGCACGGCACACCTTCGGCAGACGGCAAGACCATCGAGCTGTGGGCCCAGGACCACGAGGGCTGGCTGACCATGCAGGCCACCGCCACGCTGGCCTGAGCGGCCTGCGCATTTCCCACACCCCGGCCGCCTGCGCCGCCGCACGCCACGCCAGCAGCCGTTCCGGCTGAAAGAGACCACGCCATGATTGAACAGACCCAGAGCAACAACTACCCCGAAATCCGCGATGCCATCCGCGACCTGTGCAAAGGCTTTCCGGACGAGTACTTCCGCAAGGTGGACGAAGAGCGCGCCTACCCCGAAGCCTTTGTCAACGCGCTGACCGAAGCCGGCTGGCTGGCAGCGCTGATCCCGCAGGAATACGGCGGCTCCGGCCTGGGCCTGACCGAGGCCTCGGTCATCATGGAAGAAATCAACCGCTGTGGCGGCAACTCCGGTGCCTGCCACGGCCAGATGTACAACATGGGCACGCTGCTGCGCCATGGCTCTGAAGCGCAGAAGCAGAAGTACCTGCCCAAGATCGCCAGCGGCGCATGGCGCCTGCAGTCCATGGGCGTGACAGAGCCCACCACCGGCACCGACACCACCAAGATCAAGACCAGCGCGGTCAAGCAGGGCGACAAGTACGTCATCAACGGCCAGAAGGTGTGGATCAGCCGCATCCAGCACAGCGACTTCATGATTCTGCTGGCACGCACCACGCCGCTGGCCGAGGTGAAGAAGAAGTCCGAAGGCATGTCCATCTTCATGGTCGATCTGCGCGAGGCCGAGAAGAAGGGCATGACCGTGCGCCCCATTCCCAACATGGTCAACCACGAGACCAACGAGCTGTTCTTCGAGAACCTGGAGCTGCCCGAAGACAGCCTCATCGGTGAAGAAGGCAAGGGCTTCAAGTACATCCTGGATGGCCTGAACGCCGAGCGCACGCTGATCGCCGCCGAGTGCATCGGCGACGGCTACTGGTTCATGGACCGCGTGACCCAGTACGTGAAGGACCGCACCGTGTTCGGTCGCCCCATCGGCCAGAACCAGGGCGTGCAGTTCCCGATTGCCGAAACCTTCATCGAGCTGGAAGCCGCCAACCTGATGCGCTGGAAAGCCTGCGAGCTGTTCGACCGGCACGAAGCCATGGGCGCCCAGGCCAATATGGCCAAGTACCTGGCGGCCAAGGCCAGCTGGGAAGCGGCCAACGCCTGCCTGCAGTTCCACGGCGGCTTCGGCTTTGCCTGCGAATACGACGTGGAACGCAAATTCCGCGAGACGCGGCTCTACCAGGTGGCACCCATCTCCACCAACCTGATCTATTCCTACGTGGCCGAGCACCTGTTGGGCTTGCCCCGTTCCTTCTGAGCACCGGGGGACATCCGACATGGCACTCTCTGAACGCCCCCGTCCGCTGGACGGCATCACCGTCGTCTCGCTGGAACATGCGGTGGCCGCACCGTTCTGCACGCGCCAGCTGGCCGATCTGGGCGCGCGCGTCATCAAGGTGGAACGCCCTGGCAGCGGCGACTTTGCGCGCGGCTACGACCAGCGCGTGAACGGCCAGTCTTCGCACTTCACCTGGATCAACCGCAGCAAGCAAAGCCTGGCCCTGGACGTCAAGCAGCCCCAGGCCAAGCAGGCCCTGCTGGCGCTGCTGGCCAGCGCCGATGTGCTGGTGCAGAACCTGGCGCCCGGCGCGGCAGCGCGCATGGGTCTGTCGTACGAGGCGCTGAAGGCGCACAACCCCCGGCTGATCGTCTGCGACATCAGCGGCTACGGCAGCGACGGCCCCTACCGCGACAAGAAGGCCTACGACCTGCTGATCCAGAGCGAGGCCGGCTTCCTGTCCGTCACCGGCACACCGGAGACGCCCAGCAAATCCGGCATTTCGGTGGCCGACATTGCGGCGGGCATGTACGCCTACACCAACATCCTCTCGGCCCTGCTGCTGCGCGGCAAGACGGGTGAGGGCAGCCACATCGATGTGTCCATGCTCGAAGCCATGGGCGAGTGGATGGGCTACCCGCTGTACTACGCCTACGACGGCGCCACCCCGCCGCCACGCACCGGCGCATCGCACGCCAGCATCTACCCCTACGGCCCGTTCCAGGCCGGGGATGGCGGCACCGTGATGCTGGGCCTGCAGAACGAGCGCGAATGGAAAGCCTTTTGCGACGCCGTGCTGCTGCGCCCCGAAGTGGCCACCGATGCACGCTTCAACAGCAATGCCAACCGCAACACCCACCGCGCGGCGCTGCAGGAGCTGATCCTGCAGGAATTCCAGGCGCTCACCGCCGCCCAACTGGTGGAGCGGCTGGAAACGGCGGGGATTGCCAACGCCCGCGTCAACGACATGGCCGGCCTGTGGGCCCACCCGCAGCTGGCGGCACGCCAGCGCTGGCGCACCGTGGACACCCCGGCGGGCGAGGTACCGGCGCTGCTGCCGCCGGGCGTGAACAGCGCCTTCGACTACCGCATGGACCCGATTCCCGCCGTGGGCCAGCACAACGCCGCCATCCTGGCCGAGCTGGGCTGGAGCGCGGAGCAGGTGGCCGCGCTGCAGCAGGCACAGACGGCCTGAGCACGACCCCAGCACGCACATCGCACGGGCATGCCAAGCGCCCCAAAGTACAGGAGCCCAGGAGACCGCCATGAAAGCAGAAAACCAAGTCGCCATCCACCCGCTGGCCCAGTTCGCCGGCACCTTGCAATGGAGCCAGGTGCCGGCTGCCGTGCAGCGCAAGGCCGAAGACCTGTGGGTGGACTGGTTCGGCTCTGTGCTGGCAGGGCAGAACGCCCGCCCGGTGCACAGCATTGCGCGCTTCGCGCTGTCGCAAGGCCCGGCGCAAGGGCCGTGCGAAGTGATCGGCCAGAGCGCCACCACCTCGCCCATGATGGCGGCGCTGGCCAATGCCGCGGCCGCGCACGTGGCCGAACAGGACGATGTGCACAACGGCTCGGTGTTCCACCCGGCCGCCGTGGTATTCCCGCCGGCCTTGGCGGTGGCGCAGAGCCTGGGCGCCAGCGGTGCGCAGCTGATGGCCGCCTGCGTGGCCGGCTATGAAGTGGGCATCCGCGTGGGGGAATTCCTGGGCCGCAGCCACTACAAGATCTTCCACACCACGGGCACGGCCGGCACGCTGGCGGCCGCTGCCGCGGTGGGCAATCTGCTGGGGCTGACGCCGGCACAGATGCAGCATGCGCTGGGTTCGGCCGGTACCCAGGCGGCCGGCCTGTGGGAGTTTCTGCGCACCGCGGCCGACAGCAAGCAGCTGCACACCGCGCACGCGGCATCGGCCGGGCTGATGGCGGCCTACCTCGCGCAGGACGGCTTCACCGGTGCACAGGACATCTTCACCGGCCCGCAAGGGCTGGCCGCGGGCATGAGCACCGATGCCAACCCCGCCCGCCTCACCGATGGCCTGGGCACGCGCTGGGCCACGGCGGAGACCAGCTTCAAATGGCATGCCTCCTGCCGCCACACGCACCCGGCGGCCGACGCCCTGCTGCAGGTCATGCAACGTGACGGCGTGCAGATCGGCGACATCGCCCAGGTCATCTGCCATGTGCACCAGGGGGCCATTGATGTGCTGGGGCCGGTCACCTCGCCTGCCACGGTGCACCAGAGCAAGTTCTCCATGGGCACCGTGCTGGCCCTGGCCGCGCGCTTTGGTCATGCGGGTTTGACCGAATTCGACGAACAGTATCTGGCCGCTGACACTGTGGCCCTGCGCAACAAAGTCACGATGGCACTCGACCCCGAAGTCGACGCCGCCTATCCGCAACGCTGGATCGGCAAAGTGACGGTGCAGACCACCGATGGACGCACGCTGCACGGCCGCGTGGATGAGCCCAAGGGCGACCCGGGCAACACGCTGAGCCGCCAGGAAATCACCGACAAGGCCTTGCGCCTGGCCGCCTACGGCAGTCAGGTACCTGCTGCGCAGGTGCAGCAGGCGGTGCAGCAGCTGTGGCAGGTCGCGCAGTGGCCCCGCGTGGCGCGGCTGCTGGCCTGATCGGTACCCAATCTGGCATGTCTGCGGCGGGGGCTGCGGGCATGCTTTCCCCCGAGGGCAATGGCACCACAGAAATGCCTGCCCTGTGACCCTAAGGAGACACTCCATGACCCGTTCTTCCACTTCCCGCCGTTGGGCCCTGCGTGCCTGCGCTGCAGGCGCTGTGCTGGCCCTGGGTGCCGGCAGCGCCATGGCCAACAACTGGCCCGACAAGCCCATCACGCTGGTGGTGCCCTACACCGCCGGCGGCCCCACCGATGTGGTGGCACGCCTGATCGCCGTGCCCATGGGCCAGAGCCTGGGCCAGACCGTGCTGGTGGAGAACACCGTGGGCGCGGGCGGCACCATCGCCCCGGCCCGCGTGGCCAAGTCCAAGAACGATGGCTACACCATCCTGATCCACCACATGGGCATGGCCACTGCGCCGGCGCTGTACAAGAAGCTGCCGTACGACCCGCTGAAGGATTTCGAATACATCGGCCAGGTGCTGGATGTGCCCATGACGCTGCTGTCGCGCAAGGACTTCCCGGCCAGCAACTTCAAGGAACTGCAGGACTACGTCAAGAAGAACCAGGACAAGGTCTCGCTGGCCAATGCCGGCATCGGCGCCGTGTCGCAGCTGTGCGGCATGCTGTTCATGCACCAGATGGGCGTGAAGCTGACCACCGTGCCCTACAAGGGTGCCGGTCCCGCCATGAACGACCTGATGGGCGGCCAGGTGGACCTGCTGTGCGACCAGACCACGCAGACGGTGCCGGTGATCAAGGACGGCAAGCGCGCCAAGGTGTTCGGCGTGACCACGTCCGAGCGCCTGTCCTCGCTGCCCGAAATCCCGACCTTGAACGAACAGGGCCTGAAGGGCTTTGACGTGAAGGTCTGGCACGGCATGTACGCGCCCAAGGGCACGCCGAAGGACGTGGTCGATAAGATCAACAAGGCGCTGAACGTGGCCCTGAAGGACGACAACGTGAAAAAGCGCATTGCCGAACTCAGCTCCGACCTGGTCTCGCCCGAAAAAGCCACCCCCGAAGGCCTGCGCAAGCACCTGGAAGCCGAAGTCGCCCGCTGGGACAAGGTGATCAAGGCCGCTGGCGTCACCGCCGAATAATCCCCGCTGTGGCACGGCCGCCGCCGGTGGCCGTGCCGATAAAACCAAGCCCTGTATGACTGCATTGATCGACCGCCTGGACCATCTGGTCCTGACCACCGCACATGAGACCGCCTGCGTGCACTTTTACTGCACCGTGCTGGGCATGGAGCTGCAGACGTTTGGCGAAGGCCGCAAGGCCTTTGTCTGGAACGGGCAGAAGATCAATCTGCACCTGCAGGGCAAGGAGTTCGAGCCCAAGGCCCAGCACCCCACTCCGGGGTCACTGGACCTGTGCTTCATTGCGGCCGTGCCGCTGGAACAGGTCCAGCAGCAGCTGGCCGCACACGGCATCGCCGTGGAATGCGGCCCGGTGCAACGCACCGGCGCACGCGGTCCCATACGCTCGGTGTATGTGCGCGACCCCGATCTGAACCTGATCGAAATTTCCGAATACCTCTGACCGCTTCCGGTCAGCTGGAGATCCCTGCCATGTCCGCACTGGTGCAGCACGCCTGCTCGTTTCTGTTCGTCCCTGCCAACCGCCCCGAGCGCCTGCCCAAGGCCCTGGCCAGCGGTGCCGACATGGTGATCGCCGACTGGGAGGATGCGGTGGCACCGGCCGACAAGGACGGCGCCCGCGCCGCCCTGCTGGCCGCATGCGCCGACCTGTCTGCGGCGCAGCGTGCCCGCCTGCTGGTGCGCATCAATGCCGCAGGCACGGCCTGGCACGCACCGGATCTGCGTGCGCTGGCGCAGCTGGTCGCGCAGGGCGTGGCCGGTGCCGTGGTGCCCAAGGCCGAGTCGGCCGATACGCTGCAGGGCGTGGCCACCGCGGCGGGCAGCGCCTGTGCGCTGGTGCCGCTGATCGAGTCGGTGGCCGGGCTGGATGCCGCGGATGCCCTGGCCCGCGCGCCGCAGGTGGCCCGGCTGGCCTTCGGCCATCTGGATTTTCAGGTGGATGCGGGCATGCAGTGTGCGTCGGACGAAGCCGAGCTGCTGCCGGTGCGCATGGCCCTGGTGCTGGCCTCGCGCCGGGGCGCACTGGCGCAGCCCATCGACGGGGTGACCGTGGACACGCGTGATGCAGCCACCACCACCGCCGACACCCGGCGTGCCCAGCGCATGGGCTTCGGCGCCAAGCTGTGCATCCACCCGGCGCAGGTGGCCGCCGTGCATGCGGTGTTTGCACCCACGCCCGAAGCCGTAGAGCGTGCCCGGCAGGTGGTGCAGGCCATGGAGGCCGCGCAGGGCGGGGTGTGCGTGCTGGACGGCCGCATGGTCGATGCCCCGGTGCTCCACCTGGCGCGCCAGACCCTGCAGCGCCATGCCTGGGCACTGCAACGCAGCCCCCACTGAAGCTCGGTGCAGGTGGCCTGTGGCCATGGAAAAAGGGCCGCTGACGCGGCCCTTGTGGACTGGACGGGGTCCAGGCTTTATGGGTACAGACCGCGCATTTCGCGGGCGTGCAGAATGCGCTTGCAGGCCACGATGAAGGTGGCGGTGCGCAGCGACACCTTGTTCTCCTGCGCCACCTGCCAGATGCCGGCAAAGGCCTCCTGCATGATGCGCACCAGGCGGGCGTTGATTTCGTCCTCGGTCCAGAAGAAGCTGGAGAAATCCTGCACCCATTCGAAGTAGGACACCGTCACGCCGCCGGCGTTGGCGATCACGTCGGGCAGCACCAGCACGCCCTTGTCGTTCAGGATGTCGTCGGCTTCCGGGGTGGTGGGGCCGTTGGCGCCTTCGATCACCATCTTCGCCTTGATCTTGCCGGCATTCTTGGCCGTGATCTGGCCTTCCAGTGCGGCGGGAATCAGGATGTCGCAGTCCACGCCCCAGAACTCCTCGTTCTTGAGCTTGTCGCCGCCCTTGAAGCCGCCGACGCCGCCGGTATTGCCCACATGCTCCAGCAGTGCGGGCACATCAAAGCCCTTGGCGTTGTAGATGCTGCCGGTATGGTCCTGCACCGCCACCACGATGGCGCCGGCATCGGCAAACAACTTGCCGGCCGTGCCACCCACATTGCCGAAGCCCTGCACCGCCACGCGGGCACCCTGGATGGCCAGGCCGGTGAGCTTGGCCGCTTCCACGCCCACGGTGAACACGCCACGGCCCGTGGCTTCCACCCGGCCCAGCGAACCGCCCAGGTCCACCGGCTTGCCGGTGACCACGCCGGTGGAGGTGGCGCCGGTGTTCATGGAGTAGGTGTCCATCATCCAGGCCATGATCTGGCCGTTGGTGTTCACGTCCGGCGCCGGGATGTCCTTGGAGGGGCCGATCA
The DNA here is from genome assembly GCF_006740045.1 of Comamonas terrigena NBRC 13299. Classification (NCBI taxonomy): domain Bacteria; kingdom Pseudomonadati; phylum Pseudomonadota; class Betaproteobacteria; order Burkholderiales; family Comamonadaceae; genus Comamonas; species Comamonas terrigena. The sequence continues at coordinate 115,058 of NZ_AP019749.1, forward strand.
TCATGCCGATTTCGCTGGTGTAGCGGCGTGTCAGGCGCTCCAGCTCACCGCGGGTCAGCGTCTTGGGATCGACACGGATGCCGCCCTTGGCGCCGCCATAGGGCACGTTCACGGCCGCGTTCTTCACCGACATCCAGGCAGACAGTGCCATCACTTCGGACAGCGTCACATCCTGGTGGAAGCGCACGCCGCCCTTGCCGGGGCCGCGGCTCAGGTTGTGCTGCACGCGGTAGCCCTCGAAGTGGGCGATGGTGCCGTTGTCCAGTTCGATCGGCACATCCACGATCAGGATGCGCTTGGGACGCTTGAGCGTTTCCACCCAGCGCGCCAGCGAGCCCAGATAGGGCGTGACCCGGTCTACCTGCTGCAGGTAGTTGCCCCAGGGGCCAAGGTCATGGGCGTTGAGGTAGGAGGGCAGCGCATGTGCCGGTTTGGATGCGGAGGTACTGGAGGCTTGCATGGTAGGGCCTGGGTGGAGATGGAATGGATGCCGCCCGCTGCGCGAGTGGGCGGCATCCGCCTGCTTTTTTCCAGAGTAGGCACAGCGGCGGATGCTGTCCAAGGCCAGTTGGTTGCGCTCTCATGCATTTTGCGCATGATCTGGGATCGGTGTCTAACTTTCGGACAAAGTGATTGCAACAGAAGTCTTCTGTTGCAGTGTTTCCCGCGCGAAAGCCGTGCGCCAGCGCGGAAAACCCTTGTCGCGGTGCATGCCCTGGCAGCGCCTAGGGTCACCTGGAGGTGGCGCAAAGCCTGCGGGCCGCACAGGCGGACGCGGAATTTGCCATCATCGGCACCATGCCTGAAAAGAACGATTGCCAGGACGGCTGGTGCGCCAGCGGTCCTGCCCCCTTTGCCAACACCCCCCCCATCGGCCTGGCCCCCGCGCTGCAGGACCAGCACGACGTGCTGCCGGACTGGAGCAAGCAGGCCCCCGACCTGCACGAAGACGCCTATGCCATGGCCGATGCGCTGTGGTGGTCGCGCAAGCTGGGCGCTTCCCAGGCCCTGGGGGCCGATGTCGCACCGCTGCTGCGCGGACCGGATGATGCCCGCGCCGTGCAGCGCGCACTGGCGCAGACCTATGGCTGGTGGCCTGCCGACCGTGCGCCGCGCTACTGGAAGAGCGGCGGCCCTGGCCGTGCCCAGCCCCTGGTGCATGTCCCTCTGCCGGAGCCGGGGGTGCTCAGTGGTCTGGCCGAAGCGCCGCCGCCCGGACCGGTGTTCCAGCTGCGCGGCGCCGAAGCGGAAATTGCGCTGCGCATCGGCAGCGCGGTCTCGGCCGAACAGGCCGCGGCGCTGGACCACGCCGCTGCGCTGGCGCTGGTGGATGCCTGGTGCGTGGCACTGGAGTGGGTGGACGTGCGCTGGCGCGATGGCCTGAAGGCCCCCGCGCTGGCCCAGCTGGCCGACGGCCAGTGCCACGGAGGCCTGCTGCTGGGCGACTGGCAGGGCATGGACGTGCTGCAGGGGCGGGACTGGAGTGCGCAGACCTGCGCCGTCACGCTCAACGGCGGCGCGCCGCAGGTCTTTACCGGCACGCACAGCCTGGGCGATCCGGCCTGGCTGCTGCGCGACTGGCTGCAGCATGTGGCGCAGGCCTACGGCAGTGTGCCGGCCGGGACGGTGGTCACCACCGGCACCTGGTGCGGCTGCATGCAACTGCAGGCCGGTGACCGTTTCCATGCCGAATTTGCCGGCCTGGGCGCATTGGCCTGGCAGTTCTGACGCAGGCCTGCCGCCGCGCAGGCGGCAAGCCCTGCCGGGGCGTTACAGCGTGATGCGGGCCTTGCGGATGATGTCCGCATTGGCGCGGCTTTCCTGCTGCAGCAGGTTGCCAAATTCCGCCGGGCTCATCTGCAGGCCCACGTTGTCGGTGCTGCGCAGTGCTTCCTGGATGGCGGGCGTGGCCAGCTGGGCCTGGACCACGCTGCTCAGGCGCAGCACCACGTCGCTGGCGGTGCGCGCCGGCGCCACAAAGCCGAACAGCGAGGTGATGTTGGCCGCCGCCAGGCCTTTTTCTGCCAGCGTGGGTACCTGGGGCTGGTTGGGTGCGCGCTGCGGGCCGGTCGTGGCCAGCACGCGCAGCTTGCCCTGGGTGATCAGGCCGTTGATGGTGCCATAGGGGTTGCCGGTCATGATCTCGAAATGCCCGCCCACGGCGTCGTTCACCGTCTGGCCCACGCCCTTGTAGGGCACATGCACAAACTGCGCACCTGTCTGGTGCTGGATCTGCTCCAGCATGATGTGGCCCACCGAGCCCACACCGGAGGTGGCAAAGCGGATGGTGCCGGGCTGGGCCTTGGCCTGGGCGATCAGGTCTTCCCAGCTCTTGCCCTGGAAGGCCGGCGTGGCCAGCACATAGACCGGCGAATACATCATCGGTGCCACGGCCACCACGTCCTTGGCGGGGTCGTAGGGCAGCTTCATCAGGTGGGGCGACAGCGTCAGCGGGCTGATGGCGGTCAGGGCCAGCGTATACCCATCGGGCGCGGCCTTCAGCACCTCGGCCATGCCCACGGTGCCGCCGGCACCGCCCTTGTTTTCCACCACCATGGGCTGGCCCAGGGCCTGGGCCATCTGGTCGATCAGCCGGCGGCCCACGCTGTCGGTGACGCCGCCGGCGGCATAGGGAATCACCACCCGGATCGGCCGGGCGGGCCAGGGGCTCTGGGCCCAGACGGGCAGGGCGGCCGCGGTGCAGAGAGCGGTGCTGCGGGACAGAAACAGGCGGCGGTCGATCATCGGTAGGGCTCCAGTACGGGAACGGTGTGGCAAGGCATCCATGCTCGGTGCCGCGGCGCAGCTCGTCCATAGACGCTGTCCCTAGGCCCAGGGGGACACGCACTCAGACCACGGTGATTTTTTCCAGTGCCGGGTCCCCGGGCGGGTAGCGCAGATCCAGGTTGTGCAGCAGCTCGCGCAGCAGCGTGGCCACCATCAGGTTGCGGTGGGTCTTGGAATCGGCCGGCACGATGGTCCACGGCGCCCAAGGCGTGTGCGTGGCGGCCAGCAGGTGGGCATAGGCCTGCTGGTAGTCGTGCCACTGGGCGCGCACCTGCAGGTCGTTCTGGTCGAACTTCCAGTGCTTGGCCGGGTCGTCCAGACGCTCCTGCAGGCGCAGGCGCTGCTCGTCCTGGCTGATGTGCAGCATGAACTTGACGACGAGGGTGCCGGTCTCGCTGAGCATGCGTTCGAAGTCGTTGATCTGCGCGTAGCGCTGCTGTTGCTGCTCGGGCGTGAGCCAGCCGTTGACCACGGGCACCAGCACGTCTTCATACTGGCTGCGGTTGAAGACCACCACCTCGCCCGCGCCCGGCATCTGCTGGTGGATGCGCCACAGATAGTCGTGGGCTTTCTCGGTTTCGGTGGGTGCTTTCCAGCCCACGGTACGCACGCCCAGTGGCGACATCTGGCCGAACACGCCGCGCAAGGTGCCGTCCTTGCCGGCCGCATCCATGCCCTGCAGGATCACCAGCAGCTTGTAGCGCCGGTCGGCGTAGAAGATGTTCTGCAGCCCGTCCAGCTCCCCGGCCAGCTCCAGCACCCTGGCCTTGTCCTGCGACTTGCCTTTGCCGGTGGCAAACGGTTTTCCGGCCGGATCGAAGTGCGACAGGTCCACAAAGCGCCCGGTGCTGCCGGCCTGCGGGGTGCCCGGCTGGCAGCTTTGCCAGCGCTTGCGCAGCGCCGCATCGCGGCTGGTGAACGGGGAGGCGGGTGTGGAAGGGGGCGCGGCTTTCTTGGTGGCCATGGCAGGCGGCTCCTGGTGCAGAGGGAAATGCTGGCAAAACCGTAGCTGCTTGTGCCATCCACAAGCACTGCTGCAACTGTTGTGCCATAAATCCGCGGGCTGCGCCAGCAGGCATCTGCAGTGCTCAGTGTCCGGTGCTCAGTGCGCGGGGCGTTCGCGCAGCATGTGCACAAAGCGCTGCGCGGCCAGGCCCAGGGGCCGCTCCTTGGACCAGACCCAGTCCACGAACAAGGTGGTGCCGTTGCTCAGGTTCTGCACGGGAATCTCCAGCAGCGTGCCGGCGGCAATGTGGGTTTCCACCAGGCCCTTGGGCAGCCAGCCCCAGGCCAGGCCGGTGCTGATCAGCGACAGCGCCGCCTGGTGGCTGTCGGTGCGCCACTGCTGGTGGGCAAACACAAAGCGCGGATCGGTCTGCTGCGGGTCGCGGCTGGCCACCAGCACCTGGCGCGTGGCGGCCAGCTGGTCCACGTTCAGCTGGGGGGCGGGCCCCCCGGGTGCCTGGGCGGCCAGCGCGGCGCGCCAGGGGGCGAACTGCGGGGCCATCACGGCCACCAGGGTTTCCTGGCCCATTTCCTGGAAGTCCTCGCGCCCGTCAATCGCCGGGCGCTCGAACACCAGGGCCAGCTGGGCGCGGCCGGCGTGCAGCAGCTCCAGCGCATCATCCTGTGGCGCGGCCAGCACCTCCACCGTCAGTGCGGGGAATTCCTGCACCAGCGGCACCAGGCCATCGGCCCAGCCGGTGGACAGCAGCTCGGGCGCAATGGCAAAGGTCAGCCGCTCTTCCAGCCCCTGGTGCAGGGCCTGGGCCTGCTGGTTGAGCTGCTGCAGCTGGGCGGCCAGCAGACGTGCCTGCGGCTCCAACGCACGGGCCGCGGCGGTGGGCCGGGGTTCGCGCCCGCTGCGGTCGAACAGCTGCAGGTCCAGCTCGGCCTCCAGCTGGGCAACGGCCATGCTGACGGCCGACGGCACGCGCCCCAGCCGGCGCGCGGCGGCGGAAAACGAGCCGCTGTCCAGCACGGCCAGAAACAGCGGGACCTGTTCGGGAGGAAAAGCCATGCCGGGCAATCTATCAGTAAATTTGAAAGAAGCTGACTTTCTTCTTCAGTTTTCAAAACATACACTGCGCAGCATGTCGAAACCCGTCTCTGCGATGGCATCCGCAAGTTCTCTCTCTGCCTCTTCCTCTGCTTCGTCTGTTTCTCCCGTAACCGCCACCCCTGCCCGTGCCACCGGCCTGCAAGGGGCCAGGCGCCGCGTGGTGTTTGTCGGCCTGTATGAGCTGATCGCCATCATTGTCTCCAGCCTGCTGTTCATGGCCACAGGCCAGGATTCGGGCGCCTCCGGGGTGATGGCCGTGGTGGCTTCCTCCATCGCCATCCTGTGGAACCTCACGTTCAACTGGCTGTTCGAGCGCTGGGAGTTGCGCCAGAGCCGCAAGGGCCGTTCCCTGCTGCGCCGCATCGTGCATGCCGTGGGCTTTGAAGGCGGTATCGCCGCCATGCTGATCCCGCTGATGGCCTGGTGGTTCGAGATCACGCTGTGGCAGGCTGTGGTGATGGAGGCCGGTCTGCTGGTGTTCTTCATGGTCTACACCTTTGTCTTCAACTGGTGCTTTGACCGCATTTTTGGCCTGCCGGCCTCGGCCCAGGCGCAGCCGGTCGCTGCCAGCTGACCGCCGCGTCTGCAGGGCGGCTACAGCCGCAGCCGCTGCACCCGGCGCGGCAAGCCCCTCTCCATAATCCAAAAAAGCCCGCTGCCATGTAGCGGGCTTTTTTTGCGACGCGCGTTGCGCATACACCCCTGCATCCCGGCATTCCGCGGCACGGCGCTGCACAATGTCAGGCAGGTGCGGCGTCACCCATCCGGGGGATGCCGCCTGTGCCAGGAGTCTGCCGTGCAGCCATCGCCTTCTTCGTCGCCATCGTCTTCCGCAACAGCCCACGCCTCTGCCAGTCCGCCACATACGGTGCAGGACCGCAGTCATGGTGCGGCCTTGTCCAGCCGGCTGAACTGGCTGCGCGCGGCCGTGCTGGGCGCCAATGACGGTGTACTGTCCACCGCCGGCCTGGTGCTCGGCGTGGCCGGGGCCGATGCCAGCTTTTCCGCCCTGCTGGCGGCCGGTGTGGCCGGGCTGGTGGCGGGCGCGTTGTCGATGGCGGCGGGCGAATACGTCTCCGTCAGCACCCAGCGTGATACCGAAAAGGCAGCCGTGCACCAGGAAAAAGCCGAGCTGGCGGCCCTGCCCGAGGCCGAGCTGCGCGAGCTGGCCGCCATGCTGCAGCGCAAGGGCCTGCAGCCCGCCACCGCCCACCAGGCTGCGCTGGAGATGACGCAGCACGACGCCCTGGCCGCCCATGCGGAGCTGGAGCTGGGCATACAGCCCGGCCAGTACACCAACCCCTGGCATGCGGCGTGGGCCTCGGCCGTGTCGTTTGCCGTGGGGGCGCTGGTGCCGTTGCTGACGGTGCTGCTGTCTCCCTCGACCTGGGCCGTGACCTGGACGGCCGTGGCCGTGCTGCTGGCGCTGGTAGCGACCGGCGTGGCATCGGCGCACCTGGGCGGAGCCCCCCGCCTGCCAGCTGCCCTGCGCAATGTGGCAGGCGGCCTGCTGGCCATGGGGGTGACCTATGCCATCGGCCGGGTGGTGGGCGCCCAGCTATAGCCCCGCAGGCACGGCGGCGCTGCACGCCGTAAAATCACAGGCTTCGCCCCAAGGAGCGCTGCAGCGGCCCGGTTGATGCCAACCCGCCCGTCAGGCTTGGGGCCCCGGCAGGCTGCGGCCCTGCCGCATGCAACGGCGCTCACCTGTTTTGTATCCCCAATTGTTTTCACACAGGTGAGTGCGATGTCTGCTGCTGTCCCCGTCTCTATTCCTCCCATGCGCCTGTCGGGCCTGGAGCCCGTGTTCATCGGCGAGGACACGCTGTTCGTCAACGTGGGTGAGCGCACCAACGTCACCGGCTCCAAGGCGTTTGCACGCCTGATCCTGAACGAGCAGTACGAAGAAGCCCTGGCCGTGGCCCGCCAGCAGGTGGAAAACGGCGCACAGGTGATCGACGTGAACATGGACGAGGCCATGCTGGACAGCAAGGCGGCCATGGTGCGCTTCCTGAACCTGATTGCCTCTGAGCCCGACATCGCCAAAGTACCGGTGATGGTGGACAGCTCCAAGTGGGAGGTGATCGAGGCCGGCCTGCGCTGCCTGCAGGGCAAGGGCATCGTCAACTCCATTTCCATGAAGGAAGGTGTGGAGGAATTCAAGAAGCACGCCAAGCTGGTCAAGCGCTATGGCGCGGCCGCCGTGGTGATGGCCTTTGACGAGAAAGGCCAGGCCGACACCTACGAACGCAAGATCGAAATCTGCGAGCGTGCCTACCGCCTGCTGGTCGATGAGGTCGGCTTCCCGCCCGAAGACATCATCTTCGACCCGAACATCTTTGCCGTGGCCACCGGCATCGAAGAGCACAACAACTACGGCGTCGATTTCATCGAAGCCACGCGCTGGATCAAGCAGAACCTGCCCGGTGCCAAGGTGTCCGGCGGCGTGTCCAACGTGTCGTTCTCGTTCCGCGGCAACGACCCGGTGCGCGAAGCCATCCACACCGTGTTCCTGTACCACGCGATTGCGGCCGGCATGGACATGGGCATCGTCAACGCCGGCATGGTCGGCGTGTACGACGACCTGGAACCCCAACTGCGCGAGCGCGTGGAAGATGTGGTGCTGAACCGCCGCCCCGATGCGGCCGAGCGTCTGCTGGAGATCGCAGACCAGGCCAAGGGCAACGCCAAGGACGACAGCAAAAAGCTGGAATGGCGCGGCACGGCCGAGCACCCCCGCACCGTCAGCGAACGCCTGTCGCACGCCCTGGTGCACGGCATCACCGACTTCATCACCGAAGACACGGAAGAGGCCTACCAGGCGATCGTGGTGCAGGGCGGCGGCCGCCCGCTGCACGTGATCGAAGGGCCGTTGATGGACGGCATGAACGTGGTGGGCGACCTGTTCGGCGCGGGCAAGATGTTCCTGCCCCAGGTCGTCAAGTCCGCCCGCGTGATGAAGCAGGCCGTGGCCCACCTGGTGCCCTACATCGAAGAGGAAAAGCGCCAGCAGGAAGCCGCAGGCCTGGATGTGTCGAGCAAGGGCAAGATCGTCATCGCCACCGTCAAGGGCGATGTGCACGACATCGGCAAGAACATCGTCACCGTGGTGCTCCAGTGCAACAACTTCGAAGTCATCAACATGGGCGTGATGGTGCCCTGCCATGAGATCCTGGCCCGTGCCAAGGCCGAAGGTGCGGACATCATCGGTCTGTCCGGCCTGATCACCCCCAGCCTGGAAGAGATGCAGTACGTCGCGGGCGAAATGCACAAGGACGACTACTTCCGCATCAAGAAGATTCCGCTGCTGATCGGCGGCGCCACCTGCTCGCGCGTGCACACGGCCGTGAAGATTGCGCCCAACTACGAAGGCCCGGTGGTCTATGTGCCCGATGCCTCGCGCTCGGTCAGCGTGGCGCAGAGCCTGCTGGGCGAAGGCAAGGACGCCTATGTCAGCGAGGTGATGGCCGACTACGACAAGGCCCGCAGCCAGCACGCCAACAAGAAGAAGACCCCGCTGTGGACGCTGGAGCAGGCCCGCGCCAATGCCACGCCGGTGGACTTTGCCCACCATGCCCCCGTGGTGCCCCGTGCGCTGGGGCGCAAGGTGTTCCAGAACTTCGATCTGGCCGAGATTGCCCGCTACATCGACTGGGGCCCGTTCTTCCAGACCTGGGACCTTGCTGGTCCCTATCCCGCCATCCTCGAGGACGAGGTCGTGGGCGAGCAGGCCCGCCAGGTGCTGGCCGACGCCCAGGCCATGCTCAAGAAGATCATCGAAGGCCGCTGGCTGCAGGCCAATGGCGTGATGGGCCTGTTCCCTGCCAACCGGGTGGGCGACGACGTCGTGTTCTACACCGATGAATCACGCACCCAGGTGCTGAGCACCTGGTACGGCATGCGCCAGCAGACCGAAAAGCAGATCGTGGACGGCGTGATGCGCCCCAGCCGCTGCCTGGCCGACTTTGTGGCCACCAGGGACAGCGGCATTGCCGACTACGCCGGCATGTTCGCCGTCACCGCGGGCATTGGTGCCGAGAAGAAGGACCAGGAATTCGAAGCCGCGCTGGACGACTACAGCGGCATCATGTTCAAGGCCCTGGCCGATCGCCTGGCCGAAGCCTTTGCCGAGTGCCTGCACGAGCGCGTGCGCAAGGACCTGTGGGGCTATGCCGAAGACGAGCAGCTGAGCAACGAGCAGCTGATCAAGGAACAGTACAAAGGCATCCGTCCCGCGCCGGGCTACCCCGCCTGCCCCGACCACACGGCCAAGACCGATCTGTTCAAGGTGCTGAACGCCCAGGAGATCGGCATGACCCTGACCGAAAGCCTGGCCATGTTCCCGGCCTCCAGCGTCAGCGGCTTCTACCTGGGCCACACCGACGCCACCTACTTCAACGTAGGCCAGATCGGTGAAGACCAGCTGGAAGACATGGCCCAGCGTCGCGGCATCGATCTTGAGACGATGCGACGGGCACTGGCACCGAACCTGGGCTGATTTTTTTCACGCCATCTCCCAAGCAAAAAGCCAAGGCACTGCCTTGGCTTTTTGCTTGGGGCTGCGACCTTCCGGCCGCAGCCGTTCAGGCCTTCTTGACCATGTGCTGCGGGCGCTTTTTGGCCTTGGCGTGCTTGGTGGCCTTGGCCTTGTGGGGCGTGGCGTGCGCCGACGTCTTCTTGGCGGCGGAGACCTGGGTGTGCTGGCTGGCCGTCAGCGGGCTGCTGTAGGCGGCAGGGGCCAGAAAGGCGGCGGCAAGGCCGAGGGCGAGCAAGGTGCTTTTCATCTGTTATCTCCAGGTTATTGAAAAGACGGACAAGAGTTCCGCGCCCATTCTGGTGCCTGTGGACCAGGGCCGGCAATCACTGGGAAATACGTATTTCAGGCCTGGGGATTCGCTCATCTGGCGTTCAGGTGGTGCTGCTAGCGTGGGCGCCTGCGGACCGGTCGTGGCTGCTCAGTAGGTGATCTGGATATTCGCCATGTCGTCGTGGTTGCCGGTGGTGCTCAGCAGGCGGCGGCCCTGGTCGTCGACCACGATGAAATGCGTGGGGTTCTGGGGGTCGCGCTTGGCGGTGACCTGGATTTCCTTCACCCGCTGTCCGCTGATGATCACGGCCTTGGACGTGGGCCGGTTGGGCGGAAAGATCAGGCAGGAATGGCCGGCCAGTTCACCCTGGGCACAGGCTTCGGTGCCGTAGAGCTTGGCGGGCTTGCCGCCGTAGGTGATGGGGGTTCCGGGAGGGAAGTGCAGGGTTTCGGGAAGCATGGCTTCGTCGAACAGGCAGCCGCCCAAGGCAAGGGTGGCCGCCAGCAGCAGGCCGCGGCGGATGGTGAGCATGTGGTTTTCCTCCCTGAGCGCAATCTTTTTTATGGCTGCGGACGCAGGGCTGCCCCGGAACGAAAAGCGTTTTTCAGGGATGACCGTTGGTCGGCGCAGGCGCGAGGGTAGCGTGCTCTGGCGCGGCGGTGGATTGAAAAAATCTTTGCATTCCGCCGGGCAGTTCGAAGATTCCCTCAGTGCGGTGCATGAATGCGCCTTGCATGTGCGGCGACGTCGTACAAATTCTTCTGATGGAAATGGCAGTTCACGCATGCTGTGTGCGTGTGGGTTGCTCTTATCTTGATAGTTTTTGTGGTGGTGCACGCAGCACGCCCTGCGCCACGGCAACCCGGGGCGCGGGGCGGGTCAGCGCCCGCCTGCGGCGCGCAGCAGATCGGCGATGGCGGTGTAGCCGCGCTGCTGGGCATGCTGCAGCGGGCGCACGCCGTCGCCATCGGCCAGGTTGGGGTTGGCGCCAGCGGCCAGCAGCAGTTGCACGATCTGCTGGTGGCGGGGGCCGCCGTCGCTCAGCAAGATGGCTTCCAGCAGCGCTGTCCAGCCCAGGCGGTTGATGTGGTCCACCTCCACGCCGGCGGTGATCAGTGTGCGTACGGCCTCCACATGGCCGCGCTCGGCGGCGGGAATCAAGGCGGTGCCGCCGTAGCGGTTGGTGCTGCGCAGGTCGGCGCCGTGGGCCAGGGTGAGCTGCAGGATCTCGAGCAGCCCACGTGCGCCGGCGTACAGATAGGGGCTGTCCTGGATAGCGTCCTTGGCATTCACATCGGCCCCGGCGGCCACCAGCAGGCGCGCGGCTTCCACCTGGTTGGCATGGGTGGCGGCCAGCAAGGCGGTGCGGCCCGCGCCGTCGCGCCCATCCACGGGTACGCCCTGTTGCAGCTGCTGGCGCAGCACGGCGGTGTCACCGCGTGTGGCGGCTTCGTGCAAGGCAGTGGCAGACATGGCGTGCAGCAGTGGCAAGCCGCCCAGTCCGAACAGCAGCGCAGCGGTACGGTACAGAGTGTGGCGGCGGGCGTGAAAGGATGGCGTCATGGCAATGCAACACGGCAGCGGAAGCGGCTGCCCAGGGCCGCAGCATAGCCGGCGCAGCGTGGGCGCGGTGTACGCAGTGGCACACCGGATCAGGCCGCCAGATAGCCACCATCCACATTCAGCACCGTGGCGGTGATGTAGCTGGCCAGCGGTGATGCCAGAAAGGCCACGGGCCCAGCGATCTCGGCGGGCTCGCCATAGCGCTTGAGCGGCACGCGGCGCAGGATGTATTCCACATGCCGGGGGTCCTTGCGGGTCTGCTCGGTCATGCCGGTCAGCATCACGCCAGGTGCCACCGCATTCACGCGGATGCCCTGGGGGGCCAGCTCCAGTGCCATCACCTTGGTCAGCATCTCGACGGCCGCCTTGGAGGTGGAATAGGCGATGGACCCCGGCGAGGCGCGCGAGGCCGAGATGGAGCCCACGTTCACCACATTGCCGCCGCTGGCCGCCAGCAGGGCCTGGAAGGCCAGGATGGTGTGGCGCGCGCCGTCCAGGTTGATGTCCATGGTGCGGCGCCACTGCGCATCGCGGTCCGGGCTGTCGAAAGCGTGCTTGGGGCGGATGCCGGCGTTGTTCACCAGCACCAGGCGGTGACCGGCAGGCAGTGACAGCGCCGCCGCCGCGGCCTGGCAGGCAGCGGCATCCGCCACATCCAGCGCCAGACTGGAAGCCACACCGCCGCGGCTGCGGATGTCTGCGGCGGTGGCCGCCGCCGCCTCACCATCGAGGTCGCTGACCACCAGATGGGCACCCATGGCGGCCAGACCCAGGGCCACGGCCTGGCCTATGCCCCGACCGGCGCCGGTGATGAAAACAGTGTGCTGGGCCAGAAAGGCATCGTGCATGGGCGGAGGTGAAAAGCGTTTTCAGAAAACGGCAGGGCCTGCGGCCCTGCCTGGGAGGGTGCGCAGCGCGGACGGCGGCGCGTTCAACCCACGGTGGCGCCGCTGATGCGCACCACCTGCTGGTAACGGGCCAGTTCCAGGCGCATGAAGGCGCCGAAGGCATCCGGGGTGCTGGTGACGGTTTCCATCATCATGTCGCGGTACAAGGCCATCACTTCGGCGCTGTACAAGGCTTTCACCGCCTGGGTGTTCAGGCGCTGCACCACCTCCGCGGGCGTGCCGGCCGGAGCCACCAGCCCCCACCAGGTGTCGATCTGGAAGCCTTTGAAACGTTCGGCCACCGCGGGCAGGTCGGGCAGCAGTTCGCTGCGCTGGGCGGTGGTCACGGCCAGGGCCTTGAGCTTGCCGGCGCGGATGTTGGCCGCTGCGCTGGCCAGGTTGTCGAAGGAGCAATCCACCTGGCCCGACAGCAAGGCCAGCTGGGACGGTGCACCGCCGTTGTAGGGCACGTGCACGATGTCCACCTGGGCCTCGCGCTTGAACATCTCGCCGGCCAGATGACCGGCGCTGCCGTTGCCGCCGCTGGCGTAGGTCAGCTTGCCGGATTCGCGCCGCGCAAAATCCACAAAATCGCCCAGGCTGGCGATGCCGCGCCGCTGTGCCACCTCGGCATTCACCACCAGCACGTTGGGGATGCGCGTCATCTGGGTGATGGGCGCAAAGTCCTTGATCGGGTCGTAGGCCAGGTTGGCGAACAGCCAGGGGTTGATGGCGTTGGTGGCCACAGCGGCAATGCCCAGGGTCATGCCGTCGGCCGGTGCGCGCGCCACAGCCGCCATGCCGATGCCGCCTCCGCCGCCCGGGCGGTTCTCGATGATGACGGTGCCCAGGTCGGCCTCCAGCATCGTGGCCATGCGGCGCACGCTCAGGTCAATGGCGCCGCCGGCGGCATAGGGCACGACGATGCGCACGGGCTTGCCAGCCGCCCGGGTGGGCAGCGTGGGAATGGCACAGGAGGCCGCAGCAGCGGCAAGAAAATGTCGGCGTTGCATATGTCTCGGTGTCGTTGTGGTGAAGCGCCCTGCAGCGGCGGGGCTGCCCGATTACACCAGCAATGCCCCGGTGCCGGGTGGCACCTGCGCAGGGGCCGGCATCGGCTTTGGCAGGTACGAGGCGCAGCAGACGCCGGGGCGTTGGGGCCGCACCACCTGTGACCCCCTGGTCCCAGCACCCTTGGGAGACTAGGACTGCGGAAGCGGCGGCTGGTCCGCCCCCTGCAGCGGGCGGGGATAGACGGCCCGCACGCAGTCCAGCCAGGCCCGCGCGGCGCGGGACAGGTAGCCGGGCCGCCACATCAGGGCCACATCCCAGGTGATCGCCGGCTCGGTCAGCGGACGGCTGGCCACGCGCCGGGGGTCATAGCGGGCGATGACATGCTCGAACATCACGGCCACGCCCACGTCGGCGGCCACCAGATGGCCGATGAAGTCCCAGTAGCGCGTCTGCACCTTGACCTGGGGCGAGAAGCCCGCTGCCTCGCACTGCTGCAGCACATGCTCATGCAGCGCAAAGTCCGAGGTGTAGAGCACAAAGGGCAGGTCGCGCAGATCCTGCCAGCGCAGCGGCCGGTCGGGATCGCCCACGCGGTGCACGGGCAGGACCACGCGGGTTTTCTGCCGCGCCACGGTGTAGCGTTCCAGCGCCGGATCGGGGGCCGAGAACAGGCCCAGCGCCATGTCCAGCTTGCCGTCCTGGATCAGCTGGTACTGGGCGCGTGCCCCCTGTTCGTTGACCTGCAGGTGCACGCCCGGAAAGCGCTGCTGGAACAGTGCAATCACCGGCGCCATGTAGTGGCCGGTGGTGGGCATGATGCCCACGCTCAGCTCGCCGCGCGTGATGTTGTCCACCTCGGCCACCTGCTGGCGCAGCAGCCGGGCCTGGTCCAGCATCTCCTGCCCCCGGTCATAGACCACCTGGCCCGCATCGGTCAGTTGCACCCCGCGGCCCTCGCGCAGCAGCAGCGGGCCGCCCAGCTCGTCCTCCAGCGCCTTGACCATCTTGCTGATGGTGGGCTGGGTCACATGCAGGGTTTCGGCCGCCCGGGTGAAACCGTTCTGGCGCACCACCTCGATGAAGTAGCGCAGGGCACGCAGGTCCATGGGGATTCCTTTAAAGCATGGCTTTTATGGAAATTATTCATTTTACGAATACAGGGGTAAACCCTAGACTTTGTCCCATGTCAAGAATTCCGACCCTGCCTGCGCGGCCCCTCACCCTCCGTGCGGGACGGTCCGTCTGGCCGCTGGCCAGGGTGGTGCTGCAGGTGGGCCTGCTCAGTGCGATCTGGGCGGCCATGGAAGGCATGCGCCAGCATTTTGGCTGGAGCATGCCGGCCGGTCTGATCGGTTTCGGCCTGCTGGCCGTGGGCCTGTTCACGGGGCTGGTCAAGGCCCAGTGGCTGCAGGCCGGCACCAATTGGCTGATGGCCGAGATGCTGCTGTTCTTTGTCCCCGCCATGCTGGTGGTGACCGAGTACCCCGACCTGATCCGCCACCAGGGCCTGCGCATCCTGGCGGTGATCGTGATCAGCACCGCCTGCGTGATGGCGGTGACGGCGCTGGCCGTGGACCGGGTCTACCGCCTGGAGCTGTGGCTGGCGCGCCGCAAATCCACGGCCCGTGCGCGCCGTGCGGTGCGGGAGGAGGTGCGAACATGCTCTCGAACCAGGTGATCGGCCTGCTGTCCTTTGCCGCCACCGTGGCGTGCTATGCGGTGAACAAGCGCCTGTACGGCCGCCACCCGCATGTGCTGCTGATGCCCATCATCGCCACGCCCGTGGTGCTGGTCACGCTGGCCCTGCTCACGCAGGTGCGCTTTCCCCAGTACTACGCCCAGACGCACTGGCTGGTCTGGCTGCTGGGGCCCACCACCGTGGCGTTTGCGCTGCCACTGCATGCCCACAGGGACCTGCTGCGCAAGCACTGGATGTCGATTGCCACCGGCGTGCTGGCGGCCACCGTGGTGTCCATCGGCACCTCGGTGACCTTTGCCCAGTGGTTCGGTCTGCCCGAAGAGCTGGAAAAAGGCCTGGTCGTGCGCTCTATCACCACGCCATTCGCCATCGAGGCCGAGAAGGTGCTGGGCGGCCCCACCGATCTGGCCGCGCTGTTTGTGCTGCTCACCGGCGTCAGCGCCATGCTGCTGGGCCAGACCGTGCTGCGCCTGCTGCCCCGCATCCGCAGCAAGCTGGCCACCGGTGCCTGCTGGGGCGGTGCGGCACACGGCAGCGGTGTGGCGCGCGCCCGCCAGGCCGGCGAGGTGCAGGCGGTGATGGCATCGCTGGTGATGCTGATTGCCGGTGCGGTGAACGTGCTGGCGGCGCCCTTCATCAAGACGCTGTTGTTCTGATCAGGCGGCCGGGTGTGCGGGAGGGCCGCGTGCACCCGGCCTTCAAACAAAGCCCACAACCCCCAAAAAAGGCGCTGCGATGCAGCGCCTTGGGGGCAGGTGCGGGCGGCGTTGGTGCAGCCCGCGTGTCGTTCCCGTGCCACCCGCCCACAGACCGTGCCGGGTGCTTATGCCGCTCGCACGCGGGGGACGGGTGCGGCCGCGTGCATGCTGCCGGTCTTCAGATAGCGCTGGTGCCAGGCATAGGCCTCTTCCAGCAGGTGGGGCGTGTGCTTGCCCGGGGCATCGCGCAGCGCGCGCTCCAGGTAGTCGGTCATTTCCGCCCGGTAGTCCGGGTGCACGCACTGCGCAATGATCAGCCGCGCGCGCTGCACCGGTGCCAGACCGCGCAGATCGGCCAGGCCCTGTTCGGTGACGATGACCTGCACATCGTGCTCGGTGTGGTCCACATGGGACACCATGGGCACGATGCAGCTGATGTTCCCGCCCTTGGCCATGGACGGTGTCATGAAGATGGACAGGTAGGCGTTGCGTGCAAAGTCGCCGCTGCCGCCGATGCCGTTCATGATGGACGAGCCCATCACGTGCGTGCTGTTGACGTTGCCGTACATATCGGCCTCGATCAGCGCGTTCATGGAGATCAGACCCATGCGGCGGATCAGCTCCGGGTGGTTGGAGATCTCCTGCGGGCGCAGGATCACCCGTGAGCGGTAGCGGTCGATGTCGGCCAGAAAGCGTTCCATGGCCGCCGGGCTGAGCGCCAGCGAGGTGGTGGACGCCGTCGCGAGCTTGCCCGATTCCAGCATGTCCAGCATGCCGTCCTGCAGCACTTCGGTGTAGGCGTGCAGCTGCTCGAACGGGCCGTGGTTGAGACCGGCCAGCACCGCGTTGGCGATGTTGCCCACGCCGGACTGCAGGGGCAGCAGCTCGGGCGGCAGGCGGCCCACTTTCACCTCGTGCTGCAGGAAGTCGATGATGTGCTGGGCGATGCGCTGTGAATCGGCATCGGGCGCCGTGAAACCGGCCAGCCTGTCACGCTGCTGCGTGGGCACCACGGCGATCACCTTGTCCAGATCGCAATGCAGGTAGGGGTCGCCAATGCGGTCGTACGGGTGCACCATGGGAATGGGCTTGCGCAGTGGGGGCACAGCCGCGCCGTAGTAGATGTCGTGCATGCCTTCCAGCGCGGCGGGCTGGGCGCTGTTGACTTCCAGAATGATCTTGTCGGCCTGCTCCAGCCAGGTCTTGTTGTTGCCCACCGACGTCGACGGAATCAGGCGCCCGTCGGGCAGGATGCCGGCCACCTCGACCACCGCCACATCCAGGTGGCCCAGGAAGCCGAACCACACATACTGCGCCACATGCGAGAGGTGGATGTCCACGTACTGCATGCGCCCTTCATTGATTTCCTTGCGCACCGTGGGATCGGACTGGTAGGGCAGGCGGCGTTCGATGCCGTGCACCTTGGCCAGTGCGCCATCCAGTTCGGCCGAGGTCGAGGCGCCGGTCCACAGGCTGATGCGGAACTGGCCGCCGTGGGCATTCTGTTCCTCGATGCGGCGGGCCAGCGCCTGGGGCACGGCCTTGGGGGCGCCCGCCGGGGTGAAGCCGCTCATGCCCAGCGTCATGCCGGACTGGATCAGGCTGGCGGCCTGGTCGGCCGTCATGATGCGTTCGCGCAATGCGGGGCACAGCACGCGGTCCGCAGGGGATGCGTGGGTGAAGGTGGTGTGCATGGGCTTGTCTCTTCCATGGCACTGTCACTGCGGCAGTGCTTCTGTGGTTTTTTCGGGTTGCACCTTAAGTGCTAACCCGCAGTGTTCCATACCGCCCGGACCGCACGCCAGCGTAGTTGACAAGGGGAAACCCTGATGATTTTTTCAGCAAACGGTAGATGTAATCTGGGCGACATTTCACGTATCCGGCGCAGTGGCGGAGCTTGCAGCAGGCCACTGACCGTGGCCGCAGCCGGGGGGCTGGGACGGCCTGCGCTGTCCCAGCCGCGCCTGGCTCAAGATCCCCCGGCATCCATGCGCCAGGCCGCCCGATGGCGGTGCTGCCGTAGCGCCCACGGCCCGGTGGAGGCTGGCGGTACAGCGCCTGTGCCGCCACAATGGGCCGCATGGCTTTCGACCTCACCCTTTGGAAGCACCGGGCCACACGCCTGCTGCGCCCCGTACAGCCCGTGATCGATTCGGTACAGCTGTGGCTGCAGGCCGATGGATTGCGCATGAGTGCCGCGCTGTCGTTCTACGGCATGCTCAGCCTGTCGCCGCTGCTGCTGCTGATCGTGGCGCTGCTGGGCTGGTGGCTGGATCGCTCGGTGATCGAAAGCGAGCTGCTGGACCAGGCCAGTGCGGTGATGGGCAACCAGGGCGCTTCGGTGCTCAAAGCCGCCATGGCCAGTGCCCAGACCAAGAAGGAAGGCCTGCTGGCATCGGCGCTGAGTCTGGTGCTGCTGGCCTCGGGCGCCACCGGGGTGTTTGCGGAACTGCAGAACTCATTACGCAAGCTGTGGGTGGTGGGCCGCGATGTGCCGCCCGAGCCCGCCAAACCCTGGTGGAGCATGGCCACCATCCGCCTGCGCGGCCTGGGCTATGTGGTGGTGCTGGGGCTAATGCTGCTGGTGTCCATGGTGCTGTCCACCGGGCTCAAGCTGGCGTCGGACTGGGCCGGCACGGTGCTGCCGATTGCGCCGCTGGGCCAGGTGATGCTGGTGGTCAACGAGTTGGTGTCGTTCGCCGTGTCCGTGGCGCTGTTCTGGGGCGTGATGCGCCTGGGCAGCGGGCCCAAACCCCCGACGCGTTACCTGGTGTTCGGCGCCATGGTGGGCGCGGCGCTGTTCTCCGTGGGCAAACAGGCATTTGCCTGGTATCTGTCCACTGCTGCCGTGGTGTCGGCCTATGGTGCGGCCGGTTCGTTGGTGGTGCTGCTGATGTGGATTTACTTCACCTCGGCCATCCTGCTGTACGCAGCGGCCTGTGCGCGGGCTTTCGGTGCCACCCAGCCCCCGGTGTTCGGCATGCCGCGCAACTGGCAGGACCCGCTGGCGGTCGCGCCGCCGGCCACGGCGCAACCGCCCGTGCCAACCACACCCACCGCGCCGCAACCGGCGTACGGCGGGCTGCAGCACTAGTCCGCGCCTTCCATGCAGAACGCTGCGGCATTACGCCCCGCAGGGTGTGACCCATGGGGCTCCGCAGCGCTGCCGCCGTGCCGGTGGCAGCGGCCGAAGGCTTTGGTCTGGGCAGGCCGTTGTCGATGCGCTGCAGGGATGGATGCGCCGCTCGTCTGTTGTGCTCAGCGCCTTTCGATACGCATGTAGCAAACCGTTTCCGGGGCCTCAGGGTTGTCCCTGGGAACGCGAAAACCGCGGCGGCGCAGCTGTCATCTGCGTTACCCAAAACGGTTGGGGTTTGCCCTTGTGGTTCTGCATTGCAGAACACCCCTCTTGTTTGCAGCCCCTGGCTTGTTGAGCATGGAGACAGCGCGAGGCCCGTGCTGCATGGCAGCAGGGCCTGGTGATCCAGACTCAACAAGGAGCGAGACATGCGTGGTGACACATGGCGCGCCGCCGCCGGGCAACCGGATGGCGGCCGATGGAGGAGGTTCTGAGATGGACGTCTTCCTGCAGCAAGTACTCAACGGCCTGACGCTGGGCGGCATCTACGGCCTGGTGGCCCTGGGCCTGACGCTGGTGTACGGCATTTTGCATGTGCCCAATTTCGCGCACGGCGGTTTCTACATGATCGGTGCCTTTGTGGCACTGCACGCCATGGTGGCCTGGAGCTGGGGGTACTGGTCGGCCATGGTGATGGCGGCGGTGACCGTGGCGGTGCTGGGCATCGTCAGCGAACGGCTGGTGTTCCACCCGCTGCGCAAGGCTTCCCCACTGCACCCCAAGATCGCTTCCATCGGCCTGCTGCTGTTCCTGGAAGCAGGGGCGCAGGCCGTGTGGGGCGCGGACTTCCAGCGCCTGCCCACGCCCTACACCAGCGTGATCGAAATGGGCGGCCTGACGGCCCCGGCCCAGCGCCTGCTGATCATTGCCGCAGCGTTTGCGCTGATGGTGGCGCTGCACCTGTTCCTGACGCGCACCACCACCGGCTCCACCATCATTGCCATGGCGCAGAACCGCGAAGGCGCGTCGCTGGTGGGCATCGATGCCAACCGCGTGGCGATGATGACGTTTGCCATCTCCGGTGCGCTGGCTGCCGTGGCGGCCACGCTGTATGCGCCCATCAACCTGGTCTATCCGGCCATGGGGCAGCTGGTCATCACCAAGGCCTTTGTGATCATCATCCTGGGCGGCATGGGCAGCATCCCGGGGGCGGTGCTGGGCGGGCTGATCATCGGCTTCGCCGAGAGTTTCGGGGCCTACTATATCTCCACCGACTACAAGGACATCATCGCCTTCGTGCTGTTGGTGATCATCCTGTCGCTGCGCCCGCAGGGCCTGTTTGCCAAGAGGGGGCACTGAGCATGAGCGGATTGTTTGACAGCAAACTGGCCTGGGGCGCCCTGCTGCTGCTGGCCATCGCCTTTCCCTGGATCGCCGGCAACGACTACTTCCTGACGGTGATGAGCACGGCCTACATCTTTGCCATCGCCACCCTGGGGCTGAACCTGATCACCGGCTACACCGGTCAGCTGAACCTGGCGCATGCCGGCTTCATGGCGGTGGGGGCGTACACCGTGGGCATTCTGACCGTGGACCACGGCTGGACGTTCTGGGCCTCGCTGCTGATGTCCGGCGTGGTGTGCGTGGCGCTGGGCTATGTGATCGGCATCATCTCGCTGCGTCTCAAAGGCCATTACTTCTCGATCTTCACGCTGTGCGTGGGCTACATCATGTTCCTGGTGATCGAGAAGTGGGAAGGACTGACCCGCGGCACGGTGGGCATCATGGGCATCCCCGAGCCCGAGGCCATTGGCGCGCTGACGTTCGACACGCCGCTGAGCCTGTACTACTTCGTGCTGTGCTTTCTGGTGCTGCTGGTGTGGGTGAAGCGCCGCATCGTGAAGTCGCTGCTGGGGCGCACATTCATCGCCATCCGCAACAGCGACGAGCTGGCCGAGGCGCTGGGCATCAACCTGATGCGCAACAAGGTACTGGCCTTCATGCTGAGCGTGTTCTATGCCGGCATTGCCGGGGGCCTGTATGCCGGCTTCGTGCGCTTCATCGGCCCCGACATGGCAGCCGTGCACCACACCTTCGACATGATGATCTTCGCCATGGTGGGCGGCATGGGCACGGTGCTGGGCCCGCTGCTGGGCGCCATCGGCATGCCGTGGATCACACAGTACCTGCAGTTCCTGCAGGAGTTCCGTTTCATCGTGTTCGGCCCCATTTTGGTGGCGCTGGTGATTTTCATGCCCTACGGTGTGGTGGGCAGTTTCATGGCCTGGCGCACACGCCGTGCCACCAAGGAAGGGAAGGCCCATGCTGCAGATTGAACACCTGACCAAGAAGTTCGGTGGGCTGGCCGCAGTCAACGACGTCACTACCACCATCGAGCAAGGCAAGATCAACGCCATCATCGGGCCCAACGGCGCAGGCAAGACCACGTTCTTCAACCTGATCAGCTCCATGCACAAGCCCACCAGCGGCACCATCACTTTCGACGGGCAGGACGTGACCTCGCTGCGCCCGGACCAGGTGGCCCGGCTGGGCGTGGCGCGCACCTTCCAGACCACGGCGCTGTTCGACCGTGCCACGGTGCTGGACAACCTGATCGTGGGCCACCGCCTGCGCACGCAATCCGGTCTCTGGGATGTGCTGCGCGGCTCCAGCCGCCTGCGCGAGGAGGAGCGCGTGTGCCGCGAGAAGGCGCGCGAGGCGCTGGACTTTGTGGGCCTGTCGCCCATCGCCAACCGCGTGGCGGGCGACATCTCGCAGGAAGAGCGCAAGCGCGTGGCGTTCGCGCTGGCGCTGGCCACCGACCCCAAGCTGATGCTGCTCGATGAACCTGCCGGCGGCGTGAACCCGGAGGAAACCGAAGGCCTGGCCGAGCTGATCCGCAAGATCGTGCGCCATGGCATCACGGTGGCGCTGATCGAACACAAGATGGGCATGATCATGAGCCTGGCCGACAAGATCCTGGTGCTGAGCTACGGCGAAAAAATCGCCGAAGGCACACCCGAAGAGATCCGCCGCAACCCTGCGGTGATCGATGCCTACCTGGGGAGCGAGCATGCTGAAATTTGAGAACGTCTCGCTGAAATACGGCAGCTTTCTGGCGCTGGACCAGGTCAGCCTGCATGCGGACAAGGGGGAGCTGGTGGTGCTGCTGGGCGCTAATGGCGCAGGCAAGAGTTCGCTGTTCCTCACGGCCAGCGGCATCCACAAGGCCGCCGGCGGCTCCATCACCTGGGAAGGCCAGGAACTGGTGGGGCAGAAGCCCTCGGCCATCGTGCAGGGCGGTCTGGTGCAGTGCCCCGAGGGGCGCAAGCTGTTCCCGCAGATGACGGTGCAGAAGAACCTGGAGCTGGGCGCCTATGTGCACCGCCGCGATCCGGGGCCCAGCCGCCAGACGCTGGAGGAGGTGCTGGAACTGTTCCCCATCCTGCGCCAGAAGAAGGACGACCCGGCCGGCTCGCTGTCCGGCGGCCAGCAGCAGATGGTGGCCATCGGCCGCGCCATGATGGGACGGCCCAAGGTGCTGCTGCTGGACGAGCCCTCGCTGGGCCTGGCGCCCCTGGTCATCAAGCAGATGTTCGAAGTCATCCAGCGCATCAACCAGGCGGGCACCACGGTGCTGCTGGCCGAGCAGAACGCCTATGCCGCGCTGAAGATTGCCCACCGCGCCTATGTGCTGGAGAACGGCCGCATCGTGCGCGAAGGCAAGCCGGCCGAGCTGCTGGCGGATGACTCCATCCGCAAGGCGTACATCGGGGCCTGACACCCCGCAAAGCATCCAACGCAGCGTGAAGGGGCAGTGCTGCCTCTTCCGCGCCGCCACCGATTTTTGGCACGCGAAACCCATACACAAGGAGACAACCATGCGCGCATTTCCCCAATTCACCCGCCGCCAGCTGACGGGCCTGGCCCTGGCCTGCGCGGCCGTGGCTGCCGGTCCTGCGATGGCCCAGGAAGTGGTCAAGATCGGCTACTCCGGCCCGCTGTCGGGCGGCGCCGCGCAGTACGGCAAGAACGCGCTGGACGGCATGCAGATGGCCGTGGCCGAGATCAATGCGGCCAACCCCGAGATCGCCGGCAAGAAGGTCAAGTACGAGATCGTTCCGCTGGACGACAAGTACAACCCGTCCGAGACCGCCATCAACGCCCAGCGCCTGGTGCAGCAGCACAAGACGGCGGCCATTCTGGTGCCGCATTCGGGCGGCATCTACGCGCTGCAGACCACCAACGAACGCAGCAACTTCATCGTGCTGGCCTATAGCTCGGTGCCGCAGATCACGGCGCGCGGCAACAAGCTGACGCTGCGCATTCCGCCCGAGTTCACCAGCTACATAGACCCCTTCTCCAAGTACGTGATGAACCGCTTTGGCAAGAAGGTGGCCATGGTCGGTGCCGACCACGATTACGCCAAGGCCTGGGCGGCGGCGTTCAAGCCTGGCTGGGAAAAGCTGGGCGGCACCGTGGTGGCCGAAAACCCCATGAGCTACAACCGCGCCACCGACTTCTACAGCGGCGTGAGCAAGGCGCTGGCGGCCAAGCCCGACGTGCTGTTCGTGGGCGGTGCATCCGAGCCCACGGCCCTGGTGGTCAAGCAGGCGCGCGAGCTGGGCTTCAAGGGCGGCTTCATCATCATGGACCAGGCCAAGCTGGATGAAATGTCCCGCGTGGTCGGCGGCTATGCCACGCTGGAAGGTGCCATCGGCGTGATGCCGGTGTCCGAAGACACCAAGCCGGCCAACCAGGCCTTTGTCAAACGCTTTGGCCAGATGTTCCCGGGCCGCGTGCCGGGTTCGGAAGCGCAGTGGAACTACACCGCCGTGCACGCCACGGCCAAGGCCATGCAGCTGGCCGGCACCTACAGCGATGCCAAGGCCATCCACGCCAAGCTCAACGATGGCTACAAGGCACTGGCCCCCGATGTGAACCCCGGTGGCGTGATGGGCGTGGACGACAAGGGCGGCACCCTGACCACGGAACGCGGCGCGGCGGTGAAGGACGGCAAGATCGAAGCCGTTTCCACCGTCAAGTGAGCTGCACGCCGCAGCGGTACCGCCAGCCGGTCTGCGGACCGGCGGGGACTGTTCCCTGCGGCATCCGTGCCATCGAAAAAACGCACCTCCGGGTGCGTTTTTTCTTCCCTCGCGGACGGGGAAATGCACGAGGGGTAATGGGTGCGAGGAGGGCTTTGCACCCCGTGAAAACAGCAACAGCTCCCGATGAAGGAGCTGCTGCAAAGAGGGTGTGCAAGCGCCTGCGCGGTGCAGGCGCTGCGCGGATCAGAACAGGCTGGCGCCGCCGTCGATCACCAGGGCCTGGCCCGTCATGTGGCGCGAGGCATCGGAGGCCAGATAGGCCACGGCGCCCTTCAGGTCCTCTTCGTTGCCGATGCGGCGCAGCGGCGCGCGCGCGATGATGGCGTCGCCGATCTTGTCGATCAGGCCGTTGGCCAGCTTGCTGGGGAAGAAGCCCGGGCAGATCGAGTTGACGCGGATGCCATACGGTCCCCATTCCGATGCCAGCACCTTGGCCAGG
This sequence comes from Comamonas terrigena NBRC 13299, assembly GCF_006740045.1. Classification (NCBI taxonomy): domain Bacteria; kingdom Pseudomonadati; phylum Pseudomonadota; class Betaproteobacteria; order Burkholderiales; family Comamonadaceae; genus Comamonas; species Comamonas terrigena. The sequence continues at coordinate 139,205 of NZ_AP019749.1, forward strand.
TGCACGGCCGCGGCCTTGGAGGTGTTGTAGGCCACGGTGTTCATGCCGGGCGGCGTGCCCTTGAAGGCGGCGACCGAGGCGGTGATGATCACATTGCCGCGGCCCTTGGGAATCATCACGCGCTTGCCCACTTCGCGGGTCAGAAAGAACGGCGCGTTGACGTTCAGGTTCATCACCTTGTGCCAGGCTTCGTCGGGATAGTCCTCGGCCTTGGCACCCCAGGTGGCCCCGGCGTTGTTGACCAGGATGTCGATGTCCTTGCAGCGTGCCAGCACGTCGTCCACCAGACCGGGAATGCTGTCGAATTTCTGCAGGTCGTTAGTGAAGGTTTCCACCTCGTAGCCCAGCCCTTGCAGGTGCGCCTTGGCCTCGGCCAGTTCATCGGCCTTGCGGGCGGTGATGGCCAGTCTTGCCCCCATCTCGCCCAGGGCTTCGGCCATTTGCAGGCCCAGGCCGCGCGAGCCGCCGGTGATCAGGGCGGTCTTGCCCGTCAGGTCAAACAATGCTTTCACGCTCATGGACTGTCTCCTTCTAGGAATGGGGAAAAGGCGTTGAAATTCACGGCACATGCTAGGGCGTGCGCCGGTGCGGCGCTGTCCTCTAGGTAACTGTGCGTCCTGCGCGGGACAGGCGGCGACAGGAGGGGGAAAGAAGCGCGCCTCAGGCCTTGTAGATGGCCTGCTGCAGACGGCGCACCATGCGCTCTAGCTCGGGCTTGGCGCGCTGCATCAGGAATTCGGGCGAGACCAGCCGCGTGGGCCCGCCGCAGCTGATGACCATCAGCGGCAGCCCGCGCCCGGGCGAGAACGCCAGCGCGATGGCATTGACATGCTCCAGCCAGTCGCCGAAGGAGCAGGTCAGCCAGGGCTGGGCACGTTCCTTGGCTGCAGGCCACAGCGGCGCCTGGGCCTGCGCCGCTGCCCATTGTTCGGGGGCGTGGGCCTGCAGATAGTCCAGCGCTTCCTGCCGGTCGGCGGCCGAGCAGGCGGCCAGCCAGGCGCGGCCCATGGCCGTGGTGGCCAGCGGAATGCGCGAGCCCATGTCCAGATCCGAGACGATGGGCTGCGGACAGGGGCAGTGCTCGATGTAGAGCATGTTGTGCCGGTCGCGCGTACCCAGCGCGATCTCGGCCTGGGCAAAGTCGGCCAGGCGCTGCATCAGCGGCCGTGCAATCTGGCGCACATCCAGCCCGGTCAGCATGGCGCTGCCCAGGGCCAGCGTGGCCGTGCCCAGGCGGTATTTGCCGGCATCAGGCACATGGATCAGATAGCCCAGCATGGTGAGCGTGCGTGTGAGGCGCGACACCGTGGATTTGGGCAGACCGCAGCGCTGCGCGATCTCCTGGTTGCCCAGCAGCTTCTCGCCCGAGCGAAAGCAGGACAGCACCTCCAGCCCGCGCGCCAGCGCCGTCACAAAGTGGCGATCGTCTTCCGGCGCGGTAGTGGACAGCTGGGGGGCGGGCATGGCTCCACCTTAGGGCAAGCCGGTCGGCGGCGCTGTCACGTGGGTGCAGCGGGCCATGGGGACGGCTGCGGCCTGCGCTTCATTCCGCGCGGATCTTCTGCTGGGCAATCAAGGTGCCCAGCAACTGCGCTTCCTGCTGCAGCTTGGCCTTGAAAGCCAGGGTGGCCAGGGGCACAGTTTCCGCACCCAGATCCGCATACCGGCGCGCCACATCAGGGTGGGCCAGGGCCTGGGCCACGGCCGCATCCATGCGGCGTATCACAGCCTCGGGCGTGCCCTTGGGCGCCCACATGCCGAACCAGATGTCCAGGTCCGCACCCGGAAAGCCCTGCTCGGCCACGGTGGGCACATCGGGGAAGAAGGGCGAACGCTTGCTGCTGACAATGCCCAGCAGCCGGACCTTGCCGCTGCGGATATGCTGGAATGCGATTCCCGGGTCGCAGACGAAGTCGGCCTGGTTGGCCATCACGTCCTGCAAGGCCGGGGCAGCACCCCGGTAGGGAGCATGCACAAAGTCCACCTTGGTGGCCTGTTTGAACAGCTCGCAGGCCAGATGGGGCGCGGTGCCGGTGCCGGCCGAGGCGAACGACAGCTCCTTGCCCGGCGTGCTGCCCAGCCGGACCAGGGAGGGCACATCGGTGGCGGCCAGGCCCGGGCGGCTCACCAGGTACATCTGGGTTTTGCCCAGGCCGGCCACCGGCAGCAGGTCCCTGGCCGGCAGCACGGGAAATTTGAACAGCGAGGGGTTGGCCGTCTCCACCGTGGTGGGCGCCACCAGAAAGGTATGCCCGTCCGCCGGGGCACGGGCCACCTCTGCCACGGCAATATTGCCGCTGGCACCGGGCTTGTTGTCGATGACCACCGGCTGCCCCAACTGGTCCGACAGGGCTTTGCCCACCAGGCGGGCCATCACATCGGTGGTGCCACCCGGGGCGAAGCCGACCACGATGCGCAAGGGTTTGGCAGGCCACACCGGATCGGCGGCCAGCGCCGTTCCGGCCAGCCACAGCGCTGCACAGGCAGCGGCCGCCTGGGCGAGCGCATGGCGGCGCGGGGGCCGTGGCCTGTGGGCGAAAGGGCGCAGGGTGGTTGTCATCGCAGTCTCCTTGGCTCGGGTGAGGACGGCCCCCGGCCGTGGGTGTGCACGGCCCGGGGACAACGCAGGTGTGGGCCCCTTCCATACGGGGCCACCGCACGCGGGGGATGCTGTGGCTAGGCGGAAGGAGAGAGCAGGGCGACCAGCTGCTCGCGCAGGCGGAATTTCTGGATCTTTCCGGAGGGCGTGGCCGGCATGACGGGCAGCACTTCCAGCCGCTCGGGGATGTACTGCGTGGTCAGCTGCTGGGCCTTGAAATACGCCACCATGTCGTCAAAAACCAGCTGCTGCCCGGGGCGGGTGACCACAAAGGCGCAGGCCCGCTCGCCCAGGCGCGCATCGGGAAAGCCCACCACGGCGGCCTGCAGCACCGCAGGGTGCTTGTAGAGCAGGGTCTCCACTTCCAGCACGGGAATGTTTTCGCCGCCGCGGATGATCACATCCTTGCTGCGACCGGTGATGCGCAGATAGCCCTGGGCATCAATACGGGCCTGGTCGCCGGTGTCGAACCAGTCCTCGGCATCGGTGCCGTTCAGATGCGGGCGCTTCAGGTAGCCGCCAAAGTTGGAGCAGGCGCGCAACCACAGCTGGCCGGTGGTCCCGGCAGGCAGGCTGCGGCCGTCGATGTCCACCACCTTGATCTCCACGCCGGGCAGCGGCAGGCCGTCGGTGTGTACGGCGCGTTCGTCGGCATCCTCGGGGCGGATCAGGGTGACGGCGCCGTTCTCGGTCATGCCCCAGGCCGACACGATCTTGGCGCCCAGGGCGCTGCGCGCCTGTTCGACCAGCGGGCCGGGAATGGGCGCGCCGGCACACAGAAAGGTCTTCAGTGTGGGCACGGGCTGGCCGGACTCCGCCACCACGCGCGCCAGGTCGCTGAGGAAGGGGGTGGACGCCATGGTGAAGCTCACCCCTTCGTCGCGAATGATCTGCGCCGCCTTGGCGGGTTCCCAAAGGTCCTGCAGCACCACGCGGGCACCCAGCATGACGGGCATCATCAGCCCGTATAGGAAACCGGTCTGGTGGGCCATGGGCGAAGCCATCAGCACCACATCATCGGCGCCCAGGTGCAAGCGTTCGGCATAGGCCCAGATGTTGGCGCTGACGGTGTTGGCGGTGTGCATCACGCCCTTGGGCTCGCCGGTGGTGCCGGAGGTGTACATCAGCTGCGTCACATCGTCGGCCGTGGGGCGTGTGGCGTGCAGGATGGCGGCGGCGTCTTCCGCTTCCTCCCAGGCCGGTTCGGTCAGCGCCGCTTCGAACGATTCGGCACCGGTGCCGCCCACCACCAGCAGATGCTGCAGCTGCGGCAGTTCCGGGCGCAGCTGGCGCAGCATGGCGGCATGGTCAAAGTTGCGAAAGCGCTGCGGCACCACCATGACCTTGGCCTCGCCATGCTGGAGCATGAAGCGCAGCTCCCGCTCCCGGAAAATGGGCATCAGCGGGTTCAGTACCGCCCCGATGCGCGCACAGGCCAGGTACAGCAGCGTGAACTGCCACCAGTTCGGCAGCTGGCAGGCCACCACATCGTTGCGGCGCACGCCCAGGCGGTGCAACCCCACGGCCATGCGGTCGGCCATGCGCGCCAGCTCCGCGTAGCTGAAGCGGCGCACCGCGTCGTCTTCGGTGCGCCAGGCGGTCAGGGCCAGCTGCTGGGGGCGCTCGCGCACGGCCTGGTCCAGTGCGTCGTTGATGGTCTGGTCGCGCCAGTGCCCAGCTTGCAGGTTGCGGGCGCGGCGGGGGGGGATCAGGACGGCGTCAAATTCCATGGAAGCTCTCCACAGGCAAAGGGGATGGCGCGAGAACGGGGCGTGGTGCTGCGCGCCAGGAGGGAAGCTGGGTGCGCGCTGCCGTCAGATCGGCACCGCCTGGCGTCCGGCACGCGTGCGCGCAATGATGGTTTTCATGATCTGGGCGGTGCCGTCGCCGATCTGAAAGCCCAGCACATCGCGCAGGCGCTGCTCCATCAGACCGCGGTCATAGCCGCCATGCCCATGGGTCAGCAGGCACTGGTGAATGGCGTCGTAGGCCAGCTTCGGGGCCCACCATTTGCACATCGCGGCCTCGGCGCTGTGCGGCAGATGGCGGTCCTTGAGCCACAGCGCCTGCAGGCACAGCAGCCGCGCGGCGGTGACCTGGGTGTCGAAATCCGCCAGCGGGTGGCTGACACCCTGGAACGCCGTCAGCGGTGCGCCAAAGGCCTCGCGCTGTGCGGCATAGGCCCAGCTTTCGTCCAGCGCCGTGCGGGCCACGGACAGCACCTGCAGCCCGATCAGCGCGCGGGAAAAATCAAAGCCCTGCATCACCTGCACAAAGCCCTTGTTTTCCGCCCCCAGCCGGTGGTCGACGGGGACGCGCACATTCTCGAAGAACAGCGAACCCCGGCCGATGGCGCGCTGGCCATGGCAGTCGAAACGGCTGCGGGTGATTCCGGGCAGGTCCATAGGAACCAGCAGCGCGGTCACGCCATGGGCGCCGGACTCCACCGTGCCCGTACGCCCGAACACCACGGCAATGTCGCACTGGTCGGCGGCCGAGATCGATGTCTTCTCGCCATTCAGCAGATAGTGGTCGCCCTGGCGTTCCACCCGCAGGCGCAGGCTGGCAGCGTCCGATCCGCCGCGCGGCTCGGTCAGCGCAATCGCACACAGGGCCTCGCCGGCGATCAGCTTGTCCAGCCAGGGCTGCACCACGCTGCGCTCGCCGTGCTGGGACAGGATCTGTCCATTCAGCGAGGCCAGCAGATTGATGTAGCTCAGGGACAGATCCGCCGCCGCAATCGCTTCATGGATCACGCCGGCCGCCAGGCAGCCCATGCCCTGGCCGCCCACGGCTTCGGGCAGCTCGGGGGCGATGAAGCCCATCTGCCCCATCTCGCGCATCAGCGCACGGTCCAGCACGCGGGTCTGGTCCCGCTCCTGGAAACCCGGGGCCACACGGCCCTGGGCAAAGCGCTGGGCATGTTCGGCCAGCGTCAGCAGGTCATCGTCCAGATAGGGGTTCATGGCCATTCCTTGGAGTGCGGGCTACTTCGCGTATTTGCGGAAATCGGGCTGGCGCTTGTCCTTCAGGGCGTTCACCCCCTCGCGCGACTCCTCGGTGTCGTAGTACAGCTTCAGCGCATACATGCCCATGCCGGCAATGCCCGCCTGGTGGGCCGTGTCCATGTTGAAGCTGCGCTTGGCAATGGCAATGGCCGTGGGGCTGCGCTGGCAGATGGTCTCGGCCCACTCCTGCACCGTGGCGTCCAGCTGGTCGTGCGGCACGCAGATATTGGCCAGCCCCATGTCCACGGCCTCCTGGCCGGAATAGCGCTTGTTCAGGTACCAGATCTCGCGCGCCTTCTTCTCGCCCACCACACGGGCCAGAAAGGCCGTGCCGTAGCCGGGGTCGACCGAGCCCATCTTGGGCCCCACCTGGCCCAGGATGGCCTTGTCGGACACGATGGTCAGATCGCAGATGGTGGCCAGCACATTGCCGCCGCCGATGGCATAGCCCTGCACGCGGGCAATCACCGGCTTGGGCACATCGCGGATGGCGGTGTGCAGCTCTTCCATCGGCAGGCCGATGGTGCCGCGCCCGTCATAGTTGCCGTTGTGGGCCGACTGGTCGCCACCGGTGCAGAAGGCCTTGTCGCCCGCACCGGCCAGCACGATGCAGCCCACGTCGCGGTCATAGCCCGCCTTGTTCAGCGCCCGGATGATCTCGTCGCAGGTCTGGCCGCGAAACGCGTTCATCTTGTCGGGGCGGTTGATGGTGATCCAGGCCACACCGTTCCGGATCTCGTAGAGGATGTCTTCGAATTGCATAGCAGTCTCCCTGGCCTCAGCCGTTCATGGTCAATCCGCCGGACACGCTGAGCACCTGGCCGGTAATGAAGCCCGCGTCATCGCTGGCAAAGAAAGCAATGGCCGCAGCCAGGTCCTGGGGCTGGCCCAGGCGCCCCAGCGGAATGGCCTTGGTGAAGGCCTCGCGCAGCTTCTCCGGGTTGGGTGCGGCATCGGTCACCCCGGCCAGCAAGGCGGTGTCGGTGGGGCCGGGGCAGACCACGTTCACGGTGATGCCGTGGCGGGCATGCTCGCGTGCCAGGGTCTTGGAAAAAGCCACCAGCCCGCCCTTGCAGGCGGCATAGACGGCTTCCCCCGAAGAACCGACGCGGGCCGCATCGGAGGCCACGTTGACAATGCGGCCGCCGCGCCGCGCCACCATGTCCGGCAGCACGCTGTGGTGCATGTGCAGTGCCCCCACCAGGTTGATGGCAATCAGCCGCTCCCATTCGTCCGGGGCGGTCTGTGCAAAGGGCTTGAAGACATCCCAGCCCGCGTTGTTGACCAGCACATCCACCGGCCCGAAAGCGGTGTGCACGGCCTGGACGGCGGCATCCACCTCGCTGCGGCGGGTGATGTCTGCCGCCACGGCCAGCGCCTTGCCCCCTGCGGCGGTGATGCGCTGCGCCGTGGCCTGGGCTGCCGCCAGGTCGCGGTCCAGCACGGCGACCTGGGCGCCTTCCTGCGCCAGGCGCTCGCATGTCGCGTTGCCGATGCCGCCACCGCCCCCGGTGACAATGACGGTCTTGCCTGCCAAACCTTGCATAAAGCCTCCTGAGCTGCTTGCCGTGGCCGATGCATTTCGGCCACTTGATGGCAATTAGGTAAATATGTTGTCTTATTATTGAGTGGCGCATGCGCGCTTGGCAACCCAGGAGTGAAGGAGAATTCCCATGGATAACCCGAACAAAACACCGCAAGAAGCCGAGATGGAACTGGCGAATCGCATCTTCTTTCGCCTGTATCAATGTGCAAATATGTTGCATAAAACTGGCAGCCGTGCGGTGGAGCAGCAGGGCCTGACCACCCAGCAATGGGCGGTGCTGGGCGCGCTGTCGCGGCCGGATGCCAAGGCGGGCATGGGGGTGGGGGAGCTGGCGCGCTATCTGATGGTCAGCCGCCAGAACCTGTCCGGTCTGGTGGGGCGCATGGAGCGCGACGGGCATGTGGAGCTGGCGGCCGATCCGCAGGACCGGCGTGCGCGCCTGATCCGCATGACGGATCGGGGCCAGCATGTCTGGCAGCAGGAGGCGCAGGAACACATCCGCCGCTACTACGGCCAGGCGCTGGCGGATTTCTCGGTGGGGGACATGGCCCACCTGCTGCACTATCTGCTCAAGCTGCTGGGCAATATGCAGACCATTGACGCCGCCCATGGCGGCGACGATGCGGCCGCGCCGCAGGACGCAGCCGCATAAAAAAAGGCCTGCACACGGCAGGCCTGGGGGAGCCGCACGCGGCTCCGGGCTCGGCGCAGGGCGCGGAGCTTACTTTTCCACGAAGGCGCGTTCGATCACGAAGTCGCCCGGGGTGGTGGTGTTGCCTTCCTTGAAGCCGCGCTCTTCCAGCATTTCCTTGAGCTCGGCCAGCATGGCGGGGCTGCCGCACAGCATGATGCGGTCGGTTTCGGGGTTCAGCGCGGGCAGGCCCAGGTTCTGCGGGAAGGTGCCGGCATTGATCTGGTCCGAAATACGGCCCTGGTTGCGGAAGGGCTCGCGCGTGACCGTGGGGTAGTAGTGCAACTTGCCCTGGACGATGTCGCCCAGGAATTCGTGCTCGGGCAGTTCCTTCTCGAACAGCTCCTGGTAGGCCAGCTCTTCCACCTGGCGCACGCCGTGCACCACGACCACGTTGTCGAAACGCTCATAGGTCTCGGGGTCGCGGGCCACGGCCAGCCAGGGCGCCAAGCCGGTGCCGGTGCCGATCAGGTACAGGTTCTTGCCGGGCAGCAGGTAGTCGATCAGCAGCGTGCCGGTGGGCTTCTTGCCGACGATGATGGTGTCGCCCACCTGGATGTTCTGCAGCTTCGAGGTCAGCGGGCCGTCCGGCACCTTGATGGACAGGAACTCCAGGTGTTCCTCGTAGTTCGGGCTGGCGATGGAATAGGCTCGCAGCAGGGGCTTGCCGTTCACCTTCAGGCCGATCATCGTGAAATGGCCGTTGGAGAAACGCAGCGCGGTATCCCGCGTCGTGGTGAAGGAGAAAAGGCGGTCGGTCCAGTGGTGAACGGACAACACGCGTTCTTCGAGAAAAGCACTCATGATGGCAAAGATGGGTGGTGTCTGAAAAAGCGATGCCTGGACGCTGCAGGGCAGCGAACAGACGCCGGGCCAGCGGACGGTGGCGGAAAGCTTCGGGGGCTGGCGCATCGCAATGCGTGGCGTGGAGGCTTTGTGGCGGCCGGGCAGACCATCGGGTTAACGCGATATTGTCCGGCAAATGCTGGCAAAAGGGTACAGTTCGAGGCCTTGTCTTGATATGGATGCGTAATAAGGAGAATGACGATGTCCACATCCTATGGGTCGTGTATGCGCTGGAGCCTGCCGTTGCTGACCCTGGCCGCCGCACCAGCCTGGGCACAGGCGGTGCTCAAGATCGGTGAAATCAATAGCTACAAAGCCATGCCAGCCTTCCTGGAACCCTATAAAAAGGGGATGGATCTGGCGGTGGAGCAGATCAATGCCTCGGGCGGCCTGCTGGGCAAGAAGGTGCAGCTGGTCATCCGCGACGACAACGGCAACCCCGGCGATGCCGTGCGCGCGGCCGAAGAGCTCTACACCCGCGAGAAGGTCGATGTGCTCACCGGCAGCTTTCTGTCGCATGTGGGCATGGCACTGACCGATTACGCAGGCCAGAAGAAGCGCTTTTTCCTGGCATCCGAGACGCTGACCGACAAGGTGGTCTGGGAAAACGGCAACCGCTACACCTACCGCCTGCGCGGCTCCACCTACATGCAGACCGCCATGCTGGTGAAGGAGGCCGTTAAGCTGAGGAAAAAGCGCTGGGCCATCGTCTACCCCAATTACGAATACGGCCAGTCGGCAGTCGCCACCTTCAAGAAGCTGATGAAGGAAGCCCAGCCGGACATCGAATTTGTGGCGGAACAGGCGCCCGCCCTGGGCAAGATCGACGCCGGCTCGGTGGTCCAGGCCCTGGCCGATGCCAAGCCCGATGCCATTTTCAACGTGCTGTTCTCGGTGGACCTGGGCAAGTTCGTGCGCGAAGGCAACACCCGTGGCCTGTTCAAGGACCGCGCCGTGGTGGGCCTGCTCTCGGGCGAGCCCGAATACCTGGACGCGCTGCGCCAGGAGGCCCCTGAAGGCTGGATCGTCACCGGCTACCCCTGGTACGGCATCCAGACCCCCGAGCACCAGGCCTTCCTGAAGGCTTATGAAGCCAAGTTCAAGGACTACCCGCGCCTGGGCTCCATCGTGGGCTACAACGCCATCCAGTCGCTGGCGGCCGGCATCAAGAAGGCCAACAGCACCGACACTGAAAAGCTGATCGCCGCCTTCAAGGGCCTGCCGGTGAACACCCCCTGGGGCACCATCACCTACCGGGCCCAGGACAACCAGTCCACCATGGGCGCGTTCGTGGGCAAGACCACCTACAGCCAGAAGATGCAGCGCGGCATCATGACCGACTTCTACTATGCCGACGGCAAGGACTACCAGCCTTCGGATGAGGCGGTCAAGAAACTCCGTCCCGCCAGCGCGCAATAATTGCGTCTTTGGCTGACAGCCACCTTGGCGACCAGTGCACATGCTGGCCCGCCCGGGTGGCTTTTTCACACCCGCAGGAAAGATATGTTGCGAACGAGGAGCTCGGCATGAGCGCATCCGGCCTGCTGGCCCAGTTGCTGAATGGGCTGGCCAGCGCATCGTCGCTGTTTCTGGTGTCGGTGGGGCTGTCGCTGATCTTCGGCGTCACCCGCACCATCAATTTCGCCCACGGATCGTTCTTCATGCTGGGGGCGTTCATGGCCTTCAGCAGCGTCGAGCACCTGGCGCCGCACATCGGCTTCTGGCCCGCGCTGCTGCTGGCACCGCTGGCCTGCGGCCTGCTGGGCGCGCTCACCGAGATGCTGCTGCTGCGCCGCATCTACCAGGCGCCCGAGCTGTTCCAGCTGCTGGCCACGTTCGCGCTGGTGCTGGTCATCAAGGATGCCGTGCTGTGGCTGTGGGGGCCGGAAGAGCTGTTCGGGCCGCGCGCGGCGGGCTTTGAAGGCTCGGTGGAAATCCTGGGCCGCCAGTTCCCCGCCTATGACCTGCTGCTGATTGCCGTCGGCCCGCTGGTGCTGCTGGGCCTGACCCTGCTGCTGGCCAAAACCCGCTTCGGCATCCTGGTGCGGGCGGCCACGCAGGACCGGGAAATGGTGGGGGCCCTGGGCGTGAACCAGGCCTGGCTGTTCACGGCGGTGTTTGCCCTGGGCACCTTGCTGGCGGGGCTGGGCGGTGCGCTGCAGCTGCCGCGTGAGCCGGCCAGCCTGGAGATGGACATGCTGACCATCGGCGCGGCCTTCGTGGTGGTGGTGGTGGGCGGCATGGGCAGTATTCCCGGCGCCTTCATTGCCGCGCTGCTGGTGGCCGAACTTAAGGCCATTTGCATCTGGCTGGGCGTGCAGGAGATTGGCGGCGTGGAGGTGTCGTTCTCCAAGCTCACGCTGGTGGTCGAATTCCTTGTGATGGCCGTGGTGCTGGTCTGGCGCCCCTGGGGCCTGCTGGGCAAGCCCCAGGCCCTGGCCCGCAGCGGCGGGGAACCCGAACAGCCGCTGCGGGCCCCCGGTCGTGGGGCATCGGCCGCGTGGCTGGGCCTGGTCGCCGCCCTGGTGCTGTTTCCGCTGGCCGCCGGAGACGCCGGCAGCTATGCCACCGTGCTGCTGACCGACATCTTCATCGCGGCCCTGCTGGCGGCCAGCCTGCACTTCATCGTGGGCCCGGGCGGCATGCATTCCTTCGGCCATGCGGCCTATTTCGGCCTGGGCGCCTACGGCGCGGCGCTGCTGGTGCGCCAGCTGGATCTGCCCATGGCGGCCGCGCTGCTGCTGGGCCCGCTGGTGGCGGCCGGCGGGGCGCTGCTCTACGGCTGGTTCTGCGTGCGGCTGTCGGGCGTGTACCTGACCATGCTGACGCTGGCGTTCGCACAGATCAGCTGGGCCATCGTCTTTCAGTGGGACCGCTTCACCGGCGGCAGCAACGGTCTCACGGGCGTGTGGCCGCCGGAATGGGCCTCGCAGGGTGCGACCTTCTACTGGCTGGCGCTGGCGGTGTGCGCGGCCGGCCTGTATCTGCTGCGGCGCATGCTGTTTGCCCCGCTGGGCTTTGCGCTGCGGGCCGCGCGCGATTCCGCGCTGCGCGCGGACGCCATCGGTATCGACGTGCGCCGCGTGCAGTGGACCGCGTTCGTCATTGCCGGGCTGCTGGCCGGCCTGGCCGGTGCGCTGTTTGCGTTCAGCAAGGGCGGCGTGGCGCCGGATGCCATGTCGGTCACCAAATCCGTCGACGCGCTGGTGATGGTGCTGCTGGGCGGCGTGCAGACGCTGGCCGGCCCCGTGGTCGGGGCTGCCGCCTTCACCTGGCTGCATGACACCGTGGCGCGCAACACCGAATACTGGCGTGCGCTGCTGGGCGGCATCATGTTGGTGCTGGTGCTGCTGTTTCCCCAGGGCCTGTCGGGCTTTGTGCAGATGCTGTGGGCGCGGCTGGTGTCGCGCAAGGTGCAGGGAGCTGCCGCATGAACCTGCTGCAAGTGACGAATCTCAGCAAGGCCTTCGGCGGCGTGCAGGCGGTGCAGAACGTGTCGCTGGCGCTGCAGGCAGGCGAGCTGCTGGCGCTGATCGGCCCCAACGGTGCGGGCAAGAGCACCACCTTCAACATGGTGGGCGGCCAGCTGGCGCCCGACAGCGGCCAGGTGCTGCTCAACGGCCAGGACATCACCGGTCTGCCGCCGCGCGCCGTGTGGCGCCGGGGCGTGGGCCGCACCTTCCAGGTGGCCCAGACCTTTGCCACGCTGACGGTGTCCGAGAACGTGCAGATGGCGCTGCTGTCGACCGACCGCCGCATCTTCCACTGGTGGCGCCGCGCCACCGCCCACCGCCGCAGCGATGCACTGGCGCTGCTGGCACAGGTGGGCATGGATGCCCAGGCCGACCGCCCCTGCAGCGAGCTGGCCTACGGCGATGTGAAGCGGGTGGAGCTGGCCATGGCGCTGGCCCACAACCCCCAGCTGCTGCTGATGGACGAGCCCACCGCCGGCATGGCGCCTGGCGAGCGCGTGGCGCTGATGCAGCTCACGCGCCAGATCGCCCGGCAGCGGCGCATGGGCGTGCTGTTCACCGAGCACAGCATGGACGTGGTGTTCGGCCAGGCCGACCGCGTGGCCGTGCTGGTGCGCGGCCAGCTGCTGGCCGAAGGTACGCCGCAGGCCATCCGGGCGGATGCCCGGGTGCAGCAGGCGTATTTGGGGACCGGATTGGTGCTGGAGAAACAGAAATGAGTGCGATGGACAGCGGTTCGGCCGCAACCCATGGGGCGTTGAGGACAGACCCCTCCACCCCGCTGTTGCTGCAGGTGGACGGCCTGCACGCCTGGTATGGCGCAGCCCACATCCTGCACGGCGTGGGCCTGAGCGTGGGGCGCGGGGAAGTGGTGGCCTTGATGGGGCGCAACGGTGCGGGCAAGTCCACCACACTCAAAAGCATTGCCGCCCTGGTGCCGCGCCGGGAAGGAAAAATTCTTTTCAGGGGCGAGGCCATCGCGCACCAGGCATCGCACCAGATCGCTCGGCGCGGTCTGGGCTATGTGCCGGAAGACCGGCGCATCTTCACCGAGCTGACGGTGCGCGAGAACCTGGAAGTCGGTCGCCAGCCACCGCGTTCCTGGCCCGACGGAACGGCCGTGCCGCACTGGACACCTGAAAAGCTTTTTGCACTGTTCCCGAACCTGGGTGAAATGCCCGATCGCCTGGGCGGCCGCATGAGTGGCGGTGAGCAGCAGATGCTGTCGGTTGCGCGCACGCTGATGGGCCAGCCCTGTCTGGTGCTGCTGGACGAGCCATCCGAAGGCGTGGCGCCGCTGATCGTCGAGCAGATGGCGCGCACCATCCTGGAGCTCAAGGCCCAGGGCATCGGCATTTTGCTGAGCGAGCAGAATCTGCCGTTTGCCGAAGTGGTGGCCGACCGGGCCTATGTGCTGGAAAAAGGCCAGATCGTGCACCACAGCTCCATGGTGGCCCTGGCCGGGGATGCGGCGGTGCGCCAGCAGTACCTGGGCGTCTAGTCCGCAGGCCGGACCGGTGCTTCGCCCGTGTCGGCGGCCAGGTGTGCAGCCACCACGGCGGCCAGCCAGTCCATGACCACCCGGACCCGGCGTGGCAGGTGGCGGCGCGTGGCGTACATCAGGGTCAGGGCCATGGGCGGGGCCTGGTGGTGGGGCAGCACCTCCAGCAGTTCGCCGCGTGCCAGCAGGTCTTCCACCCCCAGGCGCGGCACCTGGATGATGCCCAGTCCCGCCCGGCAGGCCGACACATAGGCCTCGGCATTGTTCACGGTGACCGCCCCCGCCATGGGGCGCTGCACCAGACGGCCGTCGACCAGGGCTTCGAACCCCGCAGAGGCGGCGCCCAGGGTGTTGACGAAGTGCACCAGCCGGTGGCGGTCCAGTTCGTGCAGGTGCCCGGGCCGGCCGTAGCGCTGCACATAGGCCGGGCTCACGCAGTTGGCCAGGCGGGCCATGCCCAGGGGGCGGGCCACCAGGCTCTGGTCGACCACGGCGCCGCTGCGCAGCACGCAGTCGAAACCTTCTCGCACCACGTCCACACGCCGTTCGGTGCTGCTCAGTTCCACGTTCAGGCCCGGGTGCTGGTCCAGCAGGGCCGGCAGGTGTGGCACGACCACGTTGCGCGCCATGCCCGTGGACATGTCGATGCGCACCCTGCCCTGCAGACCGCCGCGGTCGGCATGCTGGAACATGGACTGCAGCTCGTCCACATCGGCCAGCAGGTCCTTGCAGCGCTCGTAATAGGCCTGGCCGTCCTGGGTGAGCTGCACACGCCGCGTCGTGCGGTGCAGCAGCCGTGTACCCAGCTCGGCCTCGAGCTGCTGCACCGCCGTGGAGGTGCTGGCCTTGGGCAGGCCCAGGGTGGCGGCGGCCTGCGTGAAGCTGGCCAGCTCGGCCACCCGCGTGAAGATGTGCATGCGTTCCAGGGAGTTCATTGTTCGCCAGATTTGAACGATCTGATCAATTTTGCGTGATTTATTAAAGCGGTGTGAATCAATAAAGTCCAGCCATCGACCTTCCCTTTTTGCAGGAGCCTGAGATGACCGCCTTGACAGCATTGACCACCACGACCACCCCCATTGCACTGATCACCGGCGGCAGCCGCGGACTGGGCCGCAATGCCGCCCTGCAGGTGGCGCGTTCGGGCATCGACGTGATCCTGACCTACCGCAGCCAGGCCGCCGAAGCCCATGCCGTGGTCGCGGACATCGAGGCCCTGGGCCGCCGCGCCGTGGCTCTGCCGCTGGATGTGTCCGACAGTCACAGCTTTGCCGCCTTTGCGCTGCAGGTGCAGGCCGCGCTGGCGGCGCACTGGCAGCGTGAACGTTTCGATTTCCTGGTGAACAACGCCGGCGTCGGCATCCACGCCAGCTTCATGGAGACGACGGAGGCGCAGTTCGACGAGCTGGTCAACATCCACCTCAAGGGCACGTTCTTCCTGTCCCAGAAGCTGCTGCCGCTGATGAACGACGGGGGGCGCATCCTCAATGTGTCCACCGGGCTGGCGCGTTTCGCCCTGCCGGGCTACGCCGCCTATGCGGCCATGAAGGGCGGTATCGAGGTGCTGAGCCGCTACATGGCCAAGGAGCTGGGCGCACGCGGGATTGCCGTCAATGTGGTGGCGCCGGGCGCCATCGAGACCGATTTCGGTGGTGGTGCCGTGCGGGACAACGCCCAGCTCAATGCCATGGTCGCCAGCCAGACCGCCCTGGGCCGTGTGGGCCAGCCCGACGACATCGGCGGTGTCATTGCGGCCCTGCTGCAGCCGGGCTGCAGCTGGATCAATGCCCAGCGCATCGAGGCCTCGGGCGGCATGTTCCTCTGAACCTCGGCGCCCATGGCGGCAGACGCTGTGCGGTGCAGCGTCGCCGCTATGGAGCCGGCACCACCGGCAGCACGGGGGTCAGCGCCTGCAACTGGGGCGCGCGCCGCAGCCCGTCGGGCAGCAAATAGTGGCCGCTGAGCAAGGGCAGCATGACCTCGGTGAAGGTGGCCTCCAGCGCCACACCGCCGTGGCGCCAGGCCTGCCAGACCAGGGTGGTGCAGTACAGGCCGCGCTCGGCATCCAGCAGATCGAAGGCTCGGCCCTGCTGGCCCAGTGCCCAGTCCACGGCCTGCTGGCGGGCCGTGGCGCTGGCGGCCACGCGGTACAGCTGGTAGCTGCGGGCGCGCTGCGGGTGCAGGTAGAAGTCCAGCGTGTCCAGCACCACGGCATCGGGCTGGCCCGGCTTTTCGGATGGCGTGGCATGGACCACCCGCCAGGGCCCGGAGGGCGAGGCAGGGGCCACCAGCAGGCCGACATGGCTGAAATCGCCCGCATCCACGCTGCGCACCAGCTGGCTGATGGCTTCGGTGCCGTGGCGGAACAGCAGATCACCGGCCTGCGCCTGCGCGCTAAGCTGCGCCAGGAACGGCTGCAGCGGTGCGGCCCCGCCGAGGCGGCAGGCCGCCAGTCCGGCGCCGGCGATCAGCAGCAGGGCGGCGCAGCGCCGGCACAGCCTCACAGCAGGACTTTCCAGACGCCGTCTTCCTGGAACACATTCATGCGCTCGCGGCGGGTGTTGCCATCGCCATAGCGCACCAATACCCGCAGCTTGGTGAACTGCCCGTCTTCGGAGGGCACGCGTTCCACGATTTCCACCTGCTGCAAGCCGCCTTTGGAGTCGATCTTGGCCTTGGCACCAGCCAGCATGCGGCGCAGCTTGTCTTCAAAGCCGGCCAGCGCTTCCTTGGAGATGTTGCGGGCTCCGACCAGGGGGATGCAGCGGTCGAAATCACCGTCCGCCACCAGCCGGTAAAAGCGCTGGATCAGCGCGTCCTGGCTTTCGGCCTCAGTGGGCGCGGTGGCGCAGGCGGCCAGGTTCAGCGCAGAAAAAACAGCCACGCCGGCCAACAGGCAGCGGCGGCGGGAAACCGGAACAGACACGGACACAGGCAAACACTTCACAAAATGACACAGAACGCCCGAGTGTAGTGGCGCACTGCAGGGGCGCGGGCCAACGGTCTGCCCGCCGCCATGGTGCGCTGCCGTGCAGGGCCGAGCCTGGGCCGCCACACCGCTGCATTGGTGCACCGGTGCGGGCCTGTGGGTGGGCCGGACGGTGGGGAGGGCTCAGGCCTGGCGCGCCTGGGCCAGCTCCTGCACCAGGGTCTGCACCAGTGTGGCCGCAGGCAGGGCCCGGGCCAGCGGGGCGCCCTGGCCGGCCCAGTGGGCCGCATAGTCGCTGTGGCCCTGGGCGCTGGCGGCCTGGTGCAGTGCCTTGCCGGCGTCGTACACCATGGGGTAGCCGGGCAGATCGCCGGCGTAGTCGGCGCCCAGCAGGTGCAGGCGGTTGGCCATGCCGCGCGCCGGGCGGCCGGAGATGGCGGCGGTGATGGCCGTGTGGTGGGCCCGTTCGCTCTGCAGCTCGGCCCGGTAGGCGGGGCTGGCGGCCGATTCGGGGCACAGGATGAAGGCCGTGCCCATCTGCACGGCGCAGGCGCCCAGTTCCAGCGCGGCGGCGATGCCGCTGCCGTCCATGATGCCGCCGGCCGCCACCACCGGCAGCCTGCAGTGGGCGGCCAGCACGCGGGTCAGGGCGAAGGTGCCCATCAGCCGGTCCTGCTCCGGCACAAAGGCGCCGCGGTGGCCGCCCGCTTCCATGCCCTGGGCCACCACCACGTCCACGCCGGCCTGCTCGATCTGGCGGGCCTCGTCCAGCGTAGTGGCACAGGCCAAGGTGGTGATGCCGGCGGCGCGCAGCGCGGCGATGAAAGCCGGCTCCGGCAGGCCGAAATGAAAGCTCACGACGGCGGGCTTGTGTGCCAGCAGCATGGCCTGCAGCGCGGCGTTGCCCACGGCGGTGGCGTAGATGCTGCGCAGCTGGCTGGGCGGCTGCGCGCCAAAGCGGGCAAATTCCGGTGCCAGATAGCGGATCCAGGCGGCTTCACGCTCCGCATCGGCCGCCGCCTGCTGGTGGCAGAACAGGTTGACGTTGACGGGCCGCTGCGTCAGCGCCTGGGTCTGGGCAATGTGCTGCTGGGCCTGATCCACGCTGTAGGCGCCAATGCCCACCGAGCCCAGCGCGCCGGCCTCGCTGACGGCGGCGGCCAGTTGCGGGGTGGAGGTGCCGGCCATGGGCGCCTGGATGAGGGGGTGCTGCAGGCCCAGGCGGGCCATCCAGTCGGGGAGCGAGGGGGTCATAGCCAATCCTTGTGATCCAAAAAAACCAAAGTGCGCTCAGGCCGCCACCGGGACCGGGCGGGCCCACCGGCTGGCCACCACCATCACTGTGCCGGCCAGCAGCACGGCGCTGCCAATGGCAAACAGTGGCTGGTAGACACCGGTGGCTGCATACATCCAGGCCATGAAGTAGCCGGACACGGCCTGCATCAGTGCAAATGCGGCCGTGGCATAGCCCCACATCTTCTTGTGTTGCAGCGGGCCGATGAGTTGCATCAGGTAACCGGAGGTGATGGCCGCCATGCCCGGCGACAGCGCGCCCACCAGGAACGCCGAAGTGGCATGGCCGGCAAAGCTGGCCCACACCAGCGGCAGCGCAATCGCCGCCGCTTTGATGGCATAGGCGCTGGTGGTGGTGCCCCACCAGCCCCAGCGGCTGGCGCAGAACGCAGCCGCCAGCGGCCCGGCGATGGCGCCGAGACCAAAGAATGCCCATTGCGTGGATGCATAGGCCGCGCCCAGGTGCAGCTCGCGCGCCAGGTAGTCCACCCAGAACACCGTGTGAGGCACAAAACCGAAGGCATCGCAGGTGTAGGCCAGCATCACCAGCAGCACCGGCACCGTCCACAGCGGTGCGCTGCGCAGGGGGATGCCTGCCTGGGGCGACAGCGCCTGCGGTGCCGGGGCCGGCAGCCGCCTGGCCTGGCGCCAGCCTCCCCAGCCGGCCAGTGCGCTCACCGCCGCCAGCGCCCACCACACCAGGGACAGGCTGGTTGCGGCCAGGGCCGGCACCAGGGTGGCCGACAGCAGTGCGCCGCAGCCGATGCCGCAGAACATCAGCGGCCCCAGTGTCGCACGGCGCTGCACCGGGGTGGCCGCCATGGCCACCGACGGGCCCAGCACCATCAGCACCGCACCGGCAATCCCGGACACCAGCCGCCAGACAAAGAACAGCGCCATCGGCTGGGCCTGGCCGCAGGCGGCAAAGCTGAACGCCACGGCCAGCCAGCAGGCCACCAGCACGCGCAGCGTGCCAAAGCGCTCGGCCAGCGGCGCGGCGGCCAGCGCGCCCACCAGATAGCCCAGCAGATTGGCCGCACCCAGGTAGGCCACCTGTTCGCCGCTGAACCAGCCGGCGTGCACCATCTGCGGCATCAGCGCCGTATAGGCAAAACGGGCCAGGCCCACGCCGCTGAGCGTGGCGGCAAAGCCGGTGAAAAACAAAGGCAGTTCGTGGCGGTGGATCACGCGGGCGCTTTCAGGGAGAGAAGCCGGCACTGCGTGCCGGCCGGGAGCCAGTGGTGCAGAGCGTACGGGCACTGGAGTCATCATGTCCAATGATTCAAAATGATGGCTTGCATCTTTTTTTCAGATGGGGTCGCCATGCAACTCAAGTCCCTGCGCATGTTCGAAGCCGTGTGCGAATCCGGCAGCTTCGGTGCGGCCGCCCAGCTGCTGCACACCGTGCAGTCCAATGTGACGGCGCACATCAAGAAACTGGAAGACGAGGCCGGCGCCCAGCTGCTGGAACGCAGCGCCCCGGTGCACCCCACGCCCGCCGGGCGGCTGCTGCGCCGCTATGCCCAGCAGATGCTGCAGGCACACGACGAGGCATTGGCCCTGCTGCAGGGCCGCCAGGCGGCACCCGGGGCGCTGCGCATCGGCAGCATGGAAACCACGGCCGCGCTGCGCCTGCCGCCGCTGCTGGCGCAGCTGCACCAGCGGCACCCGGGCATGGCCCTGGAGCTGCGCACCGGCCCCACGGCCAGCCAGCTGGCCGAGCTGCTGGCCGGCCAGATCGATTGCGCCTTCGTGGCCGGCCTGCCGCCGCAGGCGCGCCTGACCGGCTGGCCGGTGTTCCGCGAGACCCTGGTGCTGGTCGGCGTGGCACCGCTGGCGGCCTTTCCCACGCCGGAGCAGCTGGGCAGCACCCCTTTCCTGGCCTTCCGCCAGGGCTGCAGCTACCGCCAGCGCATCGAGCTGCTGCTGGCCAGCCAGGGCATCACCGCCGTGCAGATCATGGAGCTGGGCACGCTGGATGCCATCCTGGGCTGTGTGGCCGCCGGCATGGGCTATGCCCTGCTGCCCCAGGCCCTGATCGCGGCCCAGCAGCAGCGCTTCGGGGTGCACTGGTGCCCGCTGCCGCCGGCACTGGCCGGGATTGCCCAGGTGGACACCTGCTTTGTCACCGGACCGCAGGCCAGCTGGTCGCCGGCGCTGCGGGCGATGGCGCAGCTGCTGCAGGAAGTGGTGGAACCGGTGGCGGGGGCGAAGGAGGCGCTGGTGGCCGCGCCTGTGGCCGAGCCCCAGTGGGCATAGCGCGGCGCCAGCGGGAGACCCGAAGCGGCGGGTTCTGCCGCCAAATGGCGCTCTTTGACTGTTCATCGGCTCGCAGTGGGCGGCAATCTGCTGCACCGGCATGCCGTGCGGGCGCATTGCGCGGTGTCTTTGCACCAAACTGGTGCAATAAGCTCAGGGGTGCGGCCGGACGATGGCGCGCCGGTACTGCAGGGCTTCGGCCACGTGGGCGGCCTGGATGCCCGGGCTGTCGGCCAGGTCGGCGATGGTGCGCGCTACCTTGAGCGCGCGGTGGGTGGCGCGGGCCGACCAGCCCAGGCGTTCGGCGGCTTTGCGGGCCAGGGCCTGGGCGGCGTCGTCCAGTTGCAGGTGCTGCTGCAGCGTGGCGGCTTCCAGCCACTGGTTGGCGTGGCCCTGGCGCTGTAGCGCCAGGTGGCGCGCCTGCACCACGCGGGCTTGTACCTGGGCGCTGGACTCGGCGGGCGCAGCGGCGCTGCCGGGTTCGCTGCGCTGCAGCAGCTCGGCCGGCGCCAGGGCCGGGACTTCCACTTGCAGGTCGATGCGGTCCAGCAGCGGGCCGCTGAGCTTGGCGTGGTAGCGCGCCACCTGATCGGGTGTGCAGCGGCAGCGGGGGTTGCCCTGGAGGCCGCAGGGGCAGGGGTTCATGGCGGCCACCAGCTGGAAGCGGGCGGGAAAGTCTGCCTGCTGGGCGGCCCGGGCGATCTGGATGCGCCCGGTCTCCAGCGGCTCGCGCAGTGCCTCCAGCGCCGGTCGGGCGAATTCCGGAATTTTGCTTTTTAGCCCAAGCATCGTCAATGTTGGGCCTATTTGGCTTTCCTGCATCTTGCGTTGTCAGTTCAAGGACTGTCTTACGGCATCCACCCGGTCAGCTCGCCGTCCTCGAACTTGATTAGCCGGCCATGATTGGCAGTGATGTCAAAGTAGGCAATGCGTGTCGTCGAGCTCGCGATGATGAATCCGATTCCGACCACCTTTCCGTCGCGCGTGAGCTCCGTACATACGCTGTGTTTACTGTTGCGCTGGCAACCATTTTTGATCTCGCCTTCTTTTTTCTCTGCCCATTTTCCGGCGGCGTGCTCACCAATGATGGGAGCCACCGCGAGTGCGACGAAGGCGGCCAAGACCACGTAGTACAGCAAGACCACGATCAGTCCTGAGGTGCCGAAGGCAGCGAAAAAGCTCTTGAACGCCCCGGGCAGGCGATCTGCGTTGCGCTTCAACCATTTGCCTGCACTGGTATCTCTCGGCGGACTCTTCTTCATAAGCGACGTGAGCCAGCCCTGGATGAAGCAAACGATGAAGATCAGTAGCAGGAGAAACGCACCAAATTGTCCGTTCAGTAGCGTGTGGATGCTCTCAAAGACGGCCATGTAGCCGTGATGAACTCGGTCACTGGTCTCTTGCGGCAGCAGGCCATCGTCGAACCCCCAGTGAGCAAGATAGCGTGCATAGGCTTCTTGACCAATGAAGTTGAAAGCCGTGGCTGTCGCACCAATAGCGGCAGCGGTAGCCTTGGCCAGCGACGACCAAGAGAAGGCCAAGGCTGGCGCCGACTGCCTTGGCCTGGATTCTTTCAGTTGAAGGGATGCTAGTGTTCCATCTGATTCGTGCATGTGTGTCTGATCCTTGATTTGAGATGCATGGCCGTTACAGGCAGAGCACTGCCGACCAAAGGTTTGGATGTTGGCAAGCTCACCAGGTGACTACCGATTCCTGGTGTTAAAGGAGCGGCTTTTTGTCTAGTCGGAGAGAAGCGATGCTGCCTTCGCAAGACGCTTCACGGGTTCTACAAGCCGGTGATGTCCTTGACAGATCTGCCTGTGGCGAGTGTTTTACTCTGAGTTCTGTAGGGCTGCTTTGGGGAATTGAGTTTGGACAAGTGCAGGACTACACCCGCTCCATAGCAGTCATCGATTGCCGCATTTACGTGATCCCATCGCGGAATACAGATCAAAGAAGACCAGCATCCGTACCGCATAGATAGCACTGACGAATAGCTGGCGGGACTGCATGCCAACGTCAGGCTGCTTGGGGATACTGATCGTTGTCAGGATTCAAATGCAAATGCTTAGTGGCATCGCTATGTCTTCTGTTGACGGAATTGCTGCCAACACTCAATGAGAGGCAATGCCCGTTGGACTTTATGGCACTGCATTGCGTCTACATCTGGACTGCACTCATCAAGTACCTTCAGCGACCTGTCACCATTGGCATGAAATACGGCGTTGCCCTGCAGGACGGCAACGCCATCAAGAATGCCAGGCTCTATTCCTAGCCATCCGGTGGATCAGGACTGTACTTCGCACTTGCTGCGATCTTGGCCCGCGATCCATTTAGGCTTACGACCACGGCCGGACCAGCTAGAGCCTACCGTGCGGATCACGGTAACGGATTTCAACTGGCTTGCCAGCACGCATCAGAGTCGCACGAGGGATCACATGCTCGCGGTCAGGCCAAATTCCTGAGTGATGGCGTGCGCTTCGGTCATCGCTTCGGCCAACTCAGATTTTTAGGCCTGAGCAATCAGCTGCTCCAAAGCTTGTCTCTGGGCAAACAGCTCTTTGTAAGTGGTCATTTTTGATGAAATCGGTTACTCACCTAGTCGTAAATTCAATTGTTTGAGTGTGGATTAACTAACATTCACTGTGTTTGATTGATCTACGAATATCCAAAAGTACAACTCGTCAGCTTAAAGCTACCGGAAATAAGCGTCAGCATTTAACATGCTCGGTTTTAACATTTCGTAACCGACGCGGTTGTCTAGGGAACAGTGCTATGGGATTTCTTACAGAAGTTGAACGATTGCAACTTCGGATCGAGTCGATGATTCTTCATGTTGTTAGCAATGAAGAGTTTGATCCTGCTCCTGCCCAAGTGGTTCAGCATGCAGGTTTCTTCTTGAGCCGAATCTTAGACACCGATGTAGCGCCGGTGTACCAGTTCAAAGAGGTGTCGAGATCCAGGGAGCGGCTTGAGGAAATGGCCCAAGGAGCCATCACTTTTGAGCACGGCGCACAAGAGCTGTCAAGAGAATTTTCGCGCGAGCACGGCAACACTGCCCGTGATGGAGCATTCTTTATCTTCGAGTTGCGTACCGATGATGAGGACGTGCGTATCTACAGCCTGATCAAGTACGACTATCGCGAGGCCATTGAGCAAGCTGATGACGGGGATGGTGAAACTCTTTTACGCAAGATCGTCCATGCATTCATCGACGACAAAAAGGCCATTCAAAAGGCCGCATTGATTCGTGTTGTAGATGGTCAGGCAGAGCCGCTCTTGGCTACACGAGATCGCACGAGAGTGGCTCCAGAGATCGCCGACTACTTCGCAAAGTTCTTGGATGTACATCGCATCAGTAGTGATGAGGCCTTGAACCGAAAAATGGTGGATGCGCTGAGAGAAACATTTACTGAATGCAAAGATGTGCTGCCGAGAAACGATGTGCCGCTCGCGCTGCGGCGAGCGAAGGCGGTTTTGCGTGATCGCCAGGAGATCGATGAAGATGCGATTGTTGATGCTGTCATGGCCGCAGCCGGACATCCTGAGCAAGAAGATACGAAAGACTTGCTGCGGAAACGGACCATGCAAAAATTGCGGGCAAAGCGTTTAGCCGGTCTTTCTTTTCGTCCAGACCGAGTGTTGCTTCGTAAAGCACCGATGCGGAAAATTCGCACGACTGAAGGTGTGACGATTCTTTACCCTGATAGAGCCACGAAAGTGCGCCGAGTGGTGAACCCGGGCGGTGCTGGCGAGACCATCACCATCACGACAGATCTGATTGTGGAGGACATCGTTGTTGCTGATAACACTCGCTAGGACGATAGACCGCATGGTCGTTGACCACGCGGTCTGTATCGATGAGTCCGACAACAGCGCGATCGTGTCAAACCTGGCGGCCGAGCACGTGGCTGAGCTGCAAGCTATATGTGTTGCGTTGACCTGGGGAGCGCAGCTCTTTGATAGCGCTGGTGAGCTGTTTGAAGGTGAGCCTGATTCCAATTTCGAGCCATTTCTCCTTGTCATCGACAAGCCGGCCTCTGCCGACAGCACCGTCCAGCTTCTGACCAATCGCGCGTTCTCCAAATTGTTGCTTGAGGGTCACGAGGCTTCCATATGGAAGGTTGCACAGATCGAATGCACTTTGTTCACTGGCACACGTGTCATTGCACCTTGGAGCGTCAATCACGTCGCTGAAATAGCAGAGGTAACCAAGTCACCGCGTGCGCTGGTCAAAGAGTTCGGTGGCGAGCGAAAAGTGCCTGAGGATGTGCGCCCATGGCTTGTTAAAGCACAGCCTGAGAACTTTGACGATCCTTCGACTCAAGTATGGGTGCGCGCTTCTTCTATCGCATTAATCAGATGCCTGCCTAGCGAAATCGACGCAGAGACGGAGGCCTTAAAGTTCCGAGGTCCGCCACGTTTGGCTATTCCGGAATTTGATGCTGAAAAAGATTCCTTGGATCCTGAAACCTACAAGACGTTGGTGGACGCTGTGACCTGGGTTTTCGAAAACCAGCGGGAAGCAGAAATGCGCCACGTATTGCTCGCAGCAGAGATCGCTCGCTCGGGAAGCACCATCCAAAGTGCAGGCGCATTTCTAAAGCAGAATCTGGCCGACGCATGGGAAAGTGCCAAGATCGCATACGAGATGGCGGTTGCGGAAACTGGCCGCGATACTTTGAAAGTCTTAAGTGACTTGCGCAAGGCTGTGACTGAAGAAACTGCAAAGCTCTCGGATATGGGACGGCAATTGAACGCCGCCGTTGCCGCCGCTCTCGCAACCGGCATTGGGTTGATGGCGGCCAGAGTGGCTACAAATGCGCCGCCATTGCTCATCGCCGTAGTAATGGGCGTCGTAGCTATCTATATTGCGACCGTCATCCACTCCGGCGTACAGTTCATGCGTTTGCAGCGACAGCTGCGCGAGGACTGGCAACAGCGGCTGTATCGGTTTCTTCCCGAAACGGAATATGAAAAGATGGTGGTTAAGCCAACGAGACACGCTGAGACAGCCTTTACTTGGACAGCATGGTTGGGTGGGATCGCCGTCGTGGTACTTACTGTGGCTTGTGTGTTTTGGGCATTCAAAAATGAAGTGAAAACGCCTGATAACACCAAGGAAACGATCTCGGAACCGTCACCTCATCGTGACCCCCAAGACCTAGATCAAACCAGAGACGGTATGAGTCACAACAAGCCGCCTACGGCAGTAGTGCCAGCTGACTCCGCGGGGCATCCGACGGATACGTTTCTCGCACAACCTGCGACGGGTGCTGCCAAGACTGACGCGCCCATGCCGACCCCTCCACCACTCACTGAACCGTAGTGGTTGAGATCCTCGAAAGCAGCGCCGGCCGGGATTGTTTTGCTTCAGCCTCAGGGCGTCTCTGTTGATTCACTTCCGGTCAAATTCTTCGTTATTACGTTGGTGTATGACTTGCCCTGGCGTATCCAACGTACTTGGTGCAACGCGAAGATGGCGATTGGCGTCTGAGCCCTGCCGCGGGCTGGCTGGGTGCCAGGTACCAAGTCTGTTTCGATGTGCAGAAGGTGCTGGAGCCGGCCTGCATGCTTTGACCTTGGCCAGCGGTGAAAGCGCCGCTTTCTATGTCAGAGAGGGAAACGTGCGTACGTGTCGAAGGGCCGCAGGCGCTGTGGCGGCATCACGCACGCATTGGCGAAGGCCTGCCTTTGGACCGAGGG
The DNA here is from genome assembly GCF_006740045.1 of Comamonas terrigena NBRC 13299. Classification (NCBI taxonomy): domain Bacteria; kingdom Pseudomonadati; phylum Pseudomonadota; class Betaproteobacteria; order Burkholderiales; family Comamonadaceae; genus Comamonas; species Comamonas terrigena. The sequence goes on from NZ_AP019749.1 coordinate 165,056, forward strand.
TCGCCAGGACGGGTGATCCTGGCATTTTCTGGAGAACCTGGGGAGCTGTCTGAAGAAATCCGCCAATGAGGATTTCACTGGTCCATCGAGGAGCGTGAACAAGGGGTAGCAACCATTTCAGCCCCTGTTTTTGGAAAGCATTGGCGCCTTCTCGACTCTGTATGCGTGTCCGGTCCCGCTTCCCATTTGCCAGAGCAAAGGTTGGAAGAGATTGCCCCAACAGTCATTGCTGCAGCCACTCAACTTTCCTATGCGCTTGCGGGTCATACAGGCGCTACAGTGCCTTTGGCCAGAGCAAGCCATTGGCACCCCTAATGAGTTCACATTCCTAGTATTCCGCGCTCGAATGCATCGACTCATGCTGCGATGGAATGGAAAAACAGCCCTTGGAAAGATCTGATGTGTGGTTCTCGAAGTTTGGCGAGCTATTCTTCGGTACTGCTAATGGATCTGAAGGTGAGCAGCATTCCGCAATGAGTGCCAAGTATGCTTGATTTGCTCATTGGCAAGAATCGATTAAATATTGCCGCTAACGATTCGGCGATTGATGACTGCTTAGTGCAGTGGGACGGCATTGAGACTTATTAGTCACGACTAAATAACGGTCATTCATGCACCGGCTGCCCAACGAAAAGTGTCAGGTGAGCAGTTGAGGGTGACCGACGATGCAACTTGGGGGCTGATGAAATTCCGCGTTTGTGGCACATGAACTGGTACTATTGAATATTCTGTGTCCGCTCGTAATGGTCCGTGGCTGCAGCGCGAATTCCTGTACAGGAATCAACCCGTTTGCTAAATAAAATGGGCAGAATCATGCTCTATTTTCCTTGCGTGCAGGGGACAGTGGCATTAATCTAGAATTGCACGGTGATGCAATAGGGGGGAATAGCGATGAACGAGTATTCAGAAAGCTGGCTGCACTTGAAGGCATTGATTGGGAGTTATGGTAGAGGGGACTTGAATGTCAAAGCTCCTTCGTATAAAGACCAACGCCATGCCAGGGCATTGTCTGTTTTCCTCATTAACGCTGAGCTGGCAACCCCTAGGTTAAATCGTAAAACAGTGAAAGCGATTCTGGAAGGTGGGTTCCAATGGCCACAGGTGGGTGGGACTAAATATCTCGGAACCGACATCCCTCTTTCCCGATTTGAGCAGCTGGGATTGGTTTCATTTTATGCAGACTGGTGTGCTATCCACGCAAGTTCTGTAAATGATGAGAGCGCAATAGACCCGACTTTGATCCCTGTAATTCGGACCATTGAGCATCTGAGAGATATAAAACTTGGTAGAAATGGATACCTCCGGCCACATTACGCATGCGGAGAACGTGAACTAAGAAAACTCCTTCAGATAGAATTTGGCGATTGCTTTCTCATAGAAGAAATTCTCCCTGAGCTTGAGCTGGAATGCGGAAAATTCAGGTTGATTCCTGGTAATCAAAATTTCAGCATCGAGATAAGCACCCAGTTGTGGAATGATTTGAGGGATTATCATGAGCCGGAGGACGCATTCATCCGTTGGATAATGTTTTTTTGTGTGAATTGTGATCGGGTAATGCCTGTCGTATTTGATGGGGATCAGTACAAAGAGCGCATAGAATTTAATGAGCAGTTGCTCAAATTTTTGGCGAAAGATACGGATTTGTGTGCCAGCCTAGATTGTTATGGAAGGCAATCAATCAATGAGGAGTCTTTTGCATACCTCATTCGGCCCACAGAAGAAAATATTCAGATTTATATTGATCTGAATGGGGAAAGGTCGACATCGACTACACCGGAGCAAGCGCTTTCGAGGCCTAGCTTAAGTTCGCTTGAAGATATTTACCCTTCACCATTGGGTGAGGCATCAAGTGCACTCGAATTCGTGATTCATTCGAAAAATATGCGGATACGCGGGCGCGAATTTTTCTATAGCTGGTTAGTTTCAAACGTGGTAGAAGCGAGTGTTCGAATTGAAATCGCGCATCTTGCTTCCTCTGGTTTGGTAGAAAAACTAGTTGATATGGCGAATGACAAACGACCAGTCCTAAAATATTTGCTGTACTTCATTCTTCCCAATTACGAGCTTCCAAAATATATGCTCCTATTGTTGGCTGGAAATAAGACTAGTGATGTGGCGTTCTTCCATTTATCAACACGAAGCTTTGATAGATCGCAAGGTCCTGGCACTGCCCACATTCAATGTCTTGAGAACGGATACCAGCAGTTGCTATGTCACGAATATGTGCAGGCGATCCAGAACAGACCAGATTTCTCATCTCGTTTCATTGCAGTTGTAACCATGCTTGGAGAGAGATGCATACTTCACTCACCGGATTTTTTTAAAGAGATTGGATATCGTCTATTGCTCACCATTCTGGAATCTCTGGCGGATAAACAAGTAACAGAAATCGCACAGAGATTTGCAGAAACTCGTTTCGATGAAGACGTTTTTTCTTGCGAGAAGACGTGCCTGCATTGTAGATATCTTGTAGGTTTTTGGCTAATTGATCGACTGAAAAAAACAGGCGCTGACCCTTCGGAAACTATCAGAGATGCCGTCCGTGAATCGCTGCGTGAACAATATAAGAAAGAATTCGTTTCCAACTTGAAGGGGATGAAAAGCCTTGCGCCTAGTTCATTTTTTTCTACGCTCTCTTGGAAACAGATTTTTATCGGTGTAGGTCAAGACTTCATGCTTGAGCTATCTATCGAATGTAATGAATGGGCCCAGAGTCTTGTCCATAAGGATGAAAAATCGGTCGCTGTTGCTGATGCAATACGCCATTACTTGCAGATCCTTATGCACGTCGGACGAACTTCAGTCGAGATTAGCGTAAAGCAGGCGGTAGCATCGAGAGTCATGGAGATTATTTGGTTGTGTGGATTCAAAGATCGAAAAAGGTATGTGCAAATCTTTGAGGGTCCTCGTTCGGGAAACTTTGATCTCTGGAAACAAGTGTGTATCTACTCAAACTCAGTTTCAGATGTAATGTATGAGGATTTTATAAAACGGTGTGCTCCCCATATGCCTCTGACTCATTTATTCGCGCTGCTGGAGAGAACGCCAGTCATTGCCCGACAGAACTTGTTGCAAAATGCAATCGAGAAACACTGTGAAAATACTGACTATGGTATTGATATGGAGGCGATGGAGGTGGCGTTCAACGCTGCAATAAATCTTGGTCAAACGGAAATCGCATCTCGAATTATTTCCTCCGCCAAGAAAATAATCTCTCAGGATCGGTTTACAAAATCCACTAACAGCTACCTTGTTCGCATTCGAAAAATTTGGCAGAGCTATGAGTACAAATTTCATCTCCTCATGCTGTATGAGGAGCATAAAGAAGATCCTTTGAAATTTGAGGAGCTCGCGAAGACGTATCAAATTCCCCACGAATCACATTTCGATTCAGAGGATAAGGTCCATCATGATGACTGCAGAATTTTCAGACGGCAGATAACTGCTACAGCGTTTTCCGATTCGAAGCCAGCTAAGACTATTTCATATATGAAGCAGCTATATATGGAAACAAAGCGCGAGCACCATGGCTTCCTAATATTATATGGACACGTCAAGCTATTCGCTCGCGAGAAAAAAAAGACAGATCTAAAAAATGCACTGGCCACTTTCCTAGCAACCTCGGGAAAAGGACATCCTGATCAGATGAAAGATTATTGGGTTGCAACCGTTCTAGAGGCGTACCAACTCAGTGGGGCGGAAGGAGTTGATGGATTTTGGGCGCAGCTTAGCGCTGAGCAGCAAGAGCACATAAGAATTTTTACCCCCTATTGCAGGGCGCTCTTAGCTCGTGGAGACTCTTTTACAGTCCAGAAAATATTGGCCCGTTACCGTGAGATAAACCATGCATCTTTGGAGAAACTGGAGATTGAGGATCTAGTATCTGAGCTGACTTCAATCGAAAAAGATGGCTCTTCGATAAAAGGCTTCCTTTCGATTATGGCTGAGAAGTCGCAGAGAACTGATGAGCAGCTTCAAAAGCATTACAACCAGATAATTGCAAAAGACTTTGCGGGCTACGTGGCGGTGGTCAAGCCTAGCCAAGCTGTCCATGAGTATCTTCGAGATGCCATGCTGGCAATAGCGAACGAGTTGACTCTTCGTAAGCGCAACCTGCAGGAAGAGGGTAAAGATGAAAAGGGTAAATTCAGCTTTAAAGGTATAAAGTTGGAGAATTTAGTCAATGATTGGTTTGTATCGTTGTTTGATCAACGCATGTCACATGCTAAGCTGTCGCTACGCGATCAAAAACGTGGGGGGCATTCAGCTTCAGGCAAAGGTCCTGGTGAGATAGATGGGTTCATCACCTCAAGTGATGGCTCACGGGTGGGAATTTTTGAAGCATTTCGTCTTTTGTCTTTTGATACTACAACGATCAGAGGGCACTTAAACAAAATAGCCGGATATGATGGAGAGTCTCTCAGTCCTGTGGTAATCGTCGGGTATTGCGACGTGACAGATTTTTCTAAGCTGGTGGAGAGCTACAAATCTTACGTTTCTACGCTGTCATACAAAGGGTACATGCCTCTTGAAGGCGCTCTTGGTGAGTTGACTGTATCTCATGATTTTGAGCATGTCTGGCTGGGAAGCGAGACTCGCCGTAGAGGACGGAAAGACATCGTTTTCTACCACCTTCTTATCAACCTGCACTTTTCACCTCCGGTAGCAGCTACAGGTAGTGATGGGTTATGTTATGCGGGTACTTAGTAAAATTTTTGAATGCAGAAAGTATCAATGCATATCCCTCAATTCAGTAAAAAATGTATCAGCACTTCCGGTACTGTTACTGAATGGCCCGGGTTGACTGTAGCTCAGTCACTCTGGGAGGCCATAAGCCAGGTGACCTTTTTAGGTGTTTGTAGGAATAAGCGCTGAAAATCGGATGGCGGAAGCAGGTAAAAATCCGTGCTTTACGAAGCAAATGAAGATTCAGCATCCGAACATTTTTAGGGATTAGATGACCATAATCGATGGTATTTAAATACTAATCAGTGAAGGATGTGATGCCAATGCTCCGTTCGAAAAATCCTGCTTAGGTTGGCCTAAGAACAAACTCTGTTATCTCAGAAGGAATTCCGAGCCTAATGGGGAATCCCATCCAAAACCTGGAGCCGTTACTGACATAACCGCATCGCAGAAAAATTGGACATGTTCCGCTTCAGTTTGGAAAGAGCAGATCTGGCTGCGATCTATAAGCTCGACAAAGTCAATGGTCGCATCGGACTGCGGTGTCAACCCGTGGCGCGTTCACGCCCATTTCAGTGCCTGCGGACGCACTCATGCCCCGCACAGCTGCGGCCGCTTGCGCAGCATCCCCAGGTTGCCCAGCATGAACAGCGTGTGCAACTTCTTGGCCAGTCCCCGGTACCAGCTTCCGCTGGCGCTACACTGGATCGTCATGGCGCGGGTTCAGATATAGCGCAGGTGACCGCCACACCCCGTACCGCCGGTTAGCCGGCGATTGTCGCTCGTTGCGCCGGCAATCTCATCTCACAGGAACAGGTTTTATGGCTGCCAGCGCGTTTCAAGAATGGGCCGTGATACGGCTCGCAGTCGTCCAGACGCGAGGATGCAAGGGAAGGCTCCTCTTCGCTACGGTGACCGAGCTGGCGCGGGGCCGGCCGGCCCCCGCCAAGATGGTGGGCGTCGAGGCATGCAGCTTGGCGAACAGCGACGACCGGGTGTTCTTCCGCCGGACGGTTCTCTCCAAGGAGGACGCCGTAGCCTGGTACACCTCCCTGGGCGAGGGTGAAAGGTGCACGCCGGTTCCCACCCATCCGGACCACCGCGAAGGGTCGGATGGCGTGCCGTTCCTGGTGCCCAGGCTACAAGACGACCAGCCCTGGCCTGCCCTAGGTCTGCCCATCACGGAGGAGCTTTTCTCTCGGCCTGGGCAGCAGGCGCTTGATGCTGCACCCTTTATCGGCAGCGTCCCGGGCCGTGTGCACCGCCGCTTCGGCCATCACGAAGGCCTGGATGCATTTCTCCGGGACAACGCGGCCCAGGCTTTCGTGGCGCGGCGCATGCACGTCAACCTGTCCGAGTACCAGGAATATCTCGGCAGCGCAGCCTACATCGCCCCGGACCCCATCATCCGGCAGATCGACAATTTCATGGCGCCGGCCAAGGATGACCGTGGGGAACGCATCATCTACCGCTTCGTACCGCGTCCGGGTCAAAACCTCGAGCACCTGCGCCTGACCACCTTCGACAAGGAGGCGCGGCTGCTGACAAGTTTCGACACCCACCATGTGCCTGCCGACGGCATCCTGGAGGTCGCCAAGGGTACCTGCTCGGGCCAGTACGGCTATGTCGTCACGCACGAGCAGCAAGGTATCCTAGCGTACCAGCCCTTCGTCGGGTTCATCCGCCAGATGAACTTCAGCGTTCAGGTGGCCCCGCGGAAGAGCGTCAGGGTACGCGTGCCCACCACTTCCGCGAAGGATGCACCACCGATGGAATACCAGGCGGCCGTGGAACAGGAGGAGGCATCGCGCTCCATCCTGGGGGAAGTCACAAGTCCTGACCCCGGCGCGCGCGTGGCAGCCGAAGCACGGAGGCGGGAGCGCATCGCACTTGCGAAGCAATACGGGCAGCGCTGGTTCCACGACAACTCGCGAGAGGAAGCGGCTGATTTCGTCCGGGGGTTGCTGCGGGCGGCGCGCTTCAGGGTCGTGCTCGTCGATCCTTATCTCGGAGCGCTGCAGCTCGGTCAGTTCCTGTACGTAATCTATGGCAGCGAAGTCAACGTCACGCTGCTGACTACGGCCCTGGCGTTCGAGGCGACCGCCACGGAATCCAAGATGCACCAGCTGCAGATTTTTTCCAAGCACCTCGCCGACCTGAAGGACATCCAGCGTCTTGAGCCCGAGGTCCGGGTGGTGCCCGCATCGAAGCTGCACGACCGCTTCATGGTAGTGGACGACGAAGTGTGGTTCGTCGGGAATTCGCTCAACAGTCTCGGTGTGAAAGCTTCGATGATCGTCCGGCTTCCCAACCCGGGCGAAGTCATCGACCGGCTTGAGGTGCTGCGACTCGACGCGCCCAGCCTTGCGAACTATATCGATGTTGTCGGCCGGTCGGCTTCCGGCCAGAGCCCAGAATGAGTAGCTTCGGCTCACCTGTTGCCCTCGCACCGGCGGCACCAAGACCTCCGGCCGAGATTCTGTGGGCCTGCGAAAATGGCGGAACGTCCCGTTTCCCCGGGGACATCGCGACGATCTATGCGCGCCGCCAATCGCCTTCTCCACGCCATCTGGATGCCTTTCAAGTCGCGGTCAGGGAGGCTCAGACCCGTGTGTGGATGCTGGACGAATACCTCTTCCTGCCGGACAAGGGCAAAGGATCTCCGGACGACCGGATATTGACCATTCTCGACTGGCTGCATGTCGATATCGTTGCCAACGACATCAAGATCCTCACGGGCGTCCATCAGGAAGTATCGGAGGCCGATCTGCGACTATTCAAAGACCGCGAAAACGACATCAACAAGAAGCTCGCGCGTCGTGGTCCTCACTGCAGTATCACTGTGAGTACGCACCTGTCACGTGTGTTCGACATCCACGACCGCTTTGCGGTGATTGACGATGAGCTCTGGCATTTCGGGGCAACCGTGGGCGGCTTCCATACCAGCGTCAACGCTGCTAGCCGCGGTTGGCCGGCAGGGGCCGTAGGCGCAATCGAGTTCTTCGAGCTTGCCTGGACCATGAGCGAAGGAAAAACATGACAACGCATTGGATTCGCGAACGCATCCGAGAGTCTGAGGAGTCTCAGACACATAACAGTTTCAGGTCGTGCGATGACTTCCTGGGGCTTGCGCCTCAGCTCAATGCGCGCGCGCCGCAGTTGCTCGCCGAAGTAGCCGCGGCTATCGGTCCGGTGGATGACAGCGCCGGCGTGGAGGCGCTGCGAACCCTTGCCGCGCAGCGGGGGCCGGGCTTCGATGCCGACATGGTGCTGACGATGGCATGCGCCATACTGCTGAGCCAGAGGCCGGACCTGTCAACCTGGCATATGGTGCGGCAGGTCGCCTACCACTCCTGGCCGGTAGAGCAGTGGCTGGGGGAGGCCATGTCTGCCCATAGGCGCGTCTCTGCCGAGGCCGGGGAGGCCTACGTGACCCTTGCCGTGCTGCTGTTCGAAGCGCTGGAGAGCGGAGAGCTCGAGGCGATGTCGGAGCGAAGGAACCAGGACCGGAAGAATGCCCGGGAGCACTGGCGGGAAAACAGATCCCTTGAGGACATCTGGTGGGGCCTGCGCGGCTCCGATTTCATGAATTTCGAGGAGGAGATGCGGGTCTTTGGGGTCCTGAGCGAAATCGATCCTGCAGTATTCCAGCGTTTACTCGGTAACTCGCAGGACCCGCTTCTCGTGGACGCGGCGCTCTTGAGCGCCGGCGTGGGAGCGTTCACCCCTCGATTTGCCATGTGGGAAGCATGTGCGAGCGCCGCGCCCGACGCATTCGCCGAGGACGGCAGCTGGAACGGCTCCGTGCTGCTGCCGTTGCTGCTGCTCCGCGCGCGCGACGAGCTGCTGGAACCGGGCAGGCAAATCCCGCGTTTCAATGCCAACCAAGCGGAAGTGGCGTCTCTTACCAGCGAGGTCGATGCGCTGGTGCAGGCGGTTGTCGATGTGCTGGCCCAGCGGACAGACGCGCCCGGGGTGTTTGCCCGCTGGAGCACCTGGTTGATGCGGCAGCAACTGCGCCAGCGTAACCAGGACCCAGTCGACATCCGATCGAGCGACTACGTCGACAAGGCTTTGGTGGTCCGTTTGGGTCGTGCCGTGCTCGACCGGGGCCTAGTGCCAGCACCTCCCGCCGACGCCGCGCCCTGGGAGGCCTGGTGCTACCAATGCGTGCTGTCCATGCTGGCTAACGAAAGCATTGGCGAGCCACCGCCATTTGCGGCGTTCGCCGATCAGTGGCAGCTCACCCCCGAAGACTGGCACCAGCAAAAAGGGCGGGATCTGCTGGCGCGCGCCTCGACCAGGCTGCCTAGCGACGAGATCCCCGGACTGTTCGCCAATCTTCTCGTCTTTCCCCTCGCGTCCAGGGCCGGCTTCGCGGCGGGGTGGCTCAGGCTTTGGAACAGCGCGCACTACCTGCGGGAGGTGCTCGAATTTGGTTCGTTCGACGCCGACGAGAAAGTTTACTCGGACAGGTCGGATGCAAGCAGCCTGCTGCTGCTGCTCGGCTGCATGGGCCTGGGCTGCTTCGACCAAGCCGCCAGCCGGTTGGGCAAGGATGATCAGGTCGAGGCCGGCGAGCTAGTCAGCCTGCACCGGATCCTAACTTCTGCCGCCATGGAGATCTCGCAGCTAGATGACACGCTTCACCGGGATCGTTGGCAGACCATCCTGCAGCACTTGGCGCTGCGCCGGATCTACGGGGACGAACGGGTTGCCGGCACAAGCCGTGCAGCAGTGTTCGCCCCTGGCGACGAAACCTTGATCCAGGCCTACATGCAGTATTTCCAGGCCGACCCCGGCGAGCTGATCGCGTTCCTGCATGCCAGCATGTCCAATCGGTTCGACGCTGCCATGTTGCGCGACGAACTTCAGGGTGCCGCCATCGATCTGCGGGCTTGCGTGGCGAACCTGCAGCGCCTGCATGACCTGAACGACCGCCGCTACCCGCTGCGTGCCGACGCGCTCCAGGCCATTGCGCCCCTAATGCCGACGGTACACCGGCCTGTGCAGCCGGTACTAGCGATCATGCCTGGCCGAAGCGGGCCTAGCCACTTCTGAGCGCAGCACCGCAAAGTTGACCTTCGGGGCTAGGCCGTGAGCGTCCGGTTTAGGACAAGCAGTCAACGGGGGCGGCCGTCGTCAGTCGGCCAGAAGCGGAAGTTCGACGTCTCAACCTCAACACCCGCTTTAGGCTAGGAGCAGTCGGTCGGCGCTCAATGAATTCACCGCGACACACGCGCTGGGTCGGTTGCCTATTAAGGCCATTCACCCCGGCTGGCGGCCCCGGCCCGATGCTTCCGTTCGTCCCGCCAAGGCGTATCTCCGATAGCAGCCGTTGACTGACCTTTAGGCCAATCACCTCGCTGGCGGTAAGCTAGGTACCCGTAGGACATGGACGCTGGGAAAATCGCTCCTGCGGTAGCTGAGCGGCCCTTAATACCGGTTGTAATGGAAGTCACAGCGGATCAGAACCTCGGTGGGCTCGTAGCTCCCGGATCGTCCGCGTGGGCGACCAGCCTCCGAGATAAGGTGCAAGTGCTTTCGAGCGCGCGAGGCCAGGACGTACAGCAACTTGTGAGCTGCAACATCTCCGTCGGAATCGCTGAAGTGGGGCACCATTCCTTCGAGAAGACCGAACGCAATGACGACGTCAAACTCCGCGCCCTTGACCCCGTGAATCGTCGACACGGTAATCCCGCTCCGTTCACGGAACACCTTCTTGAAGAACGACAGATCTGTAATATAGCTGGCGCCAGAGCTCTGCAGCCTATCCAGCCGTGCCTGGGAACTCGCGAAGAATGCCTCGCGATGTTCCACCAGCGCGGGAAAAGCACGCAGCTCAATCCCCAGGCGATTGAGCAACGCGGTGAACGTTTGATCCAGATACGCCAAGCCGTCTGTCTCGGTAATGTTGAGGGAGTTCGACTCCCGCAGCAGCGATCGCTGCGTGATGCTGGTCGTGTCTACGCCGAAATCTCTTAGGTCGGTAATGACGTCCCTGGCCCATCTCATGCGTCTCACCAGCATTTGGGGTGACGACCCTGTCAACAAGATCTTGGAGAGCTTAAACCAAAAGTTATCTGGATCATTGCTGAACGGCACCAATCCCGGACCGTCGAACTGCTGATCGGGGAGCAGTGCCACCAGTTTTCGGGTGGTTGACGCTAGCAAGATCCACCACGGTGCCAACACGCAAATCTCTTCGGGTGCATGCCCTTCGGCTAAGCTTTTTTGAATGAGTCTGACCAGTTCATCATGAAGATTGCCGTGCGTAACGAGGCGGTTGTAGGAGACGTGGCTGGGAAAGCCGACCATCCTGCCCGCTCCCTCGATGTCTGTAGCGTGCACATTGAAGTTGGAGAAGTGCCCGATGATCCGCGCGCTTGAGCGGTAGTTCAACCTAAGCGCCATCTCCCGAATGGGGATGCCCGTAAGCGCACGAAAATCCGACACCGAAATGGCATAACCGCCAAGTGAGCCATAGATTGCTTGGTTGGGGTCGCCCACGATGAACGTCTTAGTGCTGCCGGCGCCCGCCCGAAGGATAGCCCCCACTAGGTTGTACTGGATCTGCTTCGTGTCCTGGTACTCATCAACTAGGACATATGAAAAGACTTGCGAGAGCACCGTCGGGATATACGGCAGGCTCCGCATCAGTACCTGGGAGTGCCAAAGGATCAACTCAAAATCTATACGCCTCGTGTCCGCCAGTTCTCGAAAGTAGGCTGCCAAAACCTCATGGATGCTGTCGTGCTTTCGCGTGTCAGCGCATCCTAGCCGGTAACCATCCCCTTCAAAGTAGTAGTCGCAGTCATACAAAGTCACGCCACGGTACTGTGCGCACAGTCGCTCAAGCATCTTTTCGCGATCGTGTCGGTCCAAGACCGTGTACCCACGAGCCAGCTCCGGGACATAGATCCCGTAAGGCTTGATGATCCATTCAAGACAGAATGAATGAATGGTCCCGATCCACAGGGCGGTGGTATCGACTCCGAGGGCTTCGATTCGCTCCTGAATCTCGTCAGCGGCACGGTGTGTATACGTGATGGCGACGACGATGCGCTTGTCCTCGCGCCGGGACAGCTCATACGCGATCTTGTAAGTCAGCGTGCGCGTTTTTCCGCTGCCCGGGCAGGCGACTAAGAAGACGCTCGATGGCTCTTCAACGGCGGCAGCTTGCTCGGGATTGAGCTCGGTGGCATCCCAGACAAACATCAGGTCATCCCAGCCAGGAAAACATGGATCACGTCGCCCGGCAACGCCGCTATGGCCGCAGTACGAAGAGTGACTAAATCGATTTCCGAGCACCCGAAACGCTCCACCTCAGAATTAAAGAGCGTCAGGCCTGGACGCGCAGAGTGATCCGTGCCCCACAGACAGTTCATCCGGTGCCGGAGGATTCGCATGATCAGCGGTCGCGAGAATGGGCCATGCGCAAATAGGACGGCCTCTCGGATGTAGTCAGGCACCACAGCTTGGTGATCCAGCGTTTGCGCGAGCAGGATAGCGAACCACCCCTTGCCTTCTTGTTCGGCCATCGTCAAGGTCCGGCAGCCACTTTGATGAATTTGGCCCGAGCGAAGGTCGGTTATTGCCTGCGTGATCGTCGCTGGTGCTTTGTAGACCTTGTCGACGCTGCGAACGAAGGCTTCATGATTGCCTGAGCCGACCAGATCCACCTCGAACGTATGTTTAGCGTAGAAGCTCTGCACCCAGGCATTGCCTGCGGAAAATGCGTCCAAATCGACCTTTCGCTGCGCCCCGGCCGTTTGCGAGCCAATCGCTTTTCGCTTCCTGGCGACCCTGGCATCGTCATCCGCAGGATTCGGCGTGGTGTTGAAGAAAGCCGTGTCTAAGTCAGTAACGATCGCACACCGCTTGCGGATTCGGGTGTCGTGAAAAAGGACTGCGACGTTCTTGAACCCGGTGCTGCGAATGTTGATGACACTGAGTCCCAACTCATCCACGCTCAGGCCCAGGACCTTCTTCACGAGCGCAGGGATCAGGATCTCTTCCGCGTCTCCCTCCACCAAAATCACGCTCTTGGCGAACAGCAGGTTGCTTCGCACTGCATCCAGGTACCGCTGGATGCTTGTCACCTGCGCAGGATCCAGTCCGGTCGCCGGCTGGTAAGCCTCACAGAACGAACCGCGTCGACCCAGGATGTTGACGTTGCTCACATTGCTCACTTCGGAGATGTGGGTGGAATGCGTCGTGTAGATGACCTGAGCATCCTCGTAGGCGATGCGATCAAACAGCGTCTTCTGGATATGGGTATGGATATGCGCTTCGGGCTCTTCGATGAGCAAGAAGTTCGCGATCGCCATCTTCTCTCGCTGGTACTTGAACTCCAGCAGTTTGAGGGTCAGGTAAATCAGATTGGCGCCGCCAAGGCTGAGTTCGTTGATCGTCCCTTCATATCCGTCCTCCGACTCCCCAACGAACAGACGCAGTGACTGAAACAACTGCTCCGCATCCTCGGGTAGATCCGACCTGATCGACAGCGAGGTCGGGGAGTAGGTTTCGCCGGCAGTTTCCTTGATGGTCTCTCGGATATGCTTGCGCACCGACTGCACGTCCTCGAGTCCTTCGATAGCTCCATTGAGATCGCGCACCTTGTCCACGATTGGGACCAATGCCGCTGCGTCGATCTCACCGCTCTTGCTCCTGAGCAGAGTCAGCAGCGGATTAGTCCGGTTGTTGTGAAACTCAGCCACGACGTCACGAAGCGCCTGGATGAAGGTAAGTGACACCTCCTTGGTGACGGACAGAAATCCTGGCACCTTAGCCCCAATTTCAGGGAAGTCGGTTTCGCCAGAGAAGGAACAAACGTCGAAGTTTCCGACGATCCGTTGATACGTGGCCGGATCGCCAAAATCAGCGCTGCTTCGGCCAGTGAAGATGGTCTCGTAGTCGTCGATGGTGATGCCATCCCGAATTGCCTTCAACCCCGCATTGTCAAAGTCCTCGAGGGCTGCCAGCTTCAGCCGGATCTCCTTCTTTGGCCGGAAGATTAGGTTGTAGGTTGCCTTGGAAATCGGTCCGGCGTGGATCCCGGCGGTACCGTGCAAGAACAACGCCTGGACCGCCTCATCCGGACTGAGGTTCTCGAATTCCATGCTGATGATGATCCAGTGGCCCTTCCATTGACCCAGGGCGCGGTTGAAATCGGACTCTTCTAGCCGATAAGCTGCGCGGACCATGTTGTCGTCCAGCAGCAGCCGGATGGCGCGGAGGATGTTGGACTTGCCCGCGCCGTTCTCTCCGATGATGGTGTTGACACCACGCTGAAACGCCAGATTGGTGCTTTTGAAGTTTCTGTAATTAACCAGCGTAAGTTTGGAGATGTGCATATCTTTGGCCTCGTGCTCCCCGGGGCACTAGTGTCTATTTGTAATCTATCGTAGCGTGCCAGCCGTTGTTGCGGAAGGCGGCAAACTACTTGACCATCGCTGCTTGCATTGGCGACACGTGGCTGCGCCGCTAATGAGATCGGTGAAACTGCAGTACACAAGCATCTCCTTGCTATAGAGATACAGTGGCAAGAAGCTGGCTATCATCTATGCCGATATGTCAAGGAATTAGTTATTGTGACCAGCAATAGGGTTAAAGAGCGGATCGGCGTGAACGCCGTTTCTCGGATGGTTGAAACCAGTTGGGAAAGCGGGTGGCAGGAGTACTCAGCGTCAAATGACGACGCAATCGACGGTGTAATCCTCATGCGTCGGGGGACCACCAATCCTATTGACACTGGTGGCGTGGTGTTCGTCCAAGTGAAATGTGGTGGAAATGGGTATCGCCAAGACCAACGCCAATATCCGGAACACATTGGCATCACACTTGGCGCTCAATACGTAGAAGTCCACAGACCTCGATGGATGCGAGTACCTGGACCCGCCGTTTTGGTATTTGTTGACGACACAGTAGATCGAACGAACCCGCCCGCGTGGTGGGTTGATCTGAAAGATGAGTCGTCGTACTCCCCAACAAATCGCGGAATGCTCCTCATTCCAAAGGCACAGCGTTTCGCCCATCATACGAAAGGGGACTTCCATCGACTGTGTGGTTCCGGGACGCAAGATCGAACCTTGAATGTCATCGAACTTAGCCGAACAGAGACGCTTATTCCACGTCTAGGGAGGACCGAGTCACTGCGCAACGACGCTTGGGAGTTTTATAAAGCTTGGCGGTTCGACAAGGCGGCCCGAATAAATCCCACACTGGGAGAAGTACTCGTGAATCGAGTCGGCTGGAAGCACATCACACGACGCGATAGATTGCCCGAGCGCATCATGCAGTCTTGGATGTTGCTTGGTGCCGCGAAGCAGATCATCGCGCAGGAATCTAGAGTGCTCAACTTCGGACGAGCTACAGTCCGAGACCTCGAAGACGGAAGCAAACTGGTCCAAGATTATCTTGGGTTACGTTCGACCATTACCTTTCCGTATCGGCACCATGCCGTAGTACAGGTAGTTCTCAAACGCAGCCGTATTCTCCACCCCTCTCCATCGTGGAGAGGCTCGGATAGACAGAAAGTCTGGTTCTACTCGGTTTATGAGCTTCGACGCGGCGGCCTGGGAATTTAGGCTTTAAGAGGTGCACAGTCGCCTTCCACGGCCGGATAAGACTTGAGCGAAGAATCGGTTGTGAAGTCCGATACGCCGTTACTCTTCAAGAGCAATGGGGCTAACCGTGCAAGTAGATATTAGCCTATTCAGCCACCAGCCTATCTAGCCCGATAGAAAAAATTTGGATGCCTGCGGCCTTTTCCTTCCGAGCAGGTCTTGAGTCGTCTTAATCGGAAGTCGGCATTGGGTCGATCACAAGCCCTTGCCAACGACCGCTAACCAGCATCCAAACTCGCGGCTAAAGCACGTCTAGACTGCCCAGTTTCAAGCGGCCGCTTCCGCCGAGAGCAGTCACAGATCGGCGCGACTTGAACGGGGTCGATTGCTGGCTGCGCGAACGACCGCTAACGGGGAGCTCAGGGCCATCCTGCTGGTCCACTGAGCCTGTCCTCAGGCGACAGACCGCTCACGCTGCACAGCAGACATTTGCTGGCCAAGCTCCGAGGACCGCAATGGGTCGCTTTACGACATTGCACCGCTAAGAACGTTGACCTGCTGTAGTAAAAAAGTGGTGGGATATGCATGCATATCGTTGGCGGGCTTCGCATGCGAATTGGTAGTGGTTTTACTGTGCGAACGCTTGGTGGATTTCATGCGAATAGTCACTATTCTTCAGGTGAAGGCAATCGCTACAGTGGAGGAGGTCGTTCTGGCTCAGGGAGCTCACGACCGCGATGGTCTCGCGCCAGTTCAACAGTCTCGTATACACCAGCTTAGGTGGCGTCCCTCACGCCAGTGCGACAGGCCGTTGAAAGAGAGGCTGCTGCAAGACCTGACCTTCGGGATTGCTTCCTGTGCCATGCCTGGGATGACAGGCAAGGATCTGCAAAACAACTGCATGATTTGCTTGAAGCCGCAGGTGTCAAGGTGTGGTTCAGTGAGAAGGACCTTGGCCTTGAAGTACCGATGATGCGCGCTATCGATAAGGGGCTAGCGGCTTCCAAAATCGGACTTGTCTTGGTGACTCCAGCATTGCTTGCTCGCCTCCCGAAAGAGGGTGTTGCAGACAAAGAGCTCTCAACGCTCCTCCAAGGTAACCGGCTTGTACCGATCGTGCACGGTACAACCTATTCAGCGCTGCGCGATGTTAGTCCCATGCTGGCTTCGAGAAGTGGGCTTGATACATCAGAAGACAGCATGGCAGTAGTCGCAACAAAGGTTGCCGAGCTGGTTTCCATTTGGAGCTGACGAAACGGCTTACCTCTACGGGTGGTCATGATGCGCCAGCGAGAGGTTGGATGCTCATTGGATACTGGTCGTAGGTGGGAATACGGTCGACCTATGAGCACTCGACCTTGATTTCTCGGCGCTACCTTTCTCATGCAAATGCTACGGAGGCAGAGAAGGGGGGTATCGCTGCTGGGCGTAAAAAGCCCGCGTGTAGCGGGCTCTGTTGTTTTGGCGCGATAGCTTAAATCGCAAATGCTGCGCGGTCCTGGTCAGCAATCCACTTCGGCGGCTTGCCGCGGCCTGTCCAGGTGGCGCCAGTAGCGGGGTCGCGGTACTTGGGTGCCACAGCTGCACGGGCACCGGTAGACACCTTCTTGCCGCCAAACACGTCGTCAGCAGTCAGCCCGTATTGCTTGACCAGTTCACGCGCTTGCGTGACTGCTTGGGCCAATTCGTGCTTACGCGCCTCAGCGATCTTTGCGTCCAGTTCAGCTTTTTGTTGGAGAAGGCTTTTGTAGGTGCTCATGTTGGGGGTCCCTTTGTTTGAGAGTTTGCTGTTGCGGGTTGAAAGCTGCGCGTATGGCTCGCGCTTGGGGCTTGTCATATGTGCCTTCAACTAAGAAAGCAGGTTCGTCTAGTAGTTTTCGATAATATTAATGATTCATTAACTTCTGAAATGCAGGGCATTCCATAACTTAAGTCTCTCCCAAACCTGAGCCGCCGCTCGGGCAGAGGCTCAGGTTTGGGTTGAATCCAGCCACAGCGTGCATGCTGGATCCATACATCAACGCAGAGAGGGTGCGGCGTTGCTCTGCAACGTAGTGACATGGGATGTGACTTACTTGTATATTTATACAGTTCAGATCGCTGGGTGCATTATTTTAGGGCGGCATCCATCATCACAGCACCCGCCCACCGGCATCTGGACAGCTAGGCGTTCAGTTACAAGCATCCTGAAGCTGAAATCTTGAAGGAAAATGCATTAATTCTTTCATTTGAAAGAAATTTGTGTGATGCTTTTAGTCAAGCCGCGATTCTTGAGGCTTAGGAGAACACCATGGCAGCTGTACCTAAAGTCAAACCCAACCCCGAAGTAGTGCTGAGCAAGGCTACTTTGAATGCCGCTATGCAGCTGGGGTTGAACAATGCCGAGCTGGCAAAGGTGCTTGGCATCAGCGAGCCTTCTATTTCCCGCATTGCTTCCGGCAGCCGTCACATTGACCCCCACAGTCGTGAAGGCCAAACAGCCTTGATCCTGGTTCGAATTTTCCGCGCGTTGGATCTGCTTGTCGGTGGCGACTCCAGTGCTCGCAATGCCTGGATGACTAGCCACAACAAGGTCATTGCCAGTGTTCCTAAGGCAGCGATCCAGACTGTGCCCGGCCTCGTGCACACCATTGACTACTTGGACGGCATGAAAGGTGCCGCATGAGTGGTTCCCAAGTCTGGGGGGACAGTTGGTTCGGCGACACCGGCAAGCATCTGGAAATGCCTGCCGCGTGGCGCGGAATTCTTACCGAGTATTTTTCGGCTTCTTTGAAGCTGGTTGATGACGCAGATGAATTGCAGGTCCTGGAGGAGCTGCTTGGAGCCACCACCCCGACGCTGCACTCGCATCAAGAAGACAAGCACCCTCAGGTGTTGGCTCCGTTCAATTTCCGGCCCAAGCATGCATCGCGTTTTCGCGTAGCAGACCGCTCAGGGTTTTGGTACGGTGCTTCGACCCTGGATGCCGCGCAATTTGAAGTGGCTTACTGGCGAATGCTGTTCATCAGGGATAGCGCAGGCCTCCGCCAAAGCGAGCTTCTCACTGACCACAGTTTTTTCCAGATCAATGTGGCCGGGCATGGCATCGATTTGATGGCCCAACCATGGTCAGAGCATCGCGACATTTGGCGGCACCCGAACGACTACACAGCTACTCAAGCACTCGCTGAGGCAGCTGAGGCACAGCACATTGAGTGGATGCAGTATGAGTCGGTGCGCGCTCCGCATGCTGCATTGGCGGTTGTGTTCACCCCAAATGCATTGCATGGCACTACACATGATATGAACGTCTCTCTGCAGGAGTGGACATGCAAGACCAACCGTGACAGGGTTGTCTTCGTGAACCGCAGCTCTGGCGCAGTCATGGCTTGGACGATTGATGGCGATTGACTCACTTGTAGCGAGCCGGACCAATGCGCTTCCTCTGCAATACGCGAGGCTAAGGTGTATGAGCAGGTGAAGCACTCTGTTCGCCACGCGGTCATCCTATTGCTGTCGCCAGCGGATACCTCGGTCGCATTGGCACAGAGCTAGTTTTTTTACACGCGTTGGCGATGAAGTCAGGAGCAACGATGTAAGTTGGCCTCCAGTAAGAGTCAACCCAACTCCTCTGCTTGCTATGCAGACTTCGTAGTCACGGCCGGACACCGTAAGAGCAGTTCTCGGTCCTTGAACTCATTAACCGTAGTGCCTAATTTCGATTCTACGAAGTGGAAGCCGTCCGCTGTGGCGTAGATCTTGGCTTTCATACGTGGTGCTGCAGGCTCCACTGCTTCCCAAATTTCCTTCAAGCGCGCCATGTCCCACCCGCCGCCCTCGAAGCTTGGCAAAGGGATCATCAAGTACACCGACAAGATCTTTACGCCTTGCTGGACCAAGCCCAATACGTGTTCGGGTCTAGATAGAAGCAAAGTGCTGATCATCTTCAACTCGTCTACGTCGTCCTGGTTGGAGGCTTCAAATTCGACCAGGAACCAAAAAATGCGAATCTGTAGTTCTGCGCCGCTCCACAGGTTTTGGCTATCACCGAACAGAGAGGACAGAGAGCTTTTGTTGGTGTCGTTGGTCAAGAACATGGAATCGAGCAAGAGATGCAAGCCCCGGTGCGGAAGGCGCAGTGGGCGCGCGATTATGTACCATTAATGCTGGTGCATAAATGCTCCATGCCCGCGACAGTCAGCGGGTGCCGAGCGTTTCCGACATCACCTTCCGACAAGCAGTTGCTGCTGAGGTCAAGGCGCGTCGTGCCCAGATTGGCATCAGCCAAGAAGAGCTGGCATTCAGGGCCAACGTCCACCGCACTTTTGTAGCCAGGCTGGAAGTTGCGCGCACGCAACCATCACTCAGCGTAGTCTTCCAGTTAGCCGATGCACTACAGGTCTCCCCCGAGGATCTTGTGAAGGCAGTCCGCCAGCGGATCGTGCGGGCAATCAACGGGACCACAGCACAGCAGCGACTCCCGTCTTAAGCATGTCTTTCAGTGGTCCGTGTGCAGGACATCGCATCGAAGAAAACGATTAGAACCAGGGCGGTGATCGCAGGACGCTGATTAGCTTTGCTCATGAGCATCAGGGGTGCTTGACACTTCGTGGTCATGCACTTGTCGCAATCCGGGACCTCTGTGCTTTGGCTACCTTGGCCATCGCTTCGTCATCTGCCGAGGTTGCACCGAAATGGTGCGTATTTTTGTGTCTTGGCCTAGCAGGGCAACTCTGCCAAGTTGGCTAGCAACTGGCTAAACGGCAGAGAGACTGGCGGAGGCTTACGCGATTGCGGGTGCGGCGGTCAATTCAGGAACCTCGCGCGTTGAAACCATGGCGAAATAGAAAGAATCGCCAGTAATGTCGATATATAAAATTTTCGGGTGATTTGCTGCTTACATTAACAGCCGCAGGCGTGGGGGGTTGTAACGCTTGGGGAATTAGCGGTTGTTTGTACCACGGCGTTAATTATTTCGGAGTTTTTGGTAATATTTTCTCATTAGCAAGTGCCAGTAATTGAGCGGCTAAATCAGGGCTGGTTTCTAATGAACTTGAACCAATGCGATTCACGGCAGCTCGTAGAGCTTCAAGCTCTGCGTGGAGATCAATGACGCTACGGTTGGTACCCACCTGCTCAATTTCAGAGAATGCTAAGTCAATGTATCTGTCAAGCGACGAGAGCGATAGATGTCCGGTCCATTGTTGTAGTTGTTGTTTGATATCTTTGACACTAATGATGGCGCGGCGCAGGTCTGAAGGCGATTCGAAATCGTGTTGTTCAATTAGTGCAACAAACATCTTGGTTATAAATCTATGACGAAAAAGATGCGGAGAGGCTGAGTTTTTGAGGCCTGCATGTTGCGAGAGAATATGAATCTCTTGAGTAATTGTGTTTGGCCTCAGTGGCATTCCGGTACGTTCGTTAATAAAAAATTTGCCATGATCTTTTTCAAGGCCAACTGTTCGTCGTATTACAGCTCTACGGCTCGTCTGAATAAAATTCCAGAGCTCCAAGAGGTCTGCCTTTGCAACTGGAATTTCACGATACGCTTCCTTTCCTCCGCGCCGCTTGGCGGTCATCATCCTAAGCATGTGCGGCGACGTTGAAATTGCTCGCGCCACGTCTGCAATCGATAAGTTCGCGACTTCTATTCTGCGGCCGCCAGTCATCTCTAGGACTCGGAGCATGGCATATCTTCTGCGTCGCTGTTCCATGCTGGTGCTGGTTGGAAGTACTGCTTCGCGCAATGCATTGATCGCATTCGCGCTAATTGGATACCGGCGGTGAAGGGGGGCGGGGCTCGGTAAAGATGAGTGGCACCACTTAGATTTGTACTTATGCCTTTCTCTAGTGCGATGGATGGTTTCTCTATACGCTTTGATCTTGCCTTGACGCCCAAGAAGATTTGGCTCCTCCCGATCGAGAGCAATGAATTCCAGAAAATCTAGGCAATGGTTGCCTATCGCTAATGTGTGACTGTCGCTTCTGACAGGTTGACCAATATCAGCGCCTTGTTTCCTGAGAGAGTGGATGAAGGTACTGAACTGACCATCAGTCAAATCGTGAAAGTCTACCCGCCGTTTGAAGCAGAAGCGAACCAAGTGACCAATGTTAGACACATACGTAGTAAGGCTGCCGCCGCGTCCACTCCTAGAAAGCCCTCGGTCGAAAAGTTCCAAGATGTAGCTATTTGCCGCAGCACACCATCGACCGTTAGGCCAGAGAACACACGGAATGCCATGCGCGTCGACGCAAAGAGGCTCGCGAGTGGTTGGCTCGGATGCGTATGGGAGGCGAAAGTCTCCAGAGGTTAGGCGGAATAAGTGATTCACGTTATTTCGACTCGTCTACTACATGAAGATGGCTGGGCAATATTTGCCGTAAAGAGAGCATATCCCGTATTTCTTTTTGATCTTGTGCACATCGTTCGATTAAACTTGCATCCCGACTATCGGTTGCATATTGGCGTCCATGCCGTAGGGCGCGCTCAAGTAAACGATGCACTAGGAGTAGATCTTCTGTTGAGGCCTGCAACTGGTCTTTGAGACTTTTTACGCGTAGCTGCAAGATGCGTTTTGATCCACTGTCATCTTGTTGAGCGGCACCAGCATTATTTTCAAGAGCTGCCAGTGCGCGTCTGCGCGCCATATCGAGAGCATTGAAGCCTCCAGGAATAACTGAGCAAGATTTCTTAAGCGTGTTCAAGGAGCATGCGGAAATTCCGTTAAGCTGGTCTGAATATTTAGCCAGAGTGGCTTGTGAGTGCAAATAGCTGTGTATGCCCTGGTGTTGCTCCGCACTGGGTTGTGCGTAAGCAGCTTCCATAGCGGATAGAAGTGCAAGGGTAGAGGCCTCTCTTGGAGTAACACTCATAATGTGGACTTTCTTTCAACTTGTATCATCACTACATACTCTTGCCCTGAATGTCCTTCAAAGAAATGAGGCTCAATGGTTACACTTCCATCTTCCATGAGTTCACTGATAAGTCCAGCAAGCTCATCGTTGTCAAGTAACTGTATTGCGGTCGAATTGAATCTTTCATTAAGAATGGCAGCTAGATTTTCAGTACTGGCGTCAGCCTGCCTGAGTCGATCAACGGCAAAATCGACCTTGACACTTTTAAGTACTTCGCCTGGAGTGGATTCAGTGATGTAGTGGTAGAGATGTTTGGCGTCTGTGTGCCCTAGGAACCAGCGCAAGGTCTCCAAGCTTGAAAAGGAATTTCCATAGAAGAACAACATCGCGAAAAATCGTCTCAATTGATGCTGTCGAATGTAATAGCGACGTCCTGTCGAATCTTTATCTATTTCGAAGAAATCGCAAAAACGATCTAAGGTTATGTTGCACGATTCGTTGTCGCACTCAATAAATCGTGGGTGATGAAGGCTGGGGAATGATAGGAGTTGAATGTAGTTCTTAATTAATCCCAGTTCAATAAAGTCTTTTTGTAGGTTCTCTAAATTAGATATGAACCGGACGATTATCTCCGGAACTGGCCTAATTATCCGTTCGCGGAGTTCGCCTACATTACGCTTGCGAGCAAGAAATTTTAGTCTAGTCCTGGATTCGTCAAATATGTCTCCCGCCATAAGGTCGAGAAGTTCACCTTGGCGTCGAGCCATTATTGCGCCGATTGCAATAAGCAGACTTCCCCATAAAACTTGCAAAAGTTCGTAGAGCCCACTGCCGCGACGAAATTCACGGAAAAAGGTTTCCTCTATTTGTTTGCTCTTTTTTGCTAATCCTTGACTGCGCTCTGCACGAAGCTCGGTTGAGATGCTCCAGCATTTGATGCCAGCGGCGCTAAGGTCGGGATGGTCAGATGCGACAAGCTCCCTTGCTGCCATGGTCATGGTGCTCTTTGAAGCAGCAGCATGTTTGGCTATGGTTGTGTAGGCCTTTAGTAAGAGAGGTACACGTTCAAGGGAGAACTCTACGGCGCAGCGAAGTGCGCGAAGTGCTACGGTATACGGCAGGGTTGTGTACCGCCCCACTCCTGCCAGAGGCAACTGTTGTGCAAACTGCCTATCCGAGAGTACCTCTGTGAAACCATGTGGAACTGAGATGTCGAATTTTCTTAGCCACACAGCAGCATGCAGCGCACGAATGTAATAGCGAGTAATGCTCTCAGCACGCTCGACCCCACGCACGGGTACCCCTTTGATTTCACGGAATAAAAGTGGCCCATATCCTATAACGAGGCTGTCAATAACCGGTTTGGTCCACTTAGATCGCAAAACTCCGGCGGGATAAAGTAGCTCGGAAAGTAGGGTAGTGTCCGGGACGAATCGTCGGCCTCCTTCATAGGCAGCGCCTCGGTAATATCCATTAATCCATAGCCATGCGCGTGCATTTTGAATTTCTTCTTCGGATAGCTCTAGCTGATCGCACCCTCCTGATTGAGCAATATTCGGAACTTCAGACGTGGCTCGCAAGAGATCGTCTTGTGATAGGTCTGCGGCGCCCTGTTTTAGAAGGCGTGCCAGTCGCGTTCTGAATTGATAAATTGAATCAGCACTGTCGTATAAGCTTACTTCATGGAGCATCCTATGCGAAAAAGAGCTTGGCAATGCACTCAAACCGAGACGACCGAGTTTGAACTCTTCAGCGCGAACGACCAGGTACTCGCATATATGAATTGCGGGATCGAGTCTACCCTTCAGGCTTGAGTTCGCGTAATGCACGCCTTGAGTGAACTGTGGATGAGCCTGTGCGAGAAGAAAGTGTTTAAAGAATTTGATTAGCGGTCTATTCTTCTCGTCAGTTAAAATACTTCCATCATCCAATCGAACTTGAAAATCAAGAGTTGATATTGATTCAAGTTTTATAATCCAAGTTTTATCCTCAAAGTCACTAAATAGCCATTCAGGAGAGATGACAGGTGGGCTATCATTGATATAGGCCAATGTCCTAGAAATCAACTCTTGTGCATTTGCTTTCTTATTCATATGCAAGGCGCTCCACAAGTTTAGGGGATGCCTTCGCTCTGGCTTCTGCTAAGAAATGCAGAATATCAGGTCGATACGATCCGGCCCGCTCTACATAAGGGATAAGCTCTTTAGTGACGGCAGCCCAATACTGTGCTTTGGGCTGGAGGGGGCGATCGCAGGATTTTGTGGCCAGGTCAAGGCTAATAAGCGTGGTGAGGATTTCGGTGTTTAGGCCAAATATTGCCTCGCGTGGACTTGAAAGACTACCAATATCCAGAATTTCATCAATATTGGTGTTGAGGCTTGTGGTCTCTTTGGGAGGTAGACGCAGTACGTTTTTTGTCAAAAATAAATGAAGCTCCTCAATTGAAGAGAATCCGCTGGCTTCAAGTTGGTACTTACTTCCGGACAGTGCTTCAACTATGATGCCTGTTTGAAATATTCGTATCCAGCGTTCTTCGAAGAACATTCGAATTGGGGATGGGAGATATCTCTGTAGTAAAGTGACGTCATATTTAAGATGGCCAAGTGCAGTTGACATTGCTTGCACGCTTCGAGTTTCGAAATACACTTGAGTTGCAGCAGATGCACGCAATGAAGATAACGAAAATCGTAGGGCTAAATCCATTGCCTCTTCGTCAGATAGGCCTAGAACGCTAGCAAAAGAAGCCGCTAATACTTGTGTTCCATGTGGGGTAGAAACATCGGCGCTTAGTCTTTTTGACCGAGTTGGATATCCAAATGCCTTTGAGCTATTAATAAGTAAATACTGCCAGTTGTTGTCTTTTTTCTCGCGAAGAAAATTTCTAAGTGGCTCTGTTAATTGAATGATCTGATCAACTGCAAAGAATGAGTTTGAGTTTAAGTGAATTTCCTGCATCGCGAGATCCGGGCCTCGACGCATCTTTGCACCTATAAGCACATACCCATTATCGGTTTGCTTGAGGCCAATCATTCGGCCGTCTGAATCAAATAGTTTTAGATTTTCTAAGAAGGCTGTAGTAACGGATGGGTGTTCGCCAACAATTACCGCACAATGTGGAATTAGATATCCAGTAGTAGGAATGGCAAGCTCTTCCGCCCACTTTGCTCGGGGGGGAGGGAATAGCAGCATACTCAGGCGAGAGTCGTGGCCAGAACATGGATAACCGTGCTGTTCGAATGTTGCAGCAGCATTCGCAAGGTGGTTTACATGACTCCAATTAGTAGTTCCACCTCTATTGGCTGGGAGGCTTAAATTGGGACATATTTGACGTGGTGTTCCTAGCTTTGATAATTGTTTTCTTCGGGCTAATAGTTCTGCTCGTCTGTTAACCTCCGCCCACGCCCAGTTCTTTATCTGATTTAGATCATTTTTGATACGTTTAAAGATAAGCTCGAAAGCTTCATCGTCACTGAGTTCGAGAGGTATTTGAGTGAGGAGTTTTGTATACATTTCACCATCACCTGCTTGGCGGATGTTGGTGTCTCTGCGTGAGGTGGAGATGTTACGAGGGCTTGGGAAGCCTCCTAGTGGCTCTGCTATAAGATTCGAAGGAAAGATTAGCTCGGTGAAGAACGTAGAGATATAAACTCGCCACGTTTCAACCATACGCTCTAAAGTACATCCATTTTCTTTGGCGCTCGAAGCCGTTATCCAGTGTTGGAATAGTTGTGCGAAAAATATTGTTGTGTACTGTGGATCCCTAAGTTGCTCTACTGATGGCGGCTCATTCAGGGAATTAGCGAATGCACCTAAGGCATTAGCCGCAAAGCAAGTGCTTTTGTGACGCTTAGAGTGATAGATTTCGCAGATGGAGAAAAATTCGTTGGCAAATTTATAGCCGAACTTGTCTGCTATAGGTGTAAGGTGGTGATAGGCAAATGATCTATTCTTGCGTAGACAAACCCAGCCGCTACACTCATTTACCAAGTGTTTTTGAATTTCAAGCTCGTCCACAAGATAAACCAGCCTCGAAACTATCTCAGTACTATCGTACTTCGCAATCGGTATGTGCCACGTGAGGGGCGCTCCTACAAAATCGGAGAGCTGCTGGCGCATTCGAGTAAGAGATCTAGCCAACACCCGGCTGGAAGCGGCCTCTGCATGAAAAAAGTGGGTGCTAAATACTGCGCCCATCAATTGTTTGAGTCGCAGATCAAACACGGGGAAGGTACTGGCGCTGATTTGTGTTGGCAGCGTCGTTCCAGTCAACAACATCAAAGCGTCCAGCATCCTGAGGAGTTGGCGACATCCCCCCAGTTGATGGGAGGGCAGACGAGCAGCAGCGACTTCCCACGCTGCAAGCACATCTGTGCTGATAGTCCGCCAAGGATCCCGTGTCTTTGCGGCCATCCAGTTCATGTTGACGATCGGCAGGTCTAGATCACGGAGTCTCACAGCATCTCCTCAGTCTCAACTTTGAGCTTGCTGTGGCAGATTGACAGAATGGGCTAAAAAGTCAAAAGATCCACTCGTCCAGAAACAGCACACCGTGGTGGGCGCGGGAGATGGCGCCGGGCCGTGGCGGTGACCCGCCCCCCACCAGCGCCACGGCGCTGGCTGTGTGGTGGGGTGCGGCAATCTGGCGCTGGCCCCAGGTGCCGGCGTCAAACGGGCCGGCCAGGCTGGCCATGGCCGCCGCTTCTAGGGCCTCCAGCGCGGTCAGCGGCGGCAGCAGGCCGGCAAAGCGCTGGGCCAGCATGGATTTGCCACTGCCCGGGGGGCCCACCAGCAGCACGCCGTGGCCGCCGGCGGCGGCAATCTCCAGCGCACGCTTGGCACTGGCCTGGCCCTGCACATCGGCCAGGTCGGGTCCAGCCGGAGCCGCAGCAGGCGCAATGGCCTCGGCCAGCGGCAGGCCCTCGGTGGCCTGGGGTTGCAGGGCCCGCACCACTTCGAGCAGATGGGCGGCGCCATAGACTGTGGTGCCCGGCACCAGCGCGGCTTCCCGGGCACTGTCCTGGGGCAGCACCAAAGGCGTGCCCTCGCGGTGCAGCTGCATGGCCAGGGCGGTGGCCAGGGCCCCGCGCACCGGGCGCAGTGCGCCGGACAGCGACAGTTCACCCGCAAATTCATAGCGCGCCAGCTGCGCAGGGTCGATCTGTCCGCTCGCCGCCAGGATGCCCAGGGCGATGGGCAGGTCGAAGCGGCCGGAGTCCTTGGGCAGATCGGCCGGGGCCAGGTTGACGGTGATGCGCTTGCTGTGCGGGAACTCCAGCCCGGCGTTCAGGATGGCGCTGCGCACGCGTTCACGGGCCTCTTTCACCTCGGTATCGGCCAGGCCCACCAGGGTCAGGCAGGGCAGGCCGTTGGCCAGATGCACCTCCACTTCGATCGGCTGGGCGTGCATGCCCACCAGTGCGCGGCTGCGCACGCTTGCAAGGCCCATGGCGTGTTCTCCCCAGACGAGTGCGTGGCGGAAATCGGGATATGTGGCGATTGCACTGCTTTGGTGCATAGACGGGGTGATCGACCGCGTCCCCCTCGGTAACACTGTAGTGGGCCTCGGCCCCCGCTTGGGAGAACTGTGGCTGGCACGCTCCATGCTTTGTGACAGTCGGTACGCATCGAACAGACAGACGGCATGGCCGCCCCGCAGCCAGCCACCGAGTTACAACTCCGGGCGCCGAAGCACCCGATTCAGGAGGACGCAATCATGAAAATGGTCTCAGCCATCATCAAACCCTTCAAGCTGGACGAGGTGCGCGAAGCCCTCTCGCAAATCGGCGTGCAGGGCATCACCGTGACCGAGGTGAAGGGCTTTGGCCGCCAGAAGGGCCACACCGAGCTGTACCGCGGCGCCGAGTACGTGGTCGACTTCCTGCCCAAGGTGAAGCTGGAAGCCGCCGTGGACGACGCGGTGCTGGAGCAGGCGCTCGAAGCCATCGAATCCGCAGCCCGCACCGGCAAGATCGGTGACGGCAAGATCTTCGTCTACGACCTGGAACAGGTGGTGCGCATCCGCACCGGCGAAACCGGTAAAGAAGCCCTTTGATATCCACCCTTCAGCGAGAGACAGTCATGAAAAAAACGCTCCCTGCACTTTCACTGGGCCTGGGTCTGCTGACCGCAGCCGCCGGTGCACTGGCCCAAGAAGCCGCTCCTGCCGTGGCCGCTGTGGCCGAGGCCGCCGCTCCGGCAGCAGCCGCTGCTGCCGAAGCCGTTCCCACCCTCAGCGCCGGTGATACCGCCTGGATGCTGACCTCCACCATGCTGGTGATCCTGATGACCATCCCCGGCCTGGCCCTGTTCTACGGCGGCCTGGTGCGCTCCAAGAACATGCTGTCCGTGCTGGCGCAGGTGTTCGTGATCTTCTCGGCCATCACCGTGCTGTGGGCCATCTACGGCTTCTCGCTGACATTCGGCGGTGAAGGCACGTTCTTTGGCGGCTTCGACAAGCTGTTCCTGGCCGGCATCACGCCGGACACGTTGTCCAGCGCGCTGAAGACCATCCCTGAATATGTGTTCGTGGCCTTCCAGTCCACCTTCGCCGCCATCACCGTGTCGCTGATCGTGGGTGCCTTCGCCGAGCGCATCAAGTTCGCGGCAGTGATGCTGTTCTCCATCCTGTGGTTCACCTTCAGCTACATCCCCATGGCCCACATGGTCTGGGGCGGTGGTCTGCTGGCTGCGGACGGCGCACTGGACTTCGCCGGCGGCACCGTGGTGCACATCAACGCCGCTATCGCCGGCCTGGTGGGTTCCTACATGGTGGGCAAGCGCATCGGTTTCGGCCGTGAAGCCCTGCCTCCCCACAGCCTGACGCTGACCATGGTCGGTGCCTCCCTGCTGTGGGTGGGCTGGTTCGGTTTCAACGCCGGCTCTGCAGGCGCCGCCAACGGCATCGCCGGTCTGGCCTTCATCAACACCATCCTGGCCACCGGCGCTGCCGCCGTGTCCTGGATCGTGGCCGAAGCGCTGCACAAGGGCAAGGCTTCCATGCTGGGCGCTGCCTCGGGCGCGGTGGCCGGTCTGGTGACCATCACCCCCGCCGCCGGTTTCGTGGGCCCCATGGGTTCCATCGTGATGGGTCTGATCGCCGGCCCTCTGTGCCTGTGGGGTGTGTCCGGTCTGAAGCGCATGCTCAAGGCCGATGACACCTGCGATGTGTTCGGCGTCCACGGCGTGGGCGGTATCCTGGGGGCCATCCTGACCGGTGTGTTCTGCGCTTCCAGCCTGGGTGGCGTGGAGCCCGAAGGCTTCAACATGGCCCACCAAGTGTGGGTGCAGTTCAAGAGCGTGGTCGTGACCCTGGTGTGGTCCGGTGTGGTGGCAGCGATCGCCTTCGCGATCTGCAAGGTCACGGTCGGTCTGCGTGTCTCGGAAGAAGCCGAGCGCGAAGGTCTGGACATCACCAGCCACGGCGAGTCCGCCTACCAGCGCTGAGCCGCTGGTTCCCGCCCGGGCACGGGGTGCCCGCCGCCCGGTCGGTGTTCCCATTGCGAGTGACGTGACGATTCATAGCCCGCCTCTGGCGGGCTTTTTTTATGGCTGCGGCATTCGCACGGGCGGAGGCACGGGCCCGTGCAAGCTGGATTTCATCCGCATGCTTCGATTTCAGGAGCTGCTCCAGATGCAGCAGCATGATTTTGGGATGGCTTGGCGGTCAGAGTTCAGTCCACGTAAACGCCACCAGCTATCCAAGATGTAGCGCCAGCGGTTGGCATGCCATCGGCCAGCACGCTTCACGCCGGCTGTTCAAAAAAATCACAAGGCCGGCATGCACGCGCCAGGGGGGCTGCCGCTACCATCGCTGCCCATGGAACCAGCACTGAGCCAGATCATCGAGCGCGTGCGCGCCGCTACCCCGCAAGCCCTGCGCATCCAGGGTGGGGGCAGCAAGGATTTCCTCGGCCTTGAACTGCGTGGCGAGGCGCTGGACGTGCGCCCCCTGCAGGGCATCGTCGAATACGAACCCAGCGAACTGGTGGTGACAGTGCGTGCCGGCACGCCGCTGGCAGCGCTGGAGCAGGTGCTGGCAGAACGCGGCCAGGCCCTGGCCTTCGAGCCGCCGCACTTTGCCCGCCAGGGCCGCCAGGCCACGGTGGGCGGCATGGTGGCGGCAGGGCTGTCCGGCCCGGCCCGTGCCAGCGTGGGCGCGGTGCGCGACTATGTGCTGGGCATCGAAATCCTGAATGGCAAGGCCGAGCTGCTGCGCTTTGGCGGCCAGGTCATGAAGAACGTGGCAGGTTACGACGTGTCCCGCCTGATGGCAGGAAGCTGGGGCACGCTGGGCGTGATCACCGAAGTCAGCCTGAAAGTGCTGCCGGTGGCGCCTGCCGAGGCCACGCTGCGCTTTGATGGCATCGGCCAGGCCGATGCCCTGAAGCAGCTGAACACCTGGGGCGGCCAGCCCCTGCCGTTGAACGCCAGCTGCTGGCTGCAGGACGGGGGCACGGGCACGCTGTACGTCCGCCTGCGCGGCGCCTCGGCGGCGGTGGATGCGGCCTGCCGCAGCATGGGCGGCACCCGCCTGGACGCCGCCAGCACGGCCGCAGACTGGGCGGCCTGCCGCGAGTTGCAATTGCCCTGGTTCACCGCGCGTGCGGCCGACCACTGCCTGTGGCGCCTGTCCGTGCCACAGACTGCGCCCGAGCTGGCGCTGCCGACCGGCACGGCCGCGCCGCTGGTCGAATGGCATGGTGGCCTGCGCTGGGTACAGGCCCCGCGCAGCGCGGGTGCCGCGCTGAAAGCCGCCGCCCGTGCGGTGGGCGGCGATGCGCTGCTGTTCAGCGCGGAAGCTGCGCAGCCCCTCAGCGGTGAACCGCTGTTCGATCCCCAGAATGCCGCGGTGCAGCGCATCCAGCAGCAGCTGAAGACCGCGTTCGATCCGGCCGGCATCTTCAACCCCGGACGCACCAGCGCTGCGCTCTGACGCCGTGCCCTGACAAGAATTACGAGACACCACGATGCAGACCAACCTCGCACCCGAATACCGCAGCACGCCCGAAGGCCAGGAGGCCGAGGCCATTCTGCGCAAATGCGTGCACTGTGGCTTTTGCACCGCCACCTGCCCCACCTACCAGACGCTGGGTGACGAGCTGGACGGCCCGCGCGGCCGCATCTACCTCATCAAGCAGGTGCTGGAAGGGGCCACGCCCACCCGTGCCACGCAGGAGCACCTGGACCGCTGCCTGACCTGCCGCAACTGCGAATCCACCTGCCCCAGCGGCGTGCAATACGGCCATCTGGTGGACATTGGCCGCAAGGTGGTGGACGAGAAGGTGCCGCGCCCGCTGGGCGAGCGCCTCAAGCGCTGGGCGCTGAAGGAAGGCATTCCCTCGCCGCTGTTTGCCCCGGCCATGAAGCTGGGCCAGGCCGTGCGCCCGCTGCTGCCGGAGGTCATCAAGGCCAAGGTGCCGCCCAAAACGGAGCACGGTGTCTGGCCGACGCGCGCACACGCCCGCAAGGTGCTGCTGCTGGCGGGCTGCGTGCAGCCTGCGATGCTGCCCAACATCAACTACGCCACGGCCCGCGTGCTGGATGCCGTGGGCATCCAGACCGTGATCGCCGACAAGGCCGGTTGCTGCGGCGCGGTGAAGTTCCACCTGAATGACCAGGACAGTGCGCGGGACCAGATGCGCGCCAACATCGACGCCTGGTGGCCCGCCGTGGAAGCCGGCGAAGTGGAAGCCATCATCAGCAATGCCTCGGGCTGCGGCGCCATGGTCAAGGACTATGCCCATGCCCTGCGCGACGACAGCGCCTATGCGGCCAAGGCCCAGCGCGTGAGCGCGCTGGCACGCGATCTGAGCGAGCTGCTGCCCGCCCTGCTGCCCGAGCTGGCCGACAAGCTGGCCGGCCGTACCAAGGTGCCTGCGCAGCCCATGGCCTACCACCCGCCCTGCACCTTGCAGCATGCGCAAAAGCTCAAGGGCGTGGTCGAGGCCAACCTGGGCAAGCTGGGCTTCCAGCTGCGCACGGCGCGCACCGAATCGCACCTGTGCTGCGGTTCGGCTGGCACCTATTCCATCCTGCAGTCCGATATCTCCCAGCAGCTGCGCACCCGCAAGCTGGATGCGCTGGACGAGGCCTTTGAAGGCGGTGCGCCCGCGGCCATCCTGTCGGCCAACATCGGCTGCATCACCCACCTGCAAGCCGGCACGGCCGTGCCGGTGCGCCACTGGGTGGAAGTGCTGGACGAAGCCCTGGTCTGACCGCCGCGCAGCGCCCCGCAGGGGCGCCGCAGCCGCAGCACGGCGACCGCATTCCCGTGCCGGCAGCAGCTTGCAAAGTCGCCCCTTGCCCGCAGGACTGCCAATGCTGGCATGATGGCGGCCTTGTTTTTTTGTCGCCATTGGCCTGCCCATGACCGAAATCGTGTCCTCCCTCCCCGAAACCCCGGCCTCCGACGCCGCAGCCGCACAGCCTGCCCAGGCCGACGGTGCCCGTCGCCGCAACCGGCGCGGTGGACGGGGACGTGCCGCTGCCGCCAAGGGAGCCGCACCGCAGTCCGCTGCCGCTTCCGCGCGCCCCGTGCGTGAAATCCACCCCGTGCTGCTGCAGCTGGCGCAGCTGTACCCGGCGCTGTTCGGTGACAGCCCCAAGCCGCTCAAGCGCGGCATCTTCCAGGACCTGCAGGTCGCCCAGGGCGAAGCGCTGGACAAGGACGGCCTCAAGCAGGCGCTGGCCCTGCACACCCGCTCCACCCGCTATCTGAATGTCGTGGCCACGGGCGCGGCACGCTGCGATCTGCAGGGCGTGGAAGTGGAAGCCATGGCGCCCGAGCATGTGCTGCACGCGCTGATCGAAGTCTTCCGCCGCAAGAAGCCGCGCGACGGCGAAGACCTGCAGGCCAAGCTGCAGCGCCGCATTGGCCAGGCCTTCATCGACAGCGGCCTGGGCCGCGATGCCTACCTGGAAAAAGTGCAGCTGCGCGAACCCAGTGCCCTGGCCAAGGTCGAAGCGGCACTGGCCGTGGTGGCCGAACAGGACGCCAAGGCCGAAGCCGTGCTGCGGGCCTTTGAAGGCAGCGGTGCGGAGACCGTGGACGCCTTTGCCGACATGTACGGCATGAACACCCAGCAGGTGCAGCGCCAGCTGCACCGCGCCCGCCAGCTGAAGGCCCAGGCCTGAGCACTGAGTGGTGAACCGCAGGCGGCGCCGTAGCCCCGCCTGCGGTGGTGGGCCGGTGCCTGACGGCATGCGGCCTGCAGCCCCTGCAGCCTTCGCTCAGGCGGCGGTGGGGGCCTGTGCCAGCGCCTGTTCGATATCGCCACCCAGCGTCACCGGGGCATCCTGGGGCGCATAGCGGCGGATCGCCCGGCCATCGCGACCGACCAGGAATTTGGTGAAGTTCCACTTGATGGCCTTGCTGCCCAGCAGGCCGGGGGCCTGTTCCTTGAGCCAGACGAACAGCGGCGCTGCGGCTTCGCCGTTGACTTCGATCTTGGCCATCATCGGAAACTCCACGCCGTAGTTCTTCTGGCAGAAGGCGGCGATGTCGCTGTTGTGGGCCGGGTCCTGGTGGCCGAACTGGTTGCAGGGGAAGCCCAGCACCACCAGCCCCTGGGGACCGAAGCGCTCATACAGCTGCTGCAGGCCGGCCAGCTGTGGCGTGAAGCCGCAGGCGCTGGCGGTGTTCACCACCAGCACCACCTTGCCGGCGTACTGGCCCAGGTCGTGTTCGTCGCCCTCGATGCTGCGCACCTGGAAATCATGGAGTGTGGTCATGGAGTCTCCTTGCATGGGCGCCATCTTGCCACGCCCATGGGCACACTTTATGCCTTGCGGCGGCGCCCCTGCAAGGCGGCCAGCAGCGCGCCGCCGATGATCAGCGCTCCGCCCAGCAGCATGCGCGGCGTCAGCTCGGTGGCGCCCAGCAGCCAGGCCGAGACGGTGGCAAACAGCACTTCGGACAGCATGATCAGCGAGGTGGTGGCCGTCGGCAGGCGCGCCGCGCCGTACTGCAGGGCCCAGTTGCCCACCGCCACCAGCACCGCCATGACCAGGGCGCACAGCACCCATTCGGTCTGCGGCGCCGGCAGGCCGGGCAGTGCACCCAGCCCGTAGCCCAGGCTGGCGGTGGTCAGGCCCGTGGCCATGCAGCCCACAAACATGGCCAGCATGCGCGAGGTGCCGGGCGCACTGTGGGTGCGGCGCAGGACCACATTGGTGATGGCAAAGCACAGGCCGCCGAACACGGCCAGGTAGTCGGGCAGCGCGATGCCGGCCGTCAGGCTGCTCCAGCTGGCCCCTGCCGGCACGATCACCAGGCCCATGCCGGCGAACGCCAGTGCCAGGCGCAGCAGGCCCTGGGGGGTGGGGCGCTCGCCCAGGAACTTCCAGGCCAGCAGCACGGCCCAGGCAGGCATCAGATAGAACAGCAGGATCACCCGCACCACATCCCCGGTGGAGCTGGCGGTGTTGAAGGCCACATTCGTCAGCCCGGAGGACAGGGCCAGCAGCCACAGCGCCGGGTGGGCCAGCAGCCCGGCCCAGCTGCGCGGCGCCAGCAGCGTGGTGCCCAGCACCAGGGCGGCGTAGATCAGCGAGGTGGCCCAGGGCGCAGCCAGGCCGGCGGCATGCATGGTCTTGAAGGGCCACCAGGACAGCCCCCAGACCACGGCGTTGAACAGCAGGGCGAAATACGGTGCAGGAGAGTGCATGGCTGAAAACGACTCCGGCGCAGGGGGTGCCTGCGCCGGAAACGATGAAAACGGGGGAAAGTGGCAGGCTTCAGTGGTGGTGGTCGTGGCGCGCGATATTGAGCAGGCGGCGCACTTCCCCACCGTGGTGGCGGCAGTTGTAGCGGTACCAGCGGCCGATCAGCCACATGGTGATGGCCACGATCAGGCCAAAGCCGGTGATGGCGCCATAGGCCGACACCCCCAGCTTGGTGGCCAGCGCATACAAGGCGCCCAGGCCCAGGATGCAGGCCTGTTCATTGAAGTTCTGCACCGCGATGGAGCGGCCCGCGCCCATCAGGTCATGGCCGCGGTGCTGCAGCAGCGCGTTCATGGGCACCACCAGGAAGCCGCCCAGGCCGCCCAGCAGGATCAGGAAGGGGATGGCAATCCACAGGTGGCTGATGAAATTCATGCACACCACCAGCAGGCCCATGGCAATGCCCAAGGGAATCACCCGGGTGGCGTGCTGCAGGCGCATGCGCATCGAGGCCAGCACCGCACCGGCGGCGGTACCGATGGCCACCACGCCCACCAGGGCCGAGGCCTGGGTGGTGCCGTAGCCCAGGGCCACGGCGGCCCAGGCCAGCACGATGTAGCGCAGATTGCCGGACACGCCCCAGAACAGGGTGGTGGTGGACAGCGAGATCTGGCCCAGCTTGTCGCGCCACAGGCGGCGGTTGCAGTCCCGGAAGTCGGGCAGCAGGGCAAGCGTGGCGGCCAGCAGGCCTTGGTCCGGGTGCTGGCGCATGGGCACCAGCGGGGTGCTGGTGCGGGGAATGCGCAGGTTGAAGGCGGCCGCCAGCGCGTAGACAAACACCAGCACGCCGATGGCGGCTTCGGCCGCGTTGTCGACAAACGGCACGTCCAGTGCCATCAGATGTGCCGCAACAGCCGGGCCCACCAGCTGGCCGCCCAGCAGCACGCCCAGGATGATGGAGGTGATGGTCAGCCCCTCGATCCAGCCATTGGCCTTGACCAGCTGGGAGGGCGGCAGCAGCTCGGTCAGGATGCCGTATTTGGCCGGCGAGTAGGCGGCGGCGCCCAGACCCACCACTGCATAGGCCAGCAGCGGGTGGTGGCCGATCAGCATCATCAGGCAGCCCGCCACCTTGATGGCATTGCTGATGAACATCACCCGCCCCTTGGGCAAGGCGTCGGCAAAGGCGCCCACAAAAGGGGCCAGGATCACGTAGAACAGCGCAAACATGGGCACCAGGGCCGCACGCTGCCATTCCGGGGCACCGGAGGTGCGCAACAGTTCCACCGCGGTGACAAACAGGGCATTGTCGGCCAGCGAGCTGAAGAACTGCGCCGACATGATGGTGTAGAAACCGCGTTTCATGGATGGGGATGCGTACTATTAGCAGAGCTAATGCCCACGCTGATCTGGACCTGTTGGCAAAGTGACTGGCGGTTATATCACGCAGGTTTGTGCCGGGAGTGCCAGAATTCCGTACTTCTTTTCCCTAGCTCCCATCTGACATGCCACGTCCCATCCAGGCCACCATCCATCCCGAAGCATTGCGCCACAACCTGGAACGTGCACGCCAGGCGGCCCCGGATGCGCGGCTGTGGGCGGTGGTCAAGGCCAATGCCTACGGCCATGGCATCGAGCGTGTGTTCGATGCCATGCGGGCCACCGACGGCTTTGCACTGCTGGAATTGTCGGAAGCAGAACGCATCCGCCAGCTGGGATGGCGCGGCCCGATCCTGCTGCTGGAAGGGGTGTTTGACGCCCGCGACCTGGAGCTGTGCTCCCGCCTGGGGGTGTGGCATTCCGTCCACTGCGACCAGCAGATCGACTGGCTGGCCGCCCACAAGACCCAGCAGCCGCACCGCGTGTTCCTGAAGATGAACAGCGGCATGAACCGCCTGGGCTTCACGCCGGAGCGCTTTCGCAGTGCCTATGCGCGCCTGAATGCGCTCACCCAGGTGGAAGAGATTTCCTTCATCACCCATTTCAGCGATGCCGACGGGCCGCGCGGCATCGAGCACCAGCTCCAGGCCTTTCTCGGCGCCACGCAGGACCTGCCCGGCGAGCGCAGCGTGTGCAATAGTGCCGCCACCTTGCTGCATGGCATGGAGGCGCGCGTGCGCAACGACTGGGTGCGTCCCGGCATCGTGCTGTACGGCAGCGCACCCGATTACCCGCTGCACACGGCCGCCGACTGGGGGCTGCGGCCCGCCATGACGCTGTCGACCCAGGTCATCGGCGTGCAGCAGCTGCAGGCGGGGGACAGCGTGGGCTACGGCTCGACCTTTGTGGCCGACGCTCCCATGCGCACCGGCATCATTGCCTGCGGTTATGCCGACGGTTACCCGCGCCACTGCGGCACGGGCACGCCGGTGCTGGTGAACGGCGTGCGCACCCGTGTACTGGGCCGTGTCAGCATGGACATGCTCAATGTCGACCTGACGCCGGTGCCCGACGCCGGCATCGGCAGCGACGTCACGCTGTGGGGCACGGCGCGCAATGGCACCCAGCTGTCCATCGACGAGGTGGCCGCTGCGGCCGGCACCGTGGGCTACGAGCTGATGTGCGCCGTGGCGCCGCGTGTGCCGGTGGTGGTGGAAGGGGCGGCCTAAGAGGCAGGGAGCAGGGGCAGGGGGCCGAGGCTCCCGCCGTGCGCTGCGGGCGCTTCGGGACCGGGCTCAGTCGTGCAGATGGGGTGGGTTGTAGCTGGGGTCGTGTGCCAGCGAATCGCCTTCGCCTTGCGGCAGCGGCAGGGCGGCCAGCTGGCTGTGCATCTGGCGCAGCAGGTCCAGCAACTGCTGCTGTTCCGACATCGACCAGCCCGCCAGCATCTGCGCGCCCAGGCTGCTGCGGTGGTTGCGCAGACCGGTGAAGGCTTCAGCGCCCTGGGCGCTCAGGCGCAGGCAGCGGCTGCGCTTGTCCTGTGGATGGGGCACCCTCTCCAGCCAGCCATGGGTTTCCATCTGCTGCAGCAGGCGTGCCAGCTGGGCCTTGTCGGTGCCGGTATGCGCCACCAGGTCCTTGTGGGTGCACAGGGGATGGTGGCCCACGTACAGCAGCACTTTCAGCTCATTGGCCGTCAGCGGCAGCGCCTGGGCGTGCAGGGCCGCGCGCATCTGGCGGCGGTAGGCCAGCGTCAGGTTGTGCATGGCATCCAGCACGGCAGAGGGCAGGGCAGAGGTGTTCATCCAGGGATCTCGTCAGCAGAAGCAAATGGTGCACGCATTGGTTGACAAAGTCAATTAACAATGGTTATATTGTTGATTAAGTCAACATTCTACGCAGGAGCGTGCATGCCCACCACCGATATCGCAGCCACCGGCTCAACCATCCCCGACACCGCCCTGCGCGTGGAGCGTGTGCGCCACGTGTTTGCCGCGCACCACCTGCAGCTGCAATCGCGCGAAGTGGTCAGCCCCGGCTTTGTGCGCATCACGCTGGCGGGGGCCGATCTGACGGGTTTTCGCAGCGACGGCTTTGATGACCACATCAAGTTCCTGCTGCCCCAGCCCGGCCAGGACAAGCCCAACCTGCCGCAGATGGTGGACGGTCGTCCCCACTTTGACGGCGAGCGCCCTGTCGCGCGGGACTACACCCCGGTGCGCTGGGATGCCGCC
This sequence comes from Comamonas terrigena NBRC 13299, assembly GCF_006740045.1. Taxonomy (NCBI): domain Bacteria; kingdom Pseudomonadati; phylum Pseudomonadota; class Betaproteobacteria; order Burkholderiales; family Comamonadaceae; genus Comamonas; species Comamonas terrigena. The sequence continues at coordinate 203,424 of NZ_AP019749.1, forward strand.
AAAGGCCAGCTGGTGCTGGAGTTTGCCCTGCATGACCACGGCCCGGCCGCCGAATGGGCGCGCACCGCGCAGATCGGCCAATGGGCCGGGGTGGCCGGACCGCGTGGCAGCATGGTGATTCCCGCCGGCTTTGCCTGGCACTGGCTGCTGGGCGATGACAGCGCGCTGCCCGCCGTGGAACGCCGCCTGGCGGAGCTGCCGGCCACGGCCCGTGTGACCGTACGCCTGAAGGTGGCAGCGGCCGACCGCCGTCCGCTGCCCAGCGCTGCCCAGGTGGACCTGCAGTGGGTGGACGATCTGGCCGAGGCCGCTGCCGCCCTGCCGCTGCCGTCCGAAGACGGCTACATCTGGGCCGCAGGCGAGCACAACGACATGGCCGCGCTGCGCACCGTCTTCAAGGACAAGGGCGCTTCGCTCAAGCGCATGCGCATCTCCGCCTACTGGAAGCGCGGTCAGGCGGACCACCACGAGGAACTGGTGCAGGAGTGAGCGGGCGCCCTGCCGCGCCGTGGTCTCAGTCGTGCAGGGCGGCCCGCACGGCAGGCCGCAGTTGCATGCGCTGGTAGTGGTCGGCCAGACGCGGGAAGTGGGCGATTTCCACGCCGTCGCCGTGCAGCCAGCCGGCGATGGTGAACAGATAGGCGTCGGCCACGGAGAAGGTCTCGCCCAGCACCCAGGGGCCGCGGTCCAGCCAATGGGCTTCGATCAGCGCACAGCACTCCGCCATGTTGGCGGCGACCTTGTCCTGCATGGAGGTGATGGCCGCGGGATCGTCGCTCCAGCGTGCGCCGCGCCGGCCGTGGGCGTGGGCCACATGCACGGTGCTGGCCAGGTAGCTGTGAAAGCCCTGCATGCGGGCGAACTGCACCGGGTCGGTGGGGGCCAGATGGGCGTCGGGAAAGCGCTGGGCCACATAGGCCAGCAGGGCCACGGTCTCGGTCAGCACGGTGCTGCCGTCTTCCAGCCGCAGCGCGGGCACACGGCCCAGCGGGTTCAGCGCCAGGTATTCGCCGCTGCGCTGGGCGTTCTGGCTGAAGTCGACGTACTGCAGCTGGTAGTCGGCACCGGCCTCGTTCAGGGCAATGCGGGTGGCCAGGGCGCAGGTGTGCGGGGCGTAGAACAGGGTCAGGTGGGGCATGCGGTCTCCAGAGGGTCCGGTGGGAGGGGAATGGCCTGCAGCATAGCGGCAGCAGGCGGCCGGCAGAAAACAGGCGCGGCAGCGCCCTTGGTGTGCGGGCATGCGGCAGTGGCGCCGCCAGGCCGGGCGCCCGCCGCTATAGTCGCTGCCCATGGCCAAGGACAAAACCATCTACACCTGCAACGCATGCGGCGGTACCACGCCGCGCTGGCTGGGCAAATGCCCGAACTGCGGGGCGTGGAACAGCCTGATCGAGACCGTGCCCGACAGCGCGTCCGGCGGCAAGAACCGCCTGAGCGCCCCCCAGGGCTATGCCGGTCTGGCCAATGCCCAGCCGGTGACGCCGCTGGCGGCCATCGAGGCGCAGGATGTGGCGCGCACGCCCAGCGGCATCGAGGAACTGGACCGCGTGCTGGGCGGCGGGGTGGTCGAAGGCGGGGTGGTGCTGATCGGCGGCGATCCGGGCATCGGCAAATCCACGCTGCTGCTGCAGGCCATGGACGCGCTGCAGCGCGCCGGTCTGCCCACCCTGTATGTGACCGGCGAGGAGAGCGGGGCCCAGGTGGCGATGCGTTCGCGCCGGCTGGGCATCGACGGAAGTCAGGTCAACCTGCTGGCCGAGATCCAGCTGGAGAAGATCCTGGCCACGGTGGAGGCCACGCAGCCGGCCGTGGTGGTGATCGACTCCATCCAGACCGTGTATTCCGACCAGCTCACCAGCGCCCCCGGCTCGGTGGCGCAGGTGCGCGAATGCGCGGCGCACCTGACGCGTATGGCCAAGAGCACCGGGGTGACCGTGATCCTGGTGGGCCATGTGACCAAGGAGGGCGCGCTGGCCGGCCCGCGTGTGCTGGAGCACATGGTGGACACGGTGCTGTACTTCGAGGGCGACACCCACAGTCCGCACCGCCTGGTCCGCGCCATCAAGAACCGCTTTGGTGCGGTGAACGAGATCGGCGTGTTCGCCATGACGGAAAAAGGCCTGAAGGGGGTGAGCAACCCCAGCGCCATCTTCCTGAGCCAGCACACCGAGCCCGTGCCTGGCAGCTGCGTGCTGGTCACGCTGGAAGGCACGCGCCCGCTGCTGGTGGAGATCCAGGCGCTGGTCGACGGCGGCGGCCCCTCGCCACGGCGCCTGTCGGTGGGCCTGGACAAGGACCGCCTGGCCATGCTGCTGGCCGTGCTCAACCGCCATGCCGGGGTGGCCTGCGCCGACCAGGATGTGTTTGTCAACGCCGTGGGCGGGGTGCGCATCGGCGAGCCGGCGGCCGATCTGGCGGTGATGCTGTCCATCACCAGCAGCCTGCGCGGCAAGGCCCTGCCCAAGGGCTTTATTGCCTTTGGCGAAGTCGGCCTGGCCGGTGAGGTGCGGCCGGCGCCGCGCGGTCAGGATCGGTTGAAGGAGGCCGCCAAGCTGGGCTTCACGGTGGCCGTGGTGCCCAAGGCGAACGCGCCCAAGAAGGCGATTGCCGGCCTGAAGATCCACACCGTGGAGCGCGTGGACGAGGCCATGCAGATCGTGCGCGGACTGGAATAAGCGCGGCGCATTGAAAAAAACAGGAGCGGCTTGCGCTGAGCGGGCAAGCTGTTGCAGGCAAAAAGCCCCGAAATTTCGGGGTGCGATAGGCGGCTGTGTTGTGGCCGTCCACCCTGCAAGGCGGCATAACCCCACGGCTACGCACTGCCCGCAGCCAGGGGAAATGCCCCCTGTTGGACAATACGGCGCATGAATTTTCGCAAGTTTGTGGTGCCAGTGGGTCTGGCCATTCTGTTTTACGCGGCCCACCGCTCCTATGGCTGGATGGGCGTGGCGGCCGTGGGTGGCGGCACGGTGATGTGGCTGCTGCTGCACTTCACCCGGCTGATGACCATTGTGCGCCGTGCCTCCAACCAGCCCATCGGCTATGTGGGCAGCGCCATCATGCTGAACGTCAAGCTCAAGCCCAAGGTCAGCCTGATGCATGTGATCGCCATGACACGTTCGCTGGGCCAGCGCATGTCGAAGGAAGGTCAGGATCCGGAAATCTTCCGCTGGACCGACGGCACCAACTCCCATGTCACCTGTGAATTCGTCGGCGGCCGCCTGATGAAGTGGACGCTGCAGCGCCCGCCGCAGCCCGAAGCCACGGCCACCGATGCTGCGCAGGCTCCTGCTGCCCTGCCTCCTGTGGCTCACTGAGCCCTGGGCTTTACCCCCTGTGCCGGCCTGAGGGCCTGCGCCGGGAGGGCGCTGCGTGGGCGGCATCTGGGGCCTTGCTTGGCGTACTGCACCGCGTACCGGGGCAAATGGCGCTTGCGGGCCTAAAATGGCGGTTTCGCCCGCAAACCCCTTTCCCTGAAGCACGCCAAGGAGTGGTATGAGCCCCGTAGTTCCCTCGATGTCCGACCGTGATGGCAAGATCTGGATGGATGGCCAGATGGTGGAGTGGCGTGACGCCAAGGTCCACGTACTGACCCACACGCTGCACTACGGCTGCGGCGCCTTCGAAGGCGTGCGTGCCTATGACACCGCCCAGGGCACGGCCATCTTCCGCCTGGAAGACCATACCAAGCGCCTGTTCAACAGCGCCAAGATCCTGCGCATGCAGATCCCGTTCACCCAGGAACAGGTGAACCAGGCCCAGGTGGACGTGGTCAAGGCCAACCAGCTCCAGTCCTGCTACCTGCGCCCGCTGACCTGGATTGGCGACCGCAAGCTGGGCGTGAGCCCCAAGGGCAACAGCATCCACCTGATGGTGGCGGCCTGGGCCTGGGGTGCCTACCTGGGCGAAGAAGGCATGCAGCGCGGCATCCGCGTGAAGGTGTCGAGCTTCACCCGCCACCATGTGAACATCACCATGAGCCAGGCCAAGGCGGTGAGCAACTACACCAACTCCATCCTGGCCAACACCGAAGCGCTGGACGATGGCTACGACGAAGCCATCTTGCTGGATGCGGCCGGCTTTGTGTCCGAAGGTTCGGGCGAGAACATCTTTGTGATCAAGGACGGCGTGGTCTATACGCCTGACCTGTCCGCCGGCGCCCTGAACGGCATCACCCGCAACACCGTGTTCCACATCTGCAAGGATCTGGGCCTGGAAGTGGTGCAAAAGCGCATCACCCGTGACGAGTTGTACATCGCCGACGAAGTCTTCTTCACCGGCACGGCCGCCGAAGTGACGCCCATCCGCGAAGTGGACCGCCTGCCCATCGGCGAAGGCCGCCGTGGCCCCCTCACTGAAAAGATTCAAAACGCGTTCTTTGACATCGTCAACGGACGCAATCCCAAATACACCCACTGGTTGACCCGGGTGTAAATTCCGCCCCACCGAGAGAGAGACACCGAATATGAGCACGACTGCCGTTGTAGAACTGGCCGCCAAGGATTTGAATGCCCAAGGCGGCGTCTACTGCCCCAGCCCCAAGGCCGACATGAAGCTGTGGAACAGCCACCCCAAGGTCTACCTGGATGTGGCCCATACCGGCCAGGCCAAGTGCCCCTACTGCGGCACGACCTACCGCCTGAAAGAGGGCGAGGTGTTTGCGGGTGGCCACTGATCACATCCTGGCGTCCGACGACAGCGCTCCCGCGGAGCGCTGTTTCGCTTTGGATGCCGTCACCGCCGTCATCGTGACCTTCAACAGCGCGCACTGTGCCGAGGCACTGGGCGCGCAGCTGGCGGATTGGCCGCATGTCATCGTGGTGGACAACGGCAGCGCCGACGACACGCCGGCCCGTATCCGTGCGGCCCTGCCGCAGGCCCAGGTGCTGGAGCTGGGGGAGAACCGGGGATTTGGTGCGGCCAACAATGCCGCCTTGCACCAGGTCCGGACCCCTTTTGCGCTACTGATGAATCCGGACTGCGCGGTGATGGCCGCCGATGCACAGGCGCTGCTGGCATCCATGGCCGATTGGCCGCACGCGGCCATCATGGCACCGCAGCTGGTGGGTGGTGATGGTGGCAAACAGGTCAACTACGGCTGGGTACGCCACCTGTGGGCGTCCAAGGGCCCGGCTGCCGAGGGCGTGACCTGTGTCGGCAACGCCTGCGGTGCGGCCATGCTGCTGCGTTTGAACGCCATGCCCACGCGCGACTGGTTCGACACGCGCTTTTTCCTGTACTACGAAGACGAAGACCTGTGTCTGCGCCTGTTGCAGGCCGGCAAGCCTGTGCTGATCGAGCCGTCCGTGCACGTGGCCCATGCCAACCGCGGGTCGGTGCGCGGTCCACGTCCGCTGAGCGTGGAATACGGGCGTGGCTACCACCATGCCCGCTCCAAGGTGCTGTTCACGGCCAAGCACCAGGGGCATGCGGCGGCCATCGAGCACCGCCGCCGTGCCCTGTGGGGCGCCGTGGGCTTGCTGGCCCTGCGTGTCTTTGCACCGTCGCCCAAGCATGTGGCGCGGGTGTGGGGGCGTGTCGTGGGCCTGTGGTCTGCGCCGGTGCAATACTGAAGAATGGACGCGCGGATGAGCCGATTGAGCATTGTGGTGCTGACCTTGAACGAGGCGCACAACATCGAAGCCTGCCTGCGCAGCGCCCAGGGCGTGGCCGACCAGATTCTGGTGGTGGACAGCGGCAGCCAGGATGCGACTGTGTCTCTGGCCCAGGGACTGGGCGCCGAGGTGGTGGCGTACCCGGACTGGCAAGGGTTTGGCGAACAGCGCAGCCGCGCACTGCAGCATGTACGGGCGGACTGGGTGTTCTTTCTGGATGCCGATGAGCGCCTGACCCCGGCACTGGCCGACGAAATCCGCCAGGTGGTGGCAGGCAACGCAGAAGCCGTCTGGGAAGTGGAGTGGGAGCAGATGGCCTACGGGCAGTCGCTGGGGCGCATGCGTGGCACCGGCGGCGTGGCACGGCTGTTTCCGATGCGGGTGCTCGAAGGCTTCAGCGGTGCGGTGCATGAAGGGGCGGTGCTGCGCACTGCAGTACCCACCCGGCATCTGCGCCAGCGCCTGCCGCATTTCTCGCGTGAAACCATTTATGGCAGCTTGGTGAAGCTGGCGCAGTATGTCCAATTGGGCGCGCTGAAACGGCACCAGGCGGGAAAGCGCGGTGGCGTTCTGCGCGGTCTGGGCTCCGGTATTGCCAATTTCACCCGCCTGTACGTCTTTCAGCGTGGTTTTCTGTGCGGTCGCGCAGGGTTTCTCTATAGTTTTTTTGTCGGGCTGGAATGTTTCTTCCGCTACGTGGCGCTGGAAGTGGACCGCGACCAACTGAAGAAGCCGGTGCGGCGTTGATATGTGTTCGGTGTGCAAAGCATGCGCCGCTGGAGCGCGTGCCTAAGGGTTTATGCAGCCAAAGTTGATTTCCTCGCGCCTGGAGACAGGTGCCCAGTGGATGCTGGTCGCCGCGTTTCTGTTTTTTCCTGCGGCCATGGCATTGGGCAATATCGCCATGCTGCTGACGGGCCTGTTGGCGCTGCTCAGCGGGGTGTTGTGGCGTGAACGCAGTACATGGCGCCGTGCGCCGTACCCCTGGCTGATGCTGGGCCTGTATGGCGTGGTGTTGCTGGGCGGCCTGTGGAGCAGTGCTCTTTGGGGCGACATTCAACTGAACTACACCAAGTACATCAAGCTGCTGCTGGGGGCGGTGTTCTTTGTCCTGCTGGCTCAGCCGCAGTGGCGCACACGGTGCCTGCAGGCGTTCAGTGCCTGCATGCTGTTCATTCTGGTGTCGGTCTACGCCAACATCTGGCTGCAGCTGCCATGGTCGAAGACCCAGAATCTGGGCTGGGGCGTGGACCACACGGTGATTGGCGACTACATCACGCAGAACATCATGATGTCGTTCTTTGTGGTGCTGGCGCTGTGGTACGGCAAGAATGCTCCCCGGTTGTCCCTGCGGCTGCTGGCCGCGGCAGTGGCCTTGCTGGCGGCCGTGGCCATCACCCAGTTATCGCTGGGGCGCACCGGCTATGTGCTGTTGATGCTGGGCGTGAGCAGCTTTGTGTTCTTTGCACTGAAAGGCTATCAGCGCTGGCTGGCACTGCTCACCATTGTGGTGGCAGCGGGCGGTGCCTACGCCGTGTCTCAGACGGCCCAGGATCGCGTGCATCTGGCGATTGCCGAAGCCCGCGACAGTGAGAAGATGGAGATCACCAGCATTGGTGGCCGCATCAATTTCTGGAAGCACACCTGGGAGCTGGTGCAGCAAAAGCCGCTGACCGGTTGGGGCACCGGCAGCTACCACGATGAATGGTGCCGTCATGTGACGGAACCCGGGTGGTGTGATTTCGGCGACCGCCACCCCCACAACCAGTATCTGTTGTTCTGGATGGAAAACGGCCTGATTGGCGTGTTGCTCTTCATCGGCATCCTGGCGGCCACGGCCCATTCCGTCTGGCGTGATGACCGCTGGCGTCCGGTGGTGCTGAGCTTCCTCGTGATCCTGGCAACCAACAGCCTGATCAATGTGTCGCTGTGGAGCTCGCGCGAGAGCCATTTCTTCACCATGATGCTGAGCTTGCTGGCAGCGCAGGCCTATTTTGGAACGCGGCAAACGTCTGTCGCCTTAGAGAAGGACCGAATGTGATTGTGGATGTGAGCCGCCTGTCCCTGCTGGGCGAAGGAACCGTGAAGCGTGTCTATGCCCTGCCCGATGATGACGGCAAGGTGCTCAAGCTGATCCGCCCCGAGCTGGTGGCGCCGGACGGGGGCTTCGCCAAACATGGCCGGCTCAAGCGTGCGTTTGCCCAGGGTGTGTACCGGCAGTTCCGGCGCGAGATCATCCAGTACCTGCAGCTGTCCAAGGCGGCGTACCACCAGCAGACCACCTTCTTTCCGATGGAAACGCCGTATGGGCTGGTGCCCACGACCCAGGGCCTGGGCCTGGTGACCGAAAAAATCCTCGGCCCGGACGGCCTGCCCCAGACGCTCGAAGCGCTCGCTGCCGCCGGCGCGCTGGAGGCCAAGCACTACACCGCGCTGGAGCAGTTCTTCGATGCCTGTGCAGACCTGCACCTGGTGTTTGGGGAAGTGAATGTGGCGGGCTTGATGTACACCGAATCGCGCTCGGGCGGGCCGGAGTTCGTGCTGGTGGACGGGATTGGCGAGAAGCTGCTGATTCCGGTGCGCAGCTGGTTCAAAAGCGTCAACACCAGCTATGTGCGCAAGGTGCAGCGCCGTCTGATGGGGCAGGTGCAGGCCCTGGTACAGGCGGCTGCGCAGGCCTGAAGAAAAGACACAGCCCTGCCGGAGCAGGACTGTGCATGTGCAGGCGGCTTACAGCGGAAGCCGCAATTCAAAGCACGCGCCTGCTGCACCGTCGGTGCGGTCGGTGGCGCGCACCGTGCCGCCATGGCGTTCGGCAATCGATCGCACCAGCGACAGGCCCAGGCCCACGCCACCCGAGCGTTCGCTGGCCCCGGGCAGGCGGTAGAACTTCTCGAAAATGCGTTCGCGCTGCGCGGCCGGCACACCGGGGCCGTGGTCCTGCACCCGGATCAGAGCCATGTCGCCTTCCTGCGCCAGGGTCAGCGTGATATCGCCGTGGCTGTAGCGGCGGGCATTTTCCAGCAGATTGCGCACGGCACGGCGCAGCAGCTTGGCAATGCCCTGCACCTCCAGCGGGCTGGTGCCTTGCAGGTCCAGCTCGGCTTCCACGCGGGCGCATTCCTCGGCGGCCAGACCGATCAGGTCCACCGATTCGGGTGTGCCCACATCGGTTTCCTTGGATTCCAGGCGGCTGGCCAGCAGGATTTCGTCCACCAGCTGGTCCAACTCTCCGATGTTGCGCAGGATCTCGGCCTTGGCACTGGCTGACGGCTGGCCATCGCCCATCAGCTCCAGGCCCATGCGGATGCGCGTCAACGGCGAGCGCAGCTCGTGCGAGGCATTGGCCAGCAAGGTCTTGTGCGAGGTCACCAGGGTTTCGATGCGCTCGGCGGCGGCATTGAACTGGCGGGCCAGGTCGGCCACTTCGTCATCGCCCTTGGTGGCCACGCGCACGGACAGATCGCCCTCGCCGAAGCGCTGCACGCCGCGCTGCAGGTTCTCCAGGCGTTGCAGCAGGCGGCGGATGATGGGGAACACCCCCACGGCCACCGCGACACCCACCAGGGCCAGCATCCACAGAAAGCCGAAAGGCGGGCTGAGCCAGAAAGCCGCGTAGCCGCCAGGGGGCGGGCGGCCGCCATGGGGGCCGCCGCCGCGCTCGTTGCGGTCACCCCGGTCGGGGCGGGGGGCCATGTGCAGCTGCAGCAAATCCCCGTCGGGCGTGACGATGTCGAACAGCACCCCTTCCTGTGGGGGTGTCGGCGCGCGCGTGGCACTGCCCTGGGCAATGACTTTGCCGTCCGGATCGGTCAGCACCAGCTCGCGGGCGATCTGGTTCACCTGGGTCTGGTTGCGGGCATTCTGTTCCGCGGCCTCTTTCCAGGCCCAGCCGACCAGCAGGGTCAGAATCGCCACGCCCAGCACCACGGCCAGCCAGATGCGCAGGTACAGGCGCTGGGAGAAAGCCTTGAACATGGTGGCAGCCCCTTCAGTCCTGCTGCTTGGCGAAGACGTAGCCCACGCCGCGCACGGTCAGGATGCGTTTGGGGTTCTTGGAATCCGCTTCAATGGCCGCACGGATGCGGCCCATGTGCACGTCGATGGAGCGGTCAAAGGCTTCCAGTTCGCGGCCACGCACGGCCTCCATGATCTGGTCGCGGGTCAGCACCCGGCCGGCGCGCTCGGCCAGGGCCACCAGCAGGTCGAACTGGTAGCTGGTCAGTTCGCAGGGCTGGCTGGCCACGGTGACGGTGCGGGCATCGCGGTCGATCTCCAGCGAACCAAAGCGCAGCGCTGGAATGGGCTGGCTGGCCGGGGCGCCTTCGCTGCCGCGGCGGCGCAGGATGGCGCGGATGCGGGCCAGCAGCTCGCGTGGCTCGAAAGGCTTGGGCAGGTAGTCGTCGGCGCCCATTTCCAGGCCGATCACCCGGTCCATGGGGTCACCCTTGGCGGTCAGCATCAGCACCGGTACCTTGGCGGCCACGCCGGGCAGGGCACGCAGGCGGCGGCAGACCTCCAGGCCGTCCATGTCGGGCAGCATCAGATCCAGGATCACCAGATCGGGCAGCTCGGACGGATCGCTGGGCTGCAGGCGTTCCAGTCCGCTGGTGGCGTCGGCGCAGTGGATGACGGCCAGGCTGTTCTGGCCCAGATACTCGCTGACCATCTGGGCCAGGCGGGCATCGTCTTCGATCATCAGCAGGGTGTGGGTGCTCATGGTGGGAGAGTGTAGGCAGTCGGGTGCTCATGGGGAGCGCGATGGCCCCAGCATGGCGGCTGCGCGTCACACGCGCTTGTCCTGTATGTAAAGCGCAGGTAAACCTGTGGCTGTGATCTGCCGATCGGAGGGGCCTGACAGCGTCGCTGGCCGTCCACCCGGCCCGCGCAGACGCGCACCGTGTCCTGTCAACGGCTTCCGTACGCCGCAGCCGGTGGCTGAAAGCCCGTCTGCGTCACGCCTTGGTGCGCAGGGTGACGCGGGATGCCAGCGCCACCAGCAGCAGCACCGGCAGGCCCAGGGCTGCCGTGCTGATGAAGAAGCTGCTGTAGCCATGGGCGTCGACAAACGCGCCGGAAAAGCCGGCCAGCCACTTGGGCGCCAGCATCATCATGGAGCTGAACAGCGCGTACTGCGTGGCCGAATACTGTACATTCGTCAGGCTCGACAGGTAGGCAATGAAGGCCGCCGAGGCAATGCCGCCGGCCAGGTTGTCGGCGCTGACCACCAGGGTCAGACCGGCCACATCGTGGCCCCGTGTGCTCAGCCAGGCAAACAGCAGGTTGCTGGCGGCCGACAGCACGGCACCCAGCATCAGCACCCGCATCACGCCGATGCGCATCGAGATCACCCCGCCGATGAAGGCGCCCAGCAGCGTCATGATGACGCCGAAGACTTTGCTCACCGTGGCCACCTCGGCCTCGCTGTAGCCCATGTCCACGTAAAAGGGGTTGGCCATGATGCCCATCACCACATCGCTGATGCGGTAGATGCCGATCAGCGCCAGGATCAGAATCGCCTGCCCGCCGTAGCGGCGCACAAAGTCGGCAAACGGGGCCACCAGGGCTTCACGCAGCCATTCGCCCAGGTTGCGCGCTGGTGTCAGCGCGCGCGCAGCAGGTTCGGGCGACAGCAGCACGGTGAACACGCCCACCAGCATGCTGGCCGCCATCACGCCATAGGCCAGCTGCCAGGCGGCATGCACATAGGCAGCCTGTTCCCCATGCAGGGCTGCGGCCACCAGCCACAGCGCGCCCGCGCCGGCCCAGATCATCGCCAGCCGGTAACCCGTCTGGTAGGTGGCGGCCAACGCCGCCTGGCGCTCGGCGTCGGCCGATTCAATGCGGTAGGCATCCAGCGCAATATCCTGGGTGGCCGAACCAAACGCCACAGCCAGTGCGCACCAGACCATGCGGTTCAGATCCTGCTGCGGATCGGTGAAGGCCATGCCCAGCAGCCCGCCCACCACCAGCATCTGGGCCAGCAGCAGCCAGCTGCGCCGGCGCCCCAGCCAGCCGTTCAGCACCGGCAGCGGCAGTCGGTCGACCAGCGGTGACCACACCCATTTGAAGGCATAGGCCAGGCCCACCCAGCTCATGTAGCCGATGGTGGAGCGGTCGATGCCGGCCTTGCGCAACCAGAAAGAGAGCGTGCCCAGCACCAGCAGCAGCGGCAGGCCAGCCGAAAACCCCAAGGCCAGCATGCGCAGGCTGGCCGGTTCGGCATAGACGCGCAGCGTCTGTCCCCAGCTACGGCGCGGGACAGCGGTCGAGGGGGGCGAAGGCGTGGCGGCGGTGGACGCAGGGGAGGTGGACGGTTCGGTCATGGGCAGGCGAAAAGGGCGCAGAGCCAGGAAGGGCTGAGAACCATTATCCCGCGATGGTGGCCGTCTGCCGTGCGCGCTACCATGGCAGTTCACACCTGCGCACTGCCATGGCCGATCCCAGCACCGTCTCCGCCCTTGTGGACTCCAGCGCCGCCCCGTCGCAAGACGGCGGCCGGCTGGATGCGCCCGCCTGGTCGGTGCGGCGCTACAGCGGGGAACACCAGTCCCATGCCCACGACCATGTGCAAATCCTCTATGCGCTGCAAGGCCGCATGGAGCTGGAGCTGAACGGCCACGCCGGCTATGTGGACGCTGCCAGCGGCATGCTCATTCCCGCTGGCGCCAGCCACGGCTATCTGGCCCAGGCCCACACCCAGGTGCAGGTGATCGATCTGCCCGCCGGCCCTGGCCTGGATCGCATCCGCCGGTTTGCGGTGCCGGCTCGGCTGCGCGCTCCGGCGCTGGCACGCCACCCGCTGTCTGCTGCCGCCCAGCTGGCGCTGGTGCTGGACGCGCCCAGCCTGTTGCACCGCCGTACGGTCGACTTGGCCTGGTTGACCCAGCAGGTGCAGGCCGCCCTGCATGCCGACTGGCCCACGGCCCGGCTGGCGGCGCTGTGCCATCTGAGCGTGCCCCAGTTCCACAGCCGCTTTGTGGAACTGGTCGGCCAGCCGCCGCAGTCCTGGCTGCGCGGCCTGCGGCTGGATGCGGCCGAGGCCCAGCTGGCCCGGGGCCAGCCCCTGGAGACCACGGCCCTGCGCTGCGGCTACCGCACGGCCAGTGCCCTGGCCTATGCCTTGCGGCGCGAACGCCAGGTGAGCGCGCGCAGTCTCCGGGCCGCTCAGCGCTGAGCGCAGCGGTGCGGGAGTGGCGTTGGCTGGTGGCGGCAGCGTGGGGCCTCTTGGTGACGGGACACAGTGCAGCATGGACATGTATACGCCCTGCACGGCAGAACCAGTGTTGCTCGACAGTTGCCGGGACGCTGCGGCGGCATCATTTGAAGCATGAGCTCTTCTTCTGCTTCTTCTTCGGTCTGGGGTGTGGCCCTGGTGTCGGTGGCGTCCATGCTGTGGGGCACCACCGGTACGGCGCAAAGCCTGGGTGCCCAGGGGCTGTCGCCGTTCTGGGTGGGAGCGGCACAGCTGGCCGTGGCCAGCACCTTCTTTGCGCTGGTGCTGTGGGTGACACGGCGCAGTGCGCCGACCGGACAACCGCTGCTGCCAAGGCCCTCTTTGCTGGGTATGCCGGCGCGCTGGTTCTGTCTGGCATCGGCCGGTACCGCCGGCTACAGCATCAGCTTCTATGCGGGCGTAAAGCTGGCCGGGGTCGGCGTAGGCACGGCTGTGGCCATTGGCAGTGCACCCATCTGGGCCGGCCTGATCCAGGCCGTGCTACTTCGCCAGCCCCTGTCGCTGCTGTGGTGGTTGGGCACGGGCGTGAGCGTGGCCGGCGGTGTGGCCATGGTGCTGAGCAAAGGGGGCGGCACGGGTGCGCTGTCGCTACCCGGCCTGCTGCTGTGCCTGCTGGCCGGGCTGTCGTACGCGTCCTATGCCCTGGTCAATAAGCGCCTTGTCAGCAAAGTGCCTACCCGGCTGGTGAACCTGTATGTGTTCAGCGGCGCCGCGGTGCTGGCGGCGCCCGTGGCGCTGCTGCTGGCCGGGGTGCCGCGGTTTACCGCGTCGTCGTTGATGGTGGTGGTCTACCTCGGGCTGGTGGTCTCCGGCCTGGCCTATGTGCTGTTTTCCAATGGGCTGCGCCATATCTCCGGACCGACCGGTGTGACATTGACGCTGATCGAGCCGGTGGCCGCCTTTCTGCTGGCGGTGTGGATCGTGGGCGAACACCAGCCGCTGGCCTCCTGGCTGGGGCTGCTGGCGGTGCTGGCCGGACTGATGGTGGTGATCGGTGCCGAGGTGCGTGGCGCGCGGCGCAAGCTGGCGCTGGTCTGAGCCACCTCGCCGGCGCGCATTGGCGGCACAATCTGACGCTCAGGCACAGCACCGCTGTGCAGGCTGATTGGATTGCCCAGGAGAGACGCCCCCATGCCCCTATCGCCCATGCCACTGAACCATCTGTCCGATGGCGACCATCTGCCGCAGGCCTGCCGCTGCCACGCCGGGCGGCGTGGCTTTCTGCGCGCCCTAGTGGCGGGGACGGCGGCCACCGGTGCCGGGGCTGCGCTGGCGCAGGTCAATGTCGGGGGCTCCTCCGGTCTGCGCAAGCTGGTGCCGGCCGAAACCCTGGAAAGCGCCGCCACCGAGCAGTACCAGGAGCTGCTGCAGAAAGCCAAGGCGCAAGGCGCACTGGCCGGCAGCTCTCACCCCCAGCTGCAGCGCCTGCGCGGCATTGCGCAGCGCCTGATTCCCTATGCCAGCCAGTGGAACGCCCGCGCCAGCCAGTGGCGCTGGGAGGTCAACCTGATCGGCAGCAAGGAGATCAACGCGTTCTGCATGCCGGGGGGCAAGATCGCCTTCTACACCGGCATCCTGGAAAAGCTGCAGCTCAGCGATGACGAAGTGGCCATGGTCATGGGCCATGAAATGGCCCATGCATTGCGCGAGCATTCGCGCGAGCAGATGGCCAAGAACTCGGCCACCAGCATCGGTCTGTCGCTGGGGGCGCAACTGCTGGGACTGGGCGACCTGGGCAATCTGGCGGCCAGGATGGGGACCCAGCTGCTGAGCCTGCGCTTCAGCCGCAGTGACGAAAGCGAGGCCGATCTGGTGGGGCTGGAAATGGCCGCACGTGCCGGCTACAGCCCCCAGGCTGCGGTGAGCCTGTGGCGCAAAATGGGCGAGGCCACGGGCGATGGCGGCATCGGCTTTCTGTCGACCCACCCCACAGGGCCGGATCGCATCCGCGAACTGGAGCGCAATATTCCGCGGGTGCAGGGCCTCTACGAGTCCGCCCGCCGGCGGTAACGCTGCCTGTGTGCCTGGGCAGGCCTGCGTTCCATAGAGAATGCCTGGCGATCGCCTTTCGGAAAGAATAAAAAAAGGCCCGCTCCATGGAGCGGGCCTTGTGCAGGAAGCCGTGTACCAGCCGCTCAGGCTTTCTGCAAGGACTGCAGCCCGTCGGCAATGGTGCTGGACAGCAGTGCGGCACTGGCACGCAGGGCCTCAGTTTCCTCGGCATTCAGCCGGGGCATGAAGGGGGCCGAGGCGCCGCGTGCACCGATCAGATGGGGCAGCGACACACAGGTGTCACGCACGCCCAGCAGTTCGGGCATGCAGGTGGACACGGCAAACACCGACTGCTCATCGGCCACGATGGCCTTCACCAGCCGTGCAATGCAGCCACCGATGCCAAAGTTGGACACGCCTTTGCCCGCCTTGATGCGGTACGCCGAAGTACGCACCTCTTCGGCAATCTGCGCCTGCATGGCCGCGTCGATGGGCCGGCCCAGCTGGGCGGCAAAATCCGTCACCGGCATGCCGGCGATCTGGGCGCTGCTCCAGTGGGGCACGGACGAGTCGCCGTGCTCGCCCAGCACATAGGCGTGGATGGCCGGTGCGGCCACGCCCAGGTAATCGGCCAGCCGGTCGCGAAAGCGGATCGAATCCAGCGAGCAGCCGGTGCCGATCGCTCTGCCCGGTGGCAGGCCGTAGCGGTGCACGGCAATGGAGGGCATCACGTCCACTGGGTTGGTAGCGAACAGCAGCACCGCATCCGGTGCGACCTTGAGCACCTGGCCGATGATGGTGTCCGTCATCTTCAGGTTCTGGTGCAGCAGCTCCAGCCGGGTCTGACCGGGCTTGAGGCTGGCGCCAGCGGTGATGACCACCACCGAGGCGCCCGCCAGATCGGCATAGTCGCCTTCGCTGACGCGGGCAGCGGTGCCAAAGGCGGCGGCGTGGCCGATGTCGGCGGCTTCACCCGCTGCGCGGGCCTCGTTCTGGTCCACCAGCACGATCTGGCTGATGCCAGGGGTGGCCGACAACAGGTAGCCGGCGGCCGCGCCGACCTGGCCGGCGCCGATGATGCCAATGCGTGCCCCCATTTACAGCACCCCCATGGCGGGCCACAGCGTGGCGGACAGCAGCAGGATCAGGCCCAGGCCAGCCAGCGTGACCACGATGCCCACCTTGGCGAACTGGGGCGTGCTGAAGGCATTGGTGCCGTAGCACAGCATGTTCTGCGGCGCATTGGTCGGCAGGATGAAACCGAAGGACACCACGAAGCTCTGGATCATCACGATGCCGAAAGCCGTCTCGGGGCTGACGGGCAGCGTCTGTGTGAAGGCGATCATGATGGGGATCAGCGTGCTGGCCAGTCCGGTGGCCGAGGCAAAGCCCAGGTGCAGCACGATGCTGAACACCGACAGCGCACCGATCACGGCCACCACGGGCAGGGCCGACAGGCCCATCTGGCCCAGCGTCTGTTGCGCCAACCAGCCGGCAGCGCCGGTCTTGGACAGCAGATTGCCCAGCGAGATGGAGGCGGCAAACAGCACGATCGTGCCCCAGGGCACCAGCTTTTCGGCCTGCGACCAGTGCATCACGCCGATCTTGGGCATCAGCAGCAGTGCAATGCCGATCTGGGTGGTGGTGGTGGTGTCGAACGGGTGCAGCACGCCTTCGGTGGACCACATCACCAGCAGCAGTGCGGCCACGGCGATCAGACGCTTTTCAGAACTGCTGACTGGCCCCAGGTCGGCCAGTTGCTGGCGCAGCTTGGCCGGCATGTCCTCACCTTCCGGCACCTGGGGACGCAGAATCCACAGGGCCGCGAAGAACAGCACCACGCACATGCCGATGGTGAAAGGCAGGGCGGTGATGAACCATTGGCTCCAGGTGATGTTGTGGCCGAAAGCCTGCTGCATGAAATTCAGGCTGATGATGTTCTGTGCCGCGCCGGTCTTGACCGCCATGTTGAAGATGGAGCAGGCACTGGCAGTGACGATCATCAGCGTGGCACCCAGCGAGCTGTTCACCGCCAGACCCAGGGCGGCGGTGATGCCGATCATGATGGGGATCACCGCGCCCACGCGGGCGGTGGCAGAGGGGATGAACAAGGCCAGCACAAAGCCGACGATCATCGCGCCCAGCACCAGGCGGGCAGGCGAGACGCCGATCTTGCTCATGACCAGCAGCGCGATGCGCTTGTCCAGCCCTGTGTGCTTGAGTGCCACGGCCAGAAACAGTGCGGCCGCCACCAGCAGCACGGCGGTGGACGAGAAACCGCTGAGCATGGTGGTCAGCGCAGCGGCGGAATCCATGGGCTTGCCGCCTGCTGTCATCGAGGTGCCCATCAGCCCCAGCACCGCGGCACCGGTCAGCACCACGGCGCTGTTGGCGGGCGAGACGCATTCGCTGATCCACAGCACCACGACCAGCACCAGCAGGCCCAGGGCCACCTGCCCCGAGTCGGTGAGGCCGGCAGGCTGCGGCAGGGCCAGCACGATGCCGTAGAGCACCAGGGCCAGCAGCAAAAAGGCCAGCTTTTTGTTGGAATCGGGCTCCGGTTTGGAGGTGATGGGGCCGGTTTCGGTTGCGGGCGTAGACGCCATAAGTGCTCCTCGCAAAAATGAATCGTTACGTAACGGACCGATACTAGTTCCTACAGTCGCGCACCGATAGTCCGGTGGCCCTGGTTGGGATGAGTACTTCGTTACGCAATGAAACCATGCTACGGGCTGCGAAGCGGTTTGCGTGAAAACACGTAAGTGTTTTCCCTTGTGATTTGATTCGCATCAAGGGTGGCGCATTCGTCACATACCGGCCTGTCATCCTGGTTTTGTGTCGTCTGGTGCGTGGCAGTGCCAGATGGTGCAAGAAGTTTTTGCTATCAAAATGTGAGCAATTAATGCGACCGATACCGACAGCCCTTACGGCCCAGGCGTTGGCGCCGGCCTAGTAGCTGCGCAGCAGGGCGTGCAACAGCCAGTCGCCCCCGGCCAGCAGCAGGCGCAGGCCGCACAGCACGGCACTGGCCATGCCCCACCAGCGCAGATACCGCGCCCAATCGGCCGTCCACGGCTGGCCTTGCCACGCTGCGGCGCTGGCGGCCAGTGCGGGCCACGCCACCAAGAAGACGAGTGCCGCGGCCGCCAGCAGCACCAGGCAGTGCCGCGTTGCGGCACCCATCAGGTGTTGCCCACGTAGGGGTTGGTCTTGCGTTCACGCCCAAACGTGCTCTCCGGTCCATGGCCGGGAATGAACACCGTCTGGTCGCCCATGGGCCACAGGCGCTGGGTGATGGAGTCAATCAGTTGCTGGTGGTTGCCCTGGGGGAAATCGGTGCGGCCGATGCTGCCGGCAAACAGCACATCGCCCACAAAGCAGCGGTCGATTTGCGGGGCGTGGAACACCACATGGCCGGGCGTGTGACCCGGGCAGTGGCGCACCTGCACGGTTTCGTGGCCGATCTGCACGCTGTCGCCATCCGCCAGCCAGCGCGTGGGCGTGAACGGGCGCGACGGCGGAAAGCCGAACATGGCGCCCTGCTGGGGCAGGCCATCGATCCAGAACTGGTCCCCGGGATGGGGGCCGATGATGGGCAGGTCCAGCTGCTCGGCCAGGTCCGCCGTGCCGCCCGCATGGTCGATGTGGGCGTGGGTCAGCCAGATGGCCTTGAGCTGCAGGCCCAGCCGCTCCACTTCCCACTGGATCGCTTCCAGATCGCCGCCGGGGTCGATGACGGCGGCATCCTGGGTCTGGTCGCACCACACCAGCGAGCAGTTCTGCTGGAAAGCGGTCACGGGAATGGTCTGGTAGTGCAGCATGGCAAGGCGAGAGGAAAGTGGCAGAAGGCAGGGGCCGTGCCGTGCGGCGTGGCGGCCAAATTATGGGGGCAGCGGCCCGTTCCGCTCCGCGCAGCCTGCGATGCCTGCCCGGTTGATGTCGCCGAAGTGCATTTCCACGCTGGCGGATCCCTTGCGCATCACCGTGTGGCAGGCGGCATTCCAGCCACCGCCGCAGGCTAGGCAGTGATGGTGGCAAGGTGCGGCCCGCCGTGGCGTACGGCGGAGCGCACAGCAAAAAGCCCCGGTTCCTGGCGGAAGCGGGGCCACAGAGGTGCGAGTCCGAGGCTTAGATCAGCTTCAGGCTACCCTTCATGATGCTGTAGTGACCGGGGAAGGAGCAGAAGAAGGTGTAGTCGGTACCAGCCTTCAGCTTGGCCACATCGATGTCCAGGGTGGTGGATTCACCGCCGCCAATCACCTTGGAGTGGGCCAGCACGCGGGTGTCACCGGCCTTCACGTAGTCGGCAGCGGCGCCGGCCTTCATGCCGTCGGCAGCGGCAGCGGCCACGTCGGCGGTGGTGGTCACCACCATGTTGTGGCCCATCGAGGTCTTGGGCATCTTGCCCACATGCTTCAGGGTGACGCTGAACTTCTTGCAGGCCTTGGGCACGTCAATGTTCTTGACGTTGAACTGCATGGCGTCGTTGGATTCGACGGTCAGGGCGCAGTCAGCGGCCATGGCGGGAGCGGAAATGGCACCGGCAGCGCACAGGGCCACGGTCATCAGAATCTTCTTCATGCGCGGAAACTCCTTCACAGGGTCAAAAACAAATCGGGGAGCATCCGGAACCGGGGTCGGCGGCTGCTCTTTTCACGATTTTCTGAAAAATCAGCAGAATCAGAATAGGTACAGATGTCATTGACGCGGGCAATCCAGGCTGCTGCTTGTCAAAACGCTGCATCTGTGGCCGCTTTGCCGGGGCCTGCAGGCGCGCGCGCAGAGCAGATGAAGTCCTTTGTTTTCAATGGCTTGTGTGCAGACTGGAGTGCAGCGGCATGCCGGCGTGCGCCGCACATAGTCCCGGGTCAGGGCAGTGCAGCGCCGTTGCGGCAGTGCAAAAACTTGTCTTGCATCAAGCTCCGCGCACTTTGCGTGTGCGGACAAGGCCGGGCACGGGCGACCATGCCCGTGCCCGGCGGTTTCAGCCCAGCTTCAGGTCGTATCCGATGGTGATGGGCGCGTGGTCGCTGAACTTCTCGCCCTTGTAGATTGACTCCTGGCGCGCCAGTGCCGCCAGTGCGGGGGTGGCCAGGTGATAGTCCAGCCGCCACCCCACGTTGTTCGCGTAGGCCTGTCCCCGGTTGCTCCACCATGTGTAGCAGGCGTCGGTGGTGTCGGGTTGGAGCACGCGGTAGACGTCAACGATGCCTCCGGTCGGCGCCACCGGGTCCAGCAGCATGTCCATCCAGGCGCGTTCTTCGGGCGTGAAGCCGCTGTTCTTCTGGTTGCCGCGCCAGTTCTTCAGATCTTCCTTGCGGTGGGCGATGTTGATGTCGCCGCACAGGATGAATTCGCGCTCGCCCTTCATGCGCATCAGGTGGATGTGCATTTCGGCCAGGAAACGGAATTTGGCCTGCTGGCGGTCTTCGCCGGAGCTGCCGCTGGGAAAGTAGGCGCTGATGATGGACAGCTTGCGGCCTGCGGTGTCGAAACGCGCCTCCACGTAGCGGCCTTCGGCGTCGAACTCGGGCGAGCCCAGGCCGACGATCACATCCGATGGCGCATGGCGGGTGTAGACGCCCACACCGGAATAGCCCTTCTTTTCGGCAAAGTGGAAATAGCCATCCAGTCCGGCCAGCTGTTCGAAACGGTCTTGAATATCAGGCGCCTGTGCCTTGATTTCCTGTACGCAAATACAATCCGGACCGGTCGCAGCAACCCAGGCCTCCACCCCTTTGGACGTGGCGGAGCGGATGCCGTTGAGGTTGAGGCTGGTTAATTTGAATAAGGAAGAATCCATGGTAGTCAAAGGTGCGCAGCAACAGGATCAGGACCGTCTGGCGCAGGAGTTTGTGCAGTTTGCCGTGGATGCGGGTGTGCTGCGCTTTGGGGAGTTCAAGACCAAGGCCGGGCGCATGAGCCCGTACTTCTTCAATGCAGGTCTGTTCGACGACGGCGCCAAAATGGGACGCTTGGCGGAATTCTATGCAAAAGCCATCCTGGCCAGTGGCATGGAATTCGATATGGTCTTTGGCCCTGCCTACAAGGGGATCCCGCTGGCTGCCACCGTGGCCGTGGAGCTGGCCCGCCTGGGCCGCAACGTGCCGTTTGCCTACAACCGCAAGGAGGCCAAGGACCATGGCGAAGGCGGTACCCTGGTGGGGGCTCCGCTGCAGGGCCGGGTGCTGGTCATCGACGACGTGATGTCGGCCGGCACTGCCGCTCGTGAATCCATTGCCCTGATCCGTGCGGCGGGTGCCACCCCCCATGCGGTCGCCATTGCCTTGGACCGCCAGGAAAAGGCCACCGAAAACGGACACGATGTCGACCACAGTGCGGTGCAGTACGTGCGCCACCAGCTGGGGCTGCAGGTGGCCACCATCGCCACCCTGGCGGACTTGCTGCAGTACCTGCAGACCCATGGGGGCGAAGGCGAGATGCAGGCCCACCATGCACGTGTGCTGGCCTACCGCCAGCGCTACGGGGTGGACACCCAGGCGTAATTCCTTTGCCTGCGGCCCGTACGGGCCGGTATCTGGAGGCGCGGTGCGTGGCGCGTGCTTCCAGGCCCGGAATTGGCCGCCGTGCCGTTTCCGTTCGGTGACGCAGCCAGTCTTGGCGGCGTCACCGTGCTGTGGACATCAGCGCGAACGGGCGCCGTCCTCTCCTTCGCGCTGCAGCAGGCGCATCACCCAGCCCATGGCAATGCTGGCCGCCCAGACGATGGCACTGATGAACAGCGGCACCGACCACAGGGCGCTGGCATGCACGGCCAGCTGCCAGGCGCGGTCGGCAGCCGGCAGAAAGCGGGCGTAGCCCGTGTACAGGCCATAGGCCAGCCACAGCACCGCCGCCAGGGCAAAGCCCTGGGCCAGAAAACGTGCGGCGCGGGCATTGGGGTGCGGTGGTGCAATACGGCGCTGCATGGACCAGACACGGCCCACGGCCCAGCCCACACCCGCCACGGCCCCCACCATGGAAAGGGCCAGGGGGCCCCATGAAGTCCAGTCGTTCAGCATAGGCCGTGACGATAGCGGGTTTGCAATGCCCTGGCGGCCGGTGACTGGCGTCAGCAGGAGCGCTGGTCCGCACCGCCCGGATCGCGCAGAGGGGGCCGCGGCGCTGGGCGTCATACAAGGTCCAGGCGAGCCGCCACGGTGTGGTGGTGACCCATCCCCTGTCCGTGCAGGGGTCCGGGGAAAAAAAGAGGATGCCAGGGCATCCTCTCTGCGGGGCGGGCGCTTGCGTTCAGGCCGGAACGGCCTGGCGGTGGTCGGCCGTGATGCGCGCCACCAGCTCCTGGAGTACCTGTTCGGCGCGGTCGTTGTCGATCTGGCAGGTGCCGGCAGCCCGGTGGCCGCCGCCGCCGTATTGCAGCATCAGCTCGCCCACATTGGTGGTGCAGCTGCGGTCCAGAATGGACTTGCCGGTGGCAAAGACCGAGTTTGCCTTGGCCTTGCCCCACATGGCGTGGATGGAGATGTTGCACTGTGGGAACAGCGCATAGACCATGAAGCGGTTGGTGGCCCAGATGGTCTCTTCACCGCGCAGATCCAGCACCACCAGGTTGTCGTGCACCGTGGCGCAGCGCTGGATCTGTTCGCAGGCGCGCGCGGTCTGCTCGAAATACAGTTCCACGCGCTCCTGCACATCGGGCAGCTGCAGCACCTGCTCCACGGACAGATCGCGGCAGTGCTGGATCAGCTCCATCATCAGCGCGTAATTGCTGATGCGGAATTCACGGAAGCGCCCCAGGCCGGTGCGCGCGTCCATCAGGTAGTTCATCAGCGTCCAGCCCGTGGGGTGCAGGACCTCGTCCAGGCTGTACTGGGCGGAGTCGGCCTTGTCCACAGCCTCCATCAGCTCGTCGGTGATGGCCGGGAAGCGGGCCTTGCCGCCGTAGTGGTTGTAGACCACGCGGGCCGCTGAAGGAGCGTGCGGGTCGATGATGTAGTTGCCCAGGAAGGCGCGGTTGCGCACCACTTCCGAGGCATGGTGGTCGAACACCAGGTGCGCTCCGGGCACGAACGGCAGGTTGGTGGTGATGTCGTTGCGCGTGATGCGCACCTTGCCATCCTGCATGTCCTTGGGGTGGACGAAGGTGATCTCGTCGATCATGTCCAGCTCTTTGAAGAGCATGGCGCAGACAAGACCATCGAAATCGCTGCGGGTGACGAGGCGGTATTTCTGGCTCATGGCGGTCGGCGGTAAAAAAGTCAGTGGAACACTGCTTTGCAGGGCCGGCGCGCACAGGCCGGCGGGAAACATTCCGACACATGATACCTAGCTCTGTCGGATACAACCGCCGATTGGCCGAGGCGGGCCCCAGGGATTCCCGTATGTTAGCTATTGAAAATATAGCGTACTGCGGCGTACGGTTCAGCACGATCGTGCTTTTCCAGCCATGAAAAACGCCGCACAAGGCGGCGTGCTCACACAGCCCACTGCGTGTGGGCCCAGGGTTACATGGCGCTCACCCAGACGGTGTCACCGCCGGCGCTGGAGGGTAGTGGCCGGATGGCCAGCAGCGCTGCGTGGCGCTTGAGCAGGTCCTCGAACTGGTGGGCTTCCAGCGCACTGGCGTTGTCGCCCTGCAGGTAGTCGGTGGCCACCTGGGACGTGGTGAAGCTGTGGCTGCCGAACTTCTGGACGATATTGCGCAGCTTGTCGAGGTTGATGTGGGCAGTGTTCATGGGTCGCTTCTCCGGCAAGTTGGCAAAGGGAGCCCGCGCATGCGGCAGGCCATGCAGCCAATGTGCATGAGCACAGCAGCGGGCGCAATAGGCCCAACCGGCAATGGCGGCTTGGTGCCAGCGCAGGCCGTGGCAGAAGGCCCGCGCCGGCGGGCCCGGCCGGGTGTGCAGCAAATGCCATGCCCACGCATGGCTGTGGCCAAAGTGCAGCAGCGTGGCACTATTTCCACGATTGCGGGTCGTGCAAGTGCCTGTGGTGCATGCGGCAGGACCATCTGCACGTATCATCGGGCGCTTTTTTCGGCTTGCCCCAGGCTGGGGCGTTTTTCATGCCACCTATTTCACCCATCTGCGGCCAATTGCTGGCTGCTGTCGCCATTCCACCCTGTGCTGCAGCACGGCGGCCCGCTGCGCGCCTGCGCGTGGCGGTGGGATGGTCGCGCGCGGGGGTGTGACACGGCGTGGTGGATGCTGCTGCGGCAAGCCTTGGATATGGCTCTCTGTAAAAAGGACGGAAATTCAGATGCAGGCTGCTGACGCACAGAAGACGGCCCAGTTGCAAAAGACACTGGTGCTGTGGCAGGTCATCATCATCGGGCTGGCATACATCCAGCCCATGACGCTGCTGGACACCTTTGGCATGGTGTCGCGCGACAGCGTACAGCATGTGCCCACCTCCTACCTGATCGCGCTGGTCGCGGTGCTGCTGACTTCCATCAGCTACGGCCACATGATCCGCAAATACCCATCTTCGGGATCGGCCTATACCTATGTGCAGAAGTCCGTGCACCCGAACGCGGGCTTCATGGTGGGCTGGTCCTCGCTGCTGGATTACCTGCTGTCACCGATGGTCAACATCCTGCTGGCCAATATCTACCTGACCGACATGTTCCCCGAGGTGAACCACTGGGTGTGGATCATTG
This sequence comes from Comamonas terrigena NBRC 13299, assembly GCF_006740045.1. Lineage (NCBI taxonomy): Bacteria > Pseudomonadati > Pseudomonadota > Betaproteobacteria > Burkholderiales > Comamonadaceae > Comamonas > Comamonas terrigena. The sequence goes on from NZ_AP019749.1 coordinate 227,887, forward strand.
GTCTGTCGCTGGTCATGGTGGCGGTCAATCTGCGCGGCGTGCGCTTTGTGGCCAATTTCAACAGCCTGATCGTGCTGCTGCAGATTCTGGTGATCGGCTTCTTCACCTACCTGATCTTCAGCAAGCTGTCGGCTGGTCAGAACGCCCTGGGTGCCATTTCTGTCCAGGACGGCCATGACGGCCTGTGGAGCTTCTCCCCTTTCTGGAGCCCGGATGCCGATCTGGGCAAGCTGATCACGGGCGCCACCATCCTGTGTTTCTCGTTCACCGGCTTTGATTCGCTGAGCTCGCTGGCTGAGGAAACCAAGGACACCAAGAAGACGTTGCCCCGCGCCATCTTCCTGACCGCGCTGATCTCCGGCCTGATCTTTGTGTTCGCCACCTATTTCATGCAGCTGTACTTCCCGGGCGACCCCACGCGGTACTTCCAGCTGGTGGACGAGACCCAGCCCGAAATCCTGCTGCTGGTCGGCGGCGCCTTTTTCCAGTCGGTGGTGCTGAGCTTTGCCATCGTCACCGTGATGGCCTCGGGCATCTCGGCCCACGCCGGTGTCTCGCGCCTGATGTATGTGATGGGCCGCGACGGTGTGCTGCCCAAGAAGTTCTTCGGCCACATCCATCCGCGCAGCCACACCCCGTCCTACAACATCTGGCTGGCGGGCGTGATCTGCCTGACCGCGGGCTTCCTGAGTCTGGAGTTCGTCGTGGCGCTGATCAGCTTCGGCGCGCTCACCGCCTTCAGCTTTGTGAATCTGTCGGTGATCTGCAGCTACGGTTTCCGTGACGGGCGCCTGAAGACGCCGCGCGACATCGCGCGCTTCTTTGTGCTGCCGCTGTGCGGTTTCATCTCCATCGGTGCGCTGTGGCTGGAGGTGGAGGACACCTCGCTCAAGGCCGGTGTGGCCTGGGCGGCCGTGGGCCTGATCTACCTGGCCTGGCTGACCAAGGGGTTCAGGCGTTCGGCCCCCCAGCTGCACGAGGAAATCTGAACTGCCACACGCGGCAGACGCCCGCAGGGCATGTCTGTGACCGATAGCCCGCTTCCTGGAAGCGGGCTTTTTTCTTTCCAGCGAAGCGGCCTCCAGCACCGGTGTCCGTGCACACCCTGAACGCTGCTGCGTGCCAGGAGCTGGCAGATTACGGCCGCTCGCGCGACTGGGGCAGGCGCAGCTCCAGGGGCTCGTGGCGGCGCAGGCGCAGCTGCTGGGTGGCCAGCAGGTCGGTGGCCATGCCATCCACCTGGGCGGTGGCGGTCTTGAACAGCACCACCACCTCCGGATTGCAGGCGTGCGGGCTGATCCAGGTGGCGCTGGCAAAGCGGTTGCGGCCGTCCACACCCATGTCGTCGGGGGCCAGCGCAAAGCGGGCCAGGTGCTGGCCCTGGCGGTCCTTGGCGATGGCCTGTACGCGCACTTCGCGGTAGGTGGCGCGTCCGGCGTCGAACATGAAGGTGGCTTCGCAGCGCTGGGGACTCAGGCGCAGCGTACCGTAGTGCCACAGCTCCAGTGCCTGGGCACTGCCGGCGCAGCACAGGCCGGCGATGGCCAGACAGCGCCAGGTGGAGGAAAGAGCGTGAAAAGACGCGCGCATGCTGCAGTCCCGGTGGGTGTCAGGCGGTCCAGGGGCCCGCCGTCAGGATCTCGACCAGAGGTTTGCGCGGGGAAGGCACTTCGCGCTCGGCCAGATCGGGGGGCAAGGTGGTGGCATCGCCACGCTGGCCAACGGCCACCAGGGCCTGGACTGTCCAGTGGTCGGGCAGCTGCAGCACGCGGCGGGCGGCTTCGGTGTCGATGCCGGCCATGGCATGGGTGGCCAGGCCCAGGGCCTGGGCCTGCAGGGCCATGAAGCCCCAGGCGCAGCCGGTGTCGAAGGCATGCTTGCCGGCCGAAGCTTCTGGATTGGACAGCAGCACGATCAGCGCGCCAGCGTTCAGGCACCAGCGGCGGTTGAATTCATTGGGGATGGTGCTGAATGCCTTCCAGTGCGCATCGCCATGCAGCGCATAGGCAAAGTGCCAGGGCTGCAGATTGCTGGCCGAGGGCGCCCAGCGGGCGGCTTCCACGATCTGCTCCAGCTGGGTGCGGGTCACCGCCTTCCCAGTGAAGGCGCGCGGCGAGGTACGGGACAGAAACTGCGGTTCGATGGGGACGGTGGCGGTGCGGGTGTGGTTCATGGAGGGCGCACAAACAAAATTGCAAAGGCCAGATGAAAAAACCGTGCATGCCGGCGTGGGCATGCACGGTCTGTGTGCATTGTGGCGGAATGCGGCGCCCGCCACCACTGCCGAGGCAGGCAGAGGGCACAGGGCTGCTCATGCCATCCGGTCTGCCGGGAACAGATCGCAGCACGCACCGGCTTGGCGATAGCGTCCCCCGCAGGGCCTTGCGGTACTCAGCGCACGGCGCGTTCGCTGATCACGCGCAGGTGCCGTTCCATGCGGATGAAGACCACCACCATGACCACCAGCACCAGCAGGGACATCAGCATGCTCCAGAACGCGGTTTCAGCGGCCTTGCTGTACAGGTTCAGCAGGCTGTCGTCGCTGTCGGCCTCGGCATCGCCGCGCAGCGCGCGGGCGGCCTGGTCAAAGCTGATGGTGTAGTTGGTCAGCACCGTGCCCACCATGTGGCTGACGGCCTGTTGCTGCAGCCGAGGGCCCAGCTCGGCGTGGCCCAGCACCTGCTCCAGCGCAGCGGGCAGGCCTTGGACATAGGCTGCGTAGGAGCCTGCGCCATGTTCGGACTCGGCCATCTGCGCGCGTTCGTGGATGGCGCAGGGGATGTCAAAGGGCTCGCTGAACCAGCTGCTGTCTTCGTCCTCGGTGCTGCGGGCGGCGGCCGCCGCCTCCGTTTCGGCAGATTCCGCCGCAGCACTGGCGCCGGCGCAGCCGCTTTCCTGCTCCGCCTTCAGCAGGCGCTGCACCAGGGCTGCGTCGGGCGCACCGCTGCCTGCCAGCAGTGGGTGTACAGGGGCCAGGCCGCGGCTGCTGTTGTCCTTTTCCACGCGGGCACGTGCAGCCGGGTCCTGGTTGACAAAGGCGCGGATCAACTGGTCCGCCTTCTGAAAGCTGGGGCGCAGTTGCGCGTCGGCCAGGCGCTGGGTCAGCGGAACCTGATTGCCGGCCTGACCCAGGTCGCGCCCGGTTTCGCTCACCACATAGTCCAGGTCCAGTCTGGCGTCCTTCCAGTTCAACGCGGCGGGCTGTGCCCCATCGGGGCTGGACGGCTTGCTGCCGCGCCAGCTGTCCCATACCCACAGCGCCAGGGCCAGCAGCACGACCAGCGCAAACGCCAGCAACACCACCCGCACCACCTGCACCAGCACATCCTCCAGGCGTCGCAATACCGTCAGCATCATCCAAACCCTTCCCATTCATTGTTATTGCGGCGCAGGTTGCTACGAATATGAAAGCGCCGCAGGATCGCGCCGGATTTTAGGCAGTGCGGCTTGGCGTCATACACTTTTACAAGCATGGGAAATGGGTGAGGGTGCTCACTTCCGTGTTGATCAATAGCCTGTAAGGCATGGGGTTGCAATCGGCGCCCCTGGCGTTGGACGGAGAGCACACACCCGGTGTGGCACTATGGGCAATCCGCTGTAATGGGGTATTCACGGATCGAAGGATGCCCTATGGCCAAAACATCGCTGGACAAGTCGAAGATCAAGTTTCTGCTGCTGGAGGGCATTCACCCATCCGCGCTGAAGGTGCTGCAGGACGCGGGTTACACCAACGTCGAATCGTTGGCCGGCGCGCTGGAAGGCGAGGAGCTGAAGGCCAAGATAGCCGACGCGCATTTTGTGGGCATCCGCTCGCGCACCCAGCTGACCGAAGACGTGTTTGCGGCAGCGCAAAAGCTGGTGGCCGTGGGCTGCTTTTGCATCGGTACCAACCAGGTCAATCTGAACGCAGCGCGCGAGCGCGGTATTGCTGTGTTCAACGCGCCGTTCTCCAACACCCGTTCGGTGGCCGAGCTGGTGCTGGCCGAGGCGATTCTGCTGCTGCGCGGCATCCCCGAAAAGAACGCCGTGTCCCACCGCGGCGGCTGGAAGAAGAGTGCTGACAACTCCTACGAGATCCGTGGCAAGACCCTGGGCATTGTGGGCTATGGCTCCATCGGCACCCAGCTGTCGGTCTTGGCCGAAGGCCTGGGCATGCAGGTCATCTTCCACGACGTGGTCACCAAGCTGCCGCTGGGCAATGCGCGCCAGGCCGCCAATCTGCAGGAACTGCTGGGCCAGGCCGATATCGTGACGTTGCATGTGCCCGAGCTGGCCTCCACCCACAGCATGCTCGGCGCCGAGCAGATCGCCGCCATGAAGCCGGGCAGCATCCTGATCAATGCCTCGCGCGGGACGGTGGTGGACATCGATGCGCTGGCAGCGGCGCTGCAGGCCCGCAAGCTGCTGGGTGCGGCGATTGACGTGTTCCCGGTCGAGCCCAAGAGCAACAAGGATGAGTTCCAGTCGCCGCTGCGTGGCATGGACAACGTGATCCTGACCCCGCACATCGGCGGCTCCACCATGGAGGCCCAGGCCAACATCGGCCTGGAAGTGGCGGAAAAGCTGGTCAAGTACAGCGACAACGGCACCACCACCTCGGCGGTGAACTTCCCCGAAGTGGCGCTGCCCGAGCACCCAGGCAAGAACCGCATCCTGCATGTGCACGAAAACCGCCCCGGCATTCTGTCGGCCATCAACCAGGTGTTTGCCGACAATGGGATCAACATCGCCGGCCAGTACCTGCGCACCGACGAGAAGGTGGGCTATGTGGTGATCGACATCGACGCCGAATCGTCGGCGCTGGCGCTGGCCAAGCTGTCGCAGATTCCGGGCACCATCCGCTGCCGCGTGCTGTTCTGAACGGCATCTGCTGGAATGCAAAAAAGGAGACCCCCGGGTCTCCTTTTTTGATGGCGGCGTGCACCGCTGCGGCGTATGGGTTTCTGAAGCCTGGGTTCTGGGCCAAGGCTGGCAGCCGCAGTCAGACTGGCCGCAGGGAATGAAAAAGGCCCGCTACATGGCAGCGGGCCTTTGGTGTGTGGTGCCCATGGGCAGGATCGAACTGCCGACCTCTCCCTTACCAAGGGAGTGCTCTACCACTGAGCCACATGGGCGAAGCCTGAGATTCTAATACGTTTTTCTAGCCTGAGGTGAATCGGCGAAGTTGCTCATACGCCGGAGACCCCGCCGTCCTGGTGGTGGGCATTGGCTGGAGGAGCGTCATCGATGGCGAATTCACTGCTTCCCATCGGGAGGTGCATAGCCCATTGCCCGTACGGCCAGCTGTTGCAGCACGGCGTTGCTGCCAGACCCCATGGTGGGTAGGGAAGTGCGCAAGGCCCCGAGGGGGGAGGCGTCAGGCGCCCCGCTCCACAGCAGCAGCGGTACTTCATAGGTACTTGGCGCATCTCCCGTGCGGTAGGTCTGGCTCAGAGGCGGCATGACCAACCCGTGGTCGCTCGCATACAGCAGCAAAGACGAGGAGGGGTTGGATTGCTGGGCAATGGATATCCATTGTTCCAACAGATCACTGGTATAGAGAATCGAATTGTCGTAGGGGTCAGGCAGTTGATAGCGTGTCGCTGGATAGCGCTGATTGACGCCAGGGTGACTGCCATAGGTGTGCAAGACAATCAGCTTGTGTTCTGCGGTATCGCTGAGCGCCGTTTGCAGAAACGGCGTGAGCACCTCGTCAAAATCGCCATCGCCCACTTTTTTATAGACGTCCGTCGAACGCCTCAGGGCCAGGGAATAGAAATCCTCTTGCTGATTATTGAAGCGGGAGTTGGTGAAGACAAAAGTCTTGTACCCCGCGTGATGGGCGAGATCAATGAACGATGCTGCTTGCCGTGCAACACTCTCGCTGGCAGAAAATCCGGTCAACATGAATGGCAAAGCGCTGGCCGTATTGGGCCCTTCCGCACGCACCTGAGTGGCCGCAACGCCGGCCTTGTTTCTGAGCGGGGCATTGGTGTCTGCATCCTGGTAGCCGAGCAGCGACCAGCGCTGCGCGGTTGCACTCTCGCCCAGGACCACGACGATGGTTTTGGCAAGCACATGCTCAGGTGGCTGGACGGGGATCAGCGGGTGATAGAACAAGCCCTGTTCCATTTCATGGTGGCGGAATGATGCCTGTACCAGGTGCATCGGGTACACGCGGTGCATTTTCTGGAAGAAGGTGGTGGAATCCATCTTTTTGCTGACCCCCCACGCTGCCAAGGCGGCCCATATGAGCATGGCACAGAGATAGCTGGTGCGAGGGGCTGTATAGGACCCATGGGAACGGGACCGAATGATGGTTTTGCTGGCGAAAAATGCCGCCATACACCAAGCCAATACCTGTGCGATTTGGAGAGCGGGGAGTGTCTGGACAAACTCCTTCATCTCGTTCTGATTGGAGCGCAGTGCGGTGGCGATGAAGAATTCATCGGCGAGATAGCCAAAAAAACCAATATGAAAGATGTTGATGGCGCCCAGCAGACTGAGCGTGATCAATGCAGGAATCAGAACGATTCTTGTCGCTGTCAATGGCCAGATAAGCAGCGCGGAAGCGGGCACCAGAATCCAGGCGATCCAGCTGCTGTCATGCAGCAATGCAGGGGTGAAGAGAAAAGACCAGGCAAGGAAAGCCGAGACCTGGGGCGTATTTATTCTTTTTGCCAGCAACTTTGATACTCATGGATACAAATGTGTCCAATGATATCAATTAGCACATGAAATATATATTTCATGTGCGGGTTACCAATCGCTGTGGCAAATCAAAGCAGCTAGCGATTGCAGACTTTCTTTGGGCTTCCCATGCGCTGCCGGACGTATCCAGTGCGCGGCGGCCACTACGTGGGTGTATCCACCAGCGCCTGGTACACGCCCTGACGCATCACCGTACGGTAGGGAATGCGCTGGGCCATGGACTGCATCATCAGGATGGCGAACAGGTCTTCCTGCGGGTCGATCCAGAAGAACGTGCCGTAGATGCCACTCCACGAGAAATCGCCCACGCTGCCGGGCAGCGGGTTCAGGCCGGATGCCGTGCGTACCGCAAAGCCCAGGCCGAAGCCCTGGCCCACATCGGGCGAGGGCAGCTGGGCGCCGAAGTAGGCCATGTCCGGGCCCATGCGCACGCCGGCGGGCAAGTGGTTGGCCGTCATCAGCGCCACGGTCTTGCGTGACAGCAGGCGCATGCCGTCCAGCTGGCCGCCGTTGCGCCAGAACAGGCACAGGCGGGCGTAGTCGCTGATGGTGGAGACCATGCCGCCGCCGCCCGACTGGAAGGCCATGGCCTGCGTGACCGGCGGCACGGGCGGCAGCTGCAGCTGCGGGCCTTCCGGCTGTGGCCAGGCCGCACGCTCGGCTGCGCTGTCGGGCGCGTGAAATGCCGTGTCGTGTAGCTGCAGCGGGGTGGTGATGTGCTGCCGCATGAATTCGGCCAGGGTCTGGCCGCTCACCACCTCCACCACGCGGCCCAGCACATCCGTGCTCATGCCGTATTCCCACACCGTGCCGGGCTGGTCCAGCAAGGCCAGTTGCGATAGTTTGGTGATGAACTGCGCGTTGTTGTCGTTCTTGTGGCCCAGCTTGGCGCTGATGTAGGCCTGCTTGAGTGGGTTGGGGCTGCCCGGTACGCCATAGGTGATGCCGGCGGTGTGGCGCAGCAGATCGTGCAGGGTGATGGGACGGGCCAAGGGCTCCAGCACCACCTGGGGCGCACTGCCATCGGTGGCGGGCTGCACGCGGCCCACTCTCAGCTGGGCCAGCTCGGGCAGGTATTTGGCCACCGGGTCCAGCAGGGCCAGCTGGCCTTGCTCCAGCAGCATCATGATGGCCAGGGAGGTGAGGGGCTTGGTCATGGAGGCAATGCGAAAAATCGCATCCGGTCGCATGGCCGTGCCCTTGGCGGGATTCAACTGCCCGAAGCTTTCCAGATAAGCCAGTTGTCCGTGCCGTGCCACCAGGGCCACCGCGCCGGGGATCTCGCCACGGTCCACGCCTTGCTGCAGGCGGGCAGACAGGCGTTGCAGCCGGTCGCTGCCCAGTCCCAGCGATTCGGGGGAATCCGCCCAGGGCAGGCCGGGAATGTGGAAGCGGGGGGTAGCGGACATGGCGGCTCCTGCGCAAACAACGGTGAACGGTGCAGCCATTGTTGCCAGTGACCGCGCCGCAAGCTGTTGTTTGCGGGACAGCGGTGCAGGGGGCAGGGGCGTTAAGTGCCTTGGCCCTGGCACAGCTGTGCCTTGCTGTGCTCCCAGGGGTGGCCTTCGGCATCCAGCAACACCTGGCGGGGGCGGTGTGTCGGGCTCAAGGCCTGCAGGGAGTAGCCCAGTGCCTGGATGGCCATTTCCGGTATCACCGTATTGCTGATGTGCACCTGCGCCGGATCCTGCTGGCGCAGCGGTGTGAGCAGCTGGGCATTCTGTGCCAGGGACACCGGATTGGCCCAGGCCAGCGCGGGAATCTCGTAGCTGCTGAGACTGCCTCCGCTGCGCGAGGAGCCGCTGCAGGGGGGCACCACCACACCGTGGTCGCTGGCATAGAGCAGCAGGGCGGATTGCTGCGGGCTGCTGGTGTCCAGCATACGGATCCATTGCGCCAGCAAATCACTGGTGTAGCGGATGGAGGTGTCGTAGCTGTCGGCCAACTGGTGGGCGGTCTTGGGATAGCGGCTGGCTGCGGTGACATGGCTGCCGTAGGTGTGCAGCACGATCAGTTTGCGGGGAGCGGGATCTTGCAATGCGGTCTGCAAAGCCGGTGTCAGTACCTCGTCGTAATCGCCATCACCCACCTTGAGGTAGACATTGGCGCTGCGGCGCAGTGCGTGGGTCAGGAAATCTTCCCCGGTGCGCAGATAGCGCGAGTTGTTGAGCACGATGGTTTTGTACCCTGCGTGCTGTGCCAGGTCGATAAAGCTGGGAGCCTGGTGCGTCACGCTGTCGAGCGCGGACAGCCCCGTCAAGACATAAGGCAAGGCGGCGGCGGTATTGAGTCCGTTGGCCAGCACGCGTGCCACCTGCAGCCCGGGGATGTCCTGCAGCGAAGCGTTGGTCGGAGCCTGCTGGTAACCCAGCAGCGACCAGCGATGGGCCGATGCGCTTTCGCCCAGCACCACGACCACGGTATCTACCTGGGATTGCGGGGACGGCGGTGTTGGCTCTGGCAGTAGCGGGGTGTACAGCAGTGCGTCGGTGATCTGGTATTGGCGCCAGCCGGCATTGGCGATGTGCAGGGGGTAAACGATGTGCAGCTTGCGCAGGGCGGTGGTGGTATCCAGGGGGCCTGTCCAGTGGCTGTAGCCCAAGAACCCGGCCCAGACCAGCAGCGCCGCTATCGCCAGGCGCTGGCTGGCACGCCCTTGCAGGTTGGGTTCATTGCCCTTGCGCAGCATGAAACGCACGATGCCCGCGCAGAGCAGCAGCCACACGGCACACCAGACCATGGTCCCCATGGGCAGAGAGGTCAGAAATTCCCGGGTTTCGCTGCTGGTGGTGCGCAAGGAAGAGGCAATGAAGAATTCATCGATCAGATAGCCGAAGAACCCGTCGTGCACGATGTTGGCGGCACCCAGAATGACCAGAAACAGGACACTCACGATCCGCAGCGGACGCCACACGGCCAAGGGCCAAAACAGCAGGGCAGACAGCAACAGCAGAAACACCGCACGGGGAGATGCTCCTGCCAACATGGAGGGCAGAAACAGGATGGTCCAGACTGCGAATGCAGCAAGGAGAGAGGCGGGGCGAGCAGGCATGGCGCAAAAAGCAAAGACGCCCGGTGGACGGGCGTCTTACAAAACGTTGCTCAATTGTAGGGGCGTTACAAAGCGCTGACAAAGGCAGTCAGCGATGCGCTGCGGCGCAGCACATCGGCTGCGGGTGAACCGCTGCAACACGGTCTGTGCGTTCACGCCGGCACGTGGATGTGCCGCTTGATGTGCTTGAGGTTGGCAACGATGGTGAAAGTCATCACCACCAGCATCGACCAGGAGCTCCACTTGCCCACATGCACGGTGGACCAGGCGCCCAGCTGGTTCGGGTAGGCCCATACGCCGGCGAAGGTGCTGATGTTCTCGGCCAGCCAGATGAAAAAGCCGATCAGCACAAACGCCAGCAGCAGCGGCATGCGGCGGTCCCGGTCCAGCGGGCGGTAGACCACCGTGGTGCGTGCATACAGGCCCAGGGCGCAGGCGGCCAGATACCAGCGGTAGTCGCCGATGTAGTGGTGGGTGAAGAAGTTGGCGTAGATCAGCACCGCCACCAGCGCTGCCATGGGGTAGAGCGGATGGTGCAGGATGCGCAGGTCAAACAGGCGCCAGGCCTGGATGATGTAGCTGCCCACGGCCGCGTACATAAAGCCGGAAAACAGCGGTACGCCCCAGAGCTTGGTATAGGCAAAGTCCGGGTAGGCCCAGGATTTGATGCCGCTGGAGGTCTTGAACACCTCCAGGGCAAAACCCACCACGTGGAACAGGCTGATGGCCTTGAGTTCATCCCAGCTCTCCAGCCGCGTCGCCACCATGGCGATCTGGATGGCCAGTGCGGCGATCAGGAGCAGATCGTAGCGCGGCACACCCCACAGCCCGGCCCGCGGGGTGACGAACACGGCGGCAAAGAACAGGCCCACAAATAGGCAGCTGCGCGCATTCTTCAGCCCGAAGAACCAGAACTCCCACACAAAACGTTTCAGCCCTGCAAGGCCATCGGGCACCGGACGGTGCATCAGCCATGCGTCCAGACGGTTCAGGCGTTGCAGGGACGAGCGGGAGGGCGGCACGGCGGCCGTCGTGGCAGAAGAAGCAGGCATGGGGTACGGAAAGCCGCGCCACCGCTGGCGCGCGCAAGGAGAGGGAATAGATACGCTGCGAGTATGCCTGGGCGCTGCAGCGGGGCCAGGCCAGTCACAGACATGTGCCTTGCTGGGTCTGCGCACTGCGTTGCGCGGGGCGGTCTGGCCAGTGCAGGTGCGAAACACAATGGGCAGGTTCCGTGGTCCTGCGCGTCGTCAGACAGACTTGCACAGCTCAGGCGTCCATGCTGGAAAATCCTTGCAGCCTGTATCCGCTGTAGACACAAGGCTTTAGCGCACCTGCTGCGCCGCAAATGCGGCGCGGGGCTGCACATAGCTGTCCTGTGCCTGAACCAGCTGCAGCTCGCGCTGGCCGCTGTCGTGGGTGCGCTGCAGCAGCTCGAACATGCTGGCGGTGGTCCGCTCCAGTGCCTGCAGGGCCGAGCCCGTCTCGCCGAACTGCTGGCTGTAGTGGGCGGCAAACAGCGCCGCCGTTACATCGCCCGAGCCATTGGCCTTGAACGGCAGGTGCGGCGTGGTCACCAGCCAGGCACCGGTGGCATCGGCCGCCAGCATCTCGATGCTGCCGGGCGCCGCATCGGGCCGGTGCACGCTCGTCACCAGCACTGCGCGCGGGCCCATGGCCATCACGGTATCCACGGCCGCCAGGGTGCTGTCCAGCGTGCTGGCCTCGGTGTCCGCCAGATAGCCCAGCTCGAATTGGTTGGGCGTCACCAGGTCGGCGGCCGGCACCACGCGTTCGCGCAGCAGCACCGGAATGGCCGGGTTCACAAAACAGCCCGACTTTGCATTGCCCATCACCGGGTCGCAGGTGTAGGTAGCCTGGGGGTTGAGTGCCTTCACCCGGGCCACGGTGGACAGGATGGCGTCGGCAATGTCGGCACCGCCCTGGTAGCCGCTGAGCACCACATCCACCTGCGCCAGAGCACCGCGCGCCTCCATGGCGTCCACGATGGCCGTCACCTCGCTGGCGGGAATGGCTGATCCGCCCCACTGGCCGTAGCCCGTGTGGTTGGAGAAGTTGACGGTGTAGACCGGCCACACCTCGTGCCCCAGGCGCTGCAACGGAAACACCGCTGCCGAGTTGCCGACATGGCCGTAGGAGACATGGGATTGGATGGAGAGGATGTTCATGGTGGATGCAAAGGGGGTGAGCGCAGCGCTGGATGGTGGAAATGTTAGCGCTGTGGCCTGGGTGTGGTGGAGCTGGATCAGGCTCTTTTGTGCAAAGGCGTGGTCTGCGTATGGTGTGGGGTGTTGGTGTGCATCAGAAGAACAGGAAGATGCCATCCCAACAGTCGGTATGGCAGTGGATGCGCGACTGATTCAGCCATGCAAAAAGCCTCCCTGGGGAGGCTTTTTGATTGCAGAGAGGGGTTCGGCGAGGGATGGCTTATGCCAGCTTCGCCTTCAGCAGCTCATTCACCTGTCCCGGATTGGCCTTGCCCTTGGACGCCTTCATCACCTGGCCGACCAGGGCGTTGAATGCCTTGTCCTTGCCGGCGCGGTATTGCTCCACGTTGGCGGGGTTGGCGGCAATCACCTCGTCGATGATGGCTTCCAGCGCGCCGGTGTCGTTGGACTGCTTGAGGTCCTTGGCTTCGATGATGGCGTCCACGTCGCTGCCTTCACCGCTCCACAGCGCTTCAAACACCTGCTTGGCAGAGTTGTTGCTGATGGTGCTGTCCGAAATGCGGCCGATCAGGGCGCCCAGTTGCTGGCTGCTGACCTTGACCGCGTCCATGCCGATTTCCTCGGTGTTCAGGCGGCGGGAGATTTCGCCCATCACCCAGTTGCTGACCAGCTTGGGCTGGCCGCAGGCCTTGGCAGCATCTTCAAAGTAGGCCGCCATGGCCTGGCTTTGGGTCAGCGTGGTGGCGTCGTACGCGGGCAGGCTGTACTGCTCGACGAAGCGGGCGGCCATGGCGCGGGGCAGCTCGGGCATGCCGGCCTTGACCTGTTCCACCCACTCGGGCGCGACCACCAACGGGGGCAGGTCGGGGTCGGGGAAGTAGCGGTAGTCGGCTGCGTCTTCTTTGGTGCGCATGGCGCGGGTCTCGCCCGTGTCGGGGTTGAACAGCACGGTGGCCTGCTGGATCTTGTGACCGTCTTCAATCTGCTCGATCTGCCAGAGGATTTCGTAATCGATGGCGATCTGCATGTTGCGGAACGAGTTCAGGTTCTTGATCTCGCGGCGGGTGCCCAGCGGCTGGCCGGGCTTGCGCACCGACACGTTGGCGTCGCAGCGGAACGAGCCTTCCTGCATGTTGCCGTCGCAGATGCCGATCCAGGTGACGATCTTGTGCAGCTCCTTGGCGTAGGCCACGGCCTCGGCGGTGCTGCGGATGTCAGGCTCGGTCACGATTTCCAGCAGCGGCGTGCCGGCGCGGTTCAGGTCGATGCCGGACTGGCCGATGAACTCGTCGTGCACAGACTTGCCGGCGTCTTCCTCCAGGTGGGCGCGCACCAGGCGCACGGTCTTGAGGACGTTTTCCTTGCCTTCTTCCAGATAGAAGCTGACTTCACCGCCTTGCACCACGGGAATCTCGAACTGCGAGATCTGGTAGCCCTTGGGCAGATCGGGGTAGAAGTAGTTCTTGCGGGCAAAGATGCTGCGCGGCGCAATGTGCGAACCCAGCGACAGACCGAGCTTGATGGCGCATTCCACGGCGGTGCGGTTCATGACCGGCAGGGTGCCTGGCAGGGCCAGATCGACCGGGCAGGCCTGCGTGTTGGGCTCGGCGCCGAAGGCGGTGCTGGCGCGGCTGAAGATTTTGCTGTGGGTGGCCAGCTGGGTGTGGGTTTCGAAGCCGATGACGACCTCGTAGCCATTGATCAGTTTCACTGTCATATGTATCTCGTCCTTCCTGCGCTTCTCAAATACCGGCGGGCGTGCGCAGGTGGAAATCGGTGGCTTGCTGGAAGCGGTGGGCCGCGTTGAGCAGCCTGGCTTCGCTGAAGTAGTTGCCGATCAGCTGCAGGCCCACGGGCAGGCCACCTTCGCCAAAGCCGGCGGGCAGGCTCATGCCGGGCAGGCCGGCCAGCGAGGCGGGCAGGGTGAAGATGTCGGCCAGGTAGTTGCTGACCGGGTCGGCCTTGCCGCCAATGGCCCAGGCTGTGGTGGGCGCAGCGGCGCCGGCGATCACGTCGCAATCCTTGAAGGCGGCCTGGAAGTCGTCGGCAATCATGCGGCGGATCTTCTGGGCTTGCAGGTAGTAGGCGTCGTAATAGCCTTCGGACAGCACATAGGCGCCGATCATGATGCGGCGCTTGACCTCGTCGCCAAAGCCTTCGGCGCGGGTCTTCTTGTACATATCGTTCAGGTCGGCGTAGTCCTTGGCGCGGTGGCCGAACTTCACACCGTCAAAACGCGACAGATTGGACGAGGCTTCGGCCGGTGCCAGGATGTAGTACACGGGCACGGACAGCTCGGTGCGCGGCAGGCTCACCGGCACCAGCTTGGCGCCCAGCTTCTCGTATTCCTTCAAGGCGGCATCGACGGCGGTGCGCACGTCGGCGCTCAGGCCTTCGCCAAAGAACTCGGCGGGAATGCCGATGCGCAGGCCTTCGATGCTGTCGCCCAGCTTGGCGCTGAAGTCTTCGGCCGGCACATCCAGGCTGGTCGAGTCACGGTCCAGGTCGGGGCCGCACATCTCGCTCAGCAGCAGGGCGCAGTCTTCGGCGCTGCGGCCCATGGGGCCGGCCTGGTCGAGGCTGGAGGCAAACGCGATCATGCCGTAGCGGCTGGCGCGGCCATAGGTGGGCTTGATGCCGGTGATGCCGCAGAACGATGCGGGCTGGCGGATGGAGCCGCCGGTGTCGGTGCCGGTCACGGCGGGCGCCAGGCGGGCGGCCACGGCTGCCGCGGAACCGCCGGACGAGCCGCCGGGCACGCGGTTCGTGTCCCAGGGGTTGCGCACGGGCTGGGCGCTGTCAAAGCCGACAGGGGCAATGGCCGAGTTCTCGTTGGCGCCGCCCATGGCGAATTCGTCGCAGTTCAGCTTGCCCAGGGTCACCACACCGGCGTCGGCCAGCTTGCGCACCACGGTGGCGTCAAACGGCGACCGGTAGCCTTCCAGCATCTTGCTGGCGGCGGTGGTGGGGAAGTCTTTGGTGACGAAGATGTCCTTGTGCGCAATGGGCACGCCGGCCAGCTTGCCGCCCTTGCCTTCGGCAATCAGTGCGTCGGCCGCCTTGGCCTGGGCCAGGGTGGCGTCTTCATTCAGGGACACAAAGGCGCCCAGGTTCTGGTGGGCCTTGGCACGGGCCAGAAAGTGCTGGGCGGCTTCGGTGGCGGAGACGTGCTTGGCGCGCAGCTGGGCGGCCAGCTCGGCGACGCCGAGGTGGTGCAGTTCGGTGTTGCTCATGGTTCTTTGGCTTTGCGCGTTCATTCGATGACCTTGGGCACCAGGAACATACCCTTGTCCGCTGCCGGGGCGTTTTGCATATTGGCTTCGCGGTTGTTGCACTCGCTCACCACATCGTCGCGCAGGCGCAGCACCACGTCCTGGATGGTCGCCACGGGGTGGGCCAGGGGCTGGACGCCGGAGGTATCCACAGCCTGCATTTTCTCGACGATGCCGAAAAATCCGTTCAATTGAGTGAGCATGCGCTCACTTTCAGGGGTCGAGAGCTCGAGCCGCGCCAGATTGGCGATGCGGTCGATGTCGTGCGAGGTGAGTGCCATAGAAAAAATGCCGATCAGAAACCCGATGCAATGCAGTGGTGCACTGCGTCCGGACATAAGTTATTCACAGGGGATACGGTATTATCTCGGCTTTGCCGTAATGACACCTGCAAAGACGTCATTGTGCAAAGATCCACCCCCGTTCTTCCCTGATTGCAAGTCACATATCCCGGCGATGGCAGGCCGAAGCGCATGCTGTGCCTGAGAGGAATTTGAATGTTCGGAGCCTTCCGTCGGTACTTCTCCACCGACCTCGCCATCGATCTTGGCACTGCCAATACGTTGATTTTCGCCCGCGACAAGGGCATTGTTCTGGACGAGCCTTCCGTCGTCGCCATCCGCCATGAAGGCGGTCCGCACGGCAAGAAAGTGATCCAGGCCGTCGGCGCCGAGGCCAAGGCCATGCTGGGCAAGGTGCCCGGCAATATCGAAGCCATCCGCCCCATGAAGGACGGCGTGATTGCCGACTTCGTGATCACCGAGCAGATGATCAAGCAGTTCATCAAGATGGTGCACCCCCGCTCGGTGCTGGCGCCCAACCCGCGCATCATCATCTGCGTGCCCTGCGGTTCCACCCAGGTCGAACGCCGCGCCATCAAGGATGCGGCCGAAGCGGCCGGTGCTGCCCAGGTCTATCTGATCGAAGAGCCGATGGCTGCCGGTATTGGCGCCGGTCTGCCGGTGTCCGAAGCGTCGGGTTCCATGGTGGTGGACATCGGCGGCGGCACGACCGAAGTGGGCGTGATCTCGCTGGGCGGCATGGTCTACAAGGGCTCGGTCCGCGTGGGCGGCGACAAGTTCGACGAAGCCATCATCAACTACATCCGCCGCAATTACGGCATGCTGATTGGCGAGCCCACGGCCGAACTGATCAAGAAGCAGATCGGCTCCGCTTTCCCCGGCTCCGAAGTCAAGGAAATCGAAGTCAAGGGCCGCAATCTGTCCGAAGGCGTGCCGCGCAGCTTCACCATCTCCTCGAACGAGGTGCTGGAAGCGCTGACCGATCCGCTCAACCAGATCGTCTCCGCCGTGAAGAACGCGCTGGAACAGACCCCTCCCGAGCTGGGTGCCGACATTGCCGAGCGCGGCATGATGCTGACCGGTGGCGGCGCGCTGCTGCGTGACCTGGACCGCCTGCTGGCCGAAGAAACCGGTCTGCCCGTGCTGGTGGCCGAAGAGCCGCTGACCTGTGTGGTACGCGGTTGCGGCATGGCTCTGGAGTCCATGGACCGCCAGGGCAGCATCTTTACCAGCGAGTAATCTTTTCGCCATGGCCGGGGCCTCCGGTCCCGGCGTTGCCCTCACCCTGTCATGAACAGCACACGCGCTCTGGATTCCGCTGTGTGCGGCGTTGCCGACGCCGCGCAGGTGGCTGCTCGTCTGCCGGGAGGCCGCGCATGAGCATGGGCACGCTGGAGCGCAGCGCTCCTTCCATGTTCAAGCAGGGCCCTTCCGCCCTGTCGCAGCTGGTGGCCTACAGCGCTTTGGCGCTGTTTTTGATGGTGGCCGATGCCCGCTTCAAAGTGGTGGAGCCGGTGCGCCAGGTGGTGTCCACCGTGCTGTATCCGGTGCAGTGGGCCATGGTCCAGCCGATCCGCTTCTTCAGCGGGGGCGTGACGTACTTCGACGACCTGGAAACCGCGCAGCAAGAAGCTCAGGAGGCCCGCCAGGCCATGCTGGCCATGGCACAGCGCGCGACCCAGTCCGATCAGCTGCTGCAGGAAAACGAGCAGCTGCGCCAG
The DNA here is from genome assembly GCF_006740045.1 of Comamonas terrigena NBRC 13299. Classification (NCBI taxonomy): domain Bacteria; kingdom Pseudomonadati; phylum Pseudomonadota; class Betaproteobacteria; order Burkholderiales; family Comamonadaceae; genus Comamonas; species Comamonas terrigena. The sequence continues at coordinate 245,113 of NZ_AP019749.1, forward strand.
CTGCTTGCATTGCGGGACCGCGTGACCGTGCCGGCCAAGGCGGCACAGGTGATCTACGACACCCCCGATCCGTACACGCGCCGCGTGGTCATCGACAAAGGCCAGGTGGCGGGCGTGCTGGCCGGCTCGCCGGTCATCGACGAGCGCGGCGTGCTGGGCCAGGTGACGCGTGTGCAGCCCTTCCTGAGCGAGGTGCGCCTACTGGTGGACCGCGACCAGGCCATTCCCGTGCTGAACCAGCGCACCGGCGAACGCAGCGTGGCCTATGGCGATCCGTCGTCGCTGCGCAGTGACGCCATGGAACTGCGCTTCATGCCCAGCAATGCCGATGTGAAGGAAGGCGATCTGCTGACCACCAGCGGTGTGGACGGGGTCTACCCTTCGGGCCTGCCGGTGGCCAAGGTCTCCAAGGTGGAGCGCCGCGCCGAATCGGCCTTTGCCCGCATCTATTGCGAACCCGTGGCCCGCCTGCAAGGCGCGCGCCACGTGATGATTCTGGAACCCATGGACAAGGTGCTGCCGGACACCCCGCATGCGCCCGAGCCACCCACCGCCAAGCGCGATGACAAGTCCGCCAGCCGCCGTTCCACGGACGTGCGCCTGCCGGGACAGAAGGAGGCCAAGCCATGATCATGCCCCGCGGCCAAGAGCTGATGATGCCGGTGAACCCGCTGTTCATCGCGCTGACCATCGTCGTGGCGCTGGCCCTGAACATGCTGCCCTGGGGCGGCTGGGTCTGGATGCCGGACTGGCTGCTGCTGGTGCTGGCCTTCTGGGGCGTGCACCAGTCCGGCAAAGTGGGCATGGGCATCGGCTTTTTCCTGGGCCTCAGCATGGACGTGCACCAGTCCGCACTGCTGGGCCAGCATGCGCTGTCCTATGTGCTGCTGATGTTCGCCTGCCGTCAGGCCAGCCGCCGTGTGCTGTGGTTCAACGTGCTGATCCAGGCCATGTACATGGCCCCCGTCTTCGTGATGACCCATGCGGTGGAAGTGGTGGTGCGCATGGTGGCCGGAGGGATCTTCCCCGGCCCTTGGGTGCTGATTGCTCCGCTGATCGAAGCCCTGCTGTGGCCGGTGGCCAGCTGGATTCTGCTGGCACCGCAACGCCGTCCCCCGGACCGGGACAGCAACCGCCCACTGTGAGGAGCTGCGCCATGCACAGCCGCAGCCCGGTGCGGGCGCATGCGAGGACGAAACGACCATGGTGAACTTGGACGTACGCAACACCGAATCCGAGCTGATGGACTTCCGCGTCCGCGTCTGGGTGATCGGCGTGGTGGTCATGCTGCTGCTGGGAGTGGTCTGGGCCCGCCTGGTGGTCCTGCAGGTGGTGCGCCATGACGCCTACGCCGAGCGTGCGGAAAGCAACCGCACGGCGGTGGTGCCCATCGTGCCCAACCGGGGCCAGATCCTGGACCGCAACGGCGTGGTGCTGGCCTCCAATTATTCCGCCTACACGCTGGAAATCACCCGTTCCAAGGTCGAGAACCTGGAAGAGACCATCGACCAGCTGGCCGAGGTGGTGGAGATCAGCCAGCGCGATCGCCGCAAATTCAAACGGCTGATGGAGGACTCCAAGAGCTTCGAGTCCATTCCCATCCGCACCCGCCTGAGCGATGTGGAAGTGGCCAAGTTCGCCGCCCAGCGCTGGCGTTTTCCGGGCGTGGACATTCAGGCCCGCCTGTTTCGCTCCTATCCGCTGGAAAACGTGGGCAGCCACATCGTCGGCTATATCGGCCGGGTCAGCCAGAAGGACAAGGAAGCCATCGAGGAGTGGGAAGATGCCGCCAACTACCGTGGCACCGAAGTCATCGGCAAGCTTGGCATAGAGCAAAGCTACGAAAAAGAGCTGCACGGCCAGACGGGCTGGGAGCAGCTGGAAACTTCGGCCGGTGGCTATGCCGTGCGCCGCCTCAACAGCCGCCCTGCCACACCGGGGGATTCCATCGTGCTGTCGCTGGACATCCGCCTGCAGAAGATGGTGGAAGAGCTGTACGGCAACCGCCGCGGTGCGCTGGTGGCCATCGATCCGCGCAATGGCGAGGTGCTGGCCATGGTCAGCAAGCCCACCTATGACCTGAACCTGTTCGTGGGCGGCATCGACACGGAAAACTGGGCCATGCTCAATGAGTCCATCGACCGGCCGATGCTCAACCGTGCGCTGCGCGGCACCTATCCACCGGGCTCCACCTTCAAGCCTTTCATGGCGATTGCCGGTCTGGAAAGCGGCAAGCGCACGCCGGACACCACCATCATGGACAACGGCAGCTGGACGTTTGGCGGTCACACTTTTCGCTCCGGCCACCCGAACGGCCCGACCAATCTGCGCCGCTCCATCATCAAGTCATCCAATGTGTACTACTACATGCTGGCCAACGACATGGGCGTGGAGGCCATCCACGACTGGCTGGCGCCCATGGGCTTTGGCCAGCTGACGGGGGTGGATCTGAAGGGCGAGGTGCGTGGCGTGCTGCCCAACCAAGAATGGAAGCGCAACACCTACAAGCGCCCCGAGCAGAAGAAGTGGTTTGCCGGTGAAACCATCTCCCTGGGCATTGGCCAGGGCTATAACAACTTCACCATTCTGCAGCTCGCCAACGCCATGGCCATGCTGGCCAACCATGGCGTCAAGAACAAGCCGCAGCTGGGGCTGGGGCGGGTGGACGCGGTGACCCGTGAATACCAGCCTCTGCCGCGCGATGCCGCCCAGCCCATGGGTTACAAGGCCAGCAATGTGGAGGCGGTGCGCAGCGCGGTGGCCGCGGTGACGGTGGAAGGCACGGCACGTGGCGTGTTCATGGGCGCTTCCTACCAGTCGGCCGGCAAGACCGGTACCGCCCAGGCCGTGGGCGTGCGCCAGAATGAGAAGTACAACGCTTCCAGGCTGAGCGAATACCAGCGCGACCATTCGCTCTATATTGCCTATGCGCCGGTGGATAACCCCACTATCGCCCTGGCCGTGATCGTGGAGAACGCCGGCTTTGGTGCGGCGGCCGCAGCGCCTATCGCCCGCCGCGTGATGGACTACTGGCTGCTGGGTCGCTACCCCAGCGAGGACGACATGGCCGCCATGCGCAAGGGCCAGGCCTCCACGCCCATCGGCCCCTCGCGCAATGCCAACGACATCCCGCTGCCCGGTGAGACCCTGCCGCTGGCGGGCCTGCCAGTGCATCCGCTGCCCGACTACCGCACCGATGGGGCCGCCGCGGCGGTCGCACCGAGCGGGCCGGTGGAAGTCGAAGAGGATTGAGCGCTGCGGGCCTGGATCCGTGGATGGCCAGGCGGGAGCGGAGATGAAAAAAGGCGCCTCAGGGCGCCTTTTTGATGGGGGGTAAGCAGAGCCGCAGGGTTCAGGTCTTGGCTGCTTCGGGGAGTGCGCCCGCACCCTCTGCCCGGGCGTGCGCGGCCGGGGTCCACTGGCTGAAGATCAGCGCCACCACGATCAAAGCTGCGCCGGCCATGGCCACGGGGCCCATCTGCTCGCCAATCAGCACCCAGGCCGTCAGCGCGGCAAACACCGGCTCCAGTCCAAAGACGATGGCGCTGCGCATGGCATCCACGCGCTGCTGGCCCCAGGCCTGCAGCGTCACCACGATCACGCTGGCAATCAGGCCCAGGTAGACCACGGCCATCCAGGCGGTGGAGTCCAGCGCGGCAGCGCCTTCCCACAGTGCCCCAAAACCGCCTTGCAGGGCCAGCGCCACCGTGGCGCAGCCCAGCATCACCGTGGCCTGTGCCGCGGCCATGCGTGTGGCGCGCAGCGGTGCGGCGGCCGTGCGGCGCGCGGCTTCTTCCAGTGCCAGGATGTAGATGGCGTAGAACAGCGTGCTGGCCAGGGTCAGGGTGTCCCCCCAGTTCCAGGGCGCGTCTTCAAAGAACATGAAAAACATGCCGGCCAGTGCCATGGCGCAGGCGACCCACAGCTGCCAGCCATAGCGCCGGCCCAGCATGGCCATGGCCAGGATGGGGACCACCAGCACATTCAAACCTGTGACAAAGGCGTTGCGGTTGCTGCTGGTGTGGGCCAGGCCTTCCACCTGCAGCCAGAAGGCGATGAACATCAGGCCCCCCAGCAGCAGGCCCCAGCGGCGCTCGCTGCGGCGCATGCCGCGCCACAGCGGCAGCAGCACGGCGCTGGCAATGATGAAGCGCAGCCAGATGATTTCCAGCGCCGACAGGTGGCCGGACAGCAGCTTCATGGCCGGGAAGGTCGTGCCCCAGACTACGGTGACGGTCAGCAGGGCCGCCAGGCCCCAGCGTTCGGTGCGCATACGCAACCCACTTTCAGTGCCTGTGCGCAGGCAGCAGGCGGTCAAAACCACACAGCAGCAGCCTGTGGCCTTGCAGTGACTGTCTGGAACGCATTGCTGCGCAAGATGGCCACTACACGAACACCGCGTGCTCCTTTTTTCGATGTGCTCAGGCGTTCAGGCGCTCATGCGGCCGATGAAGGCGCGGATACGGTCATTGGCCGGGTTGTTGAAGAACTCGGCGGGCGGCGCATCGTAGGCAATGCAACCCTGGTCGAAGAACATCACGCGGTCGGCCACTTCACGGGCAAAGCCCATTTCGTGGGTCACGACGATCATGGTCATGCCGGCCTTGGCCAGCTGGCGCATCACGTCCAGCACTTCCTGCACCATCTCGGGGTCGAGTGCACTGGTGGGCTCGTCGAACAGCATCACCTTGGGCTCCATGGCCAGCGCACGGGCAATGGCCACGCGCTGCTGCTGGCCACCGGACAGCTGCCAGGGGTATTTGTGCGCATGGGCTTCCATGCCCACGCGCTTGAGCAGGGTCATGGCCTTCTCGTTGGCCTGGGCGCGTGGCAGCTTGTGGATGCGGCGGGGCGCCAGCGTCACGTTGTCCAGCACGCTCATGTGGCCGAACAGATTGAACTGCTGGAACACCATGCCGACTTCGCTGCGCTGCTTGAGCAGCGTGGCCTCGTCGTCGGTCACTTCTGTGCCGCCGATGGTGATGGAGCCGCTGTCATGTGGCTCCAGCCGGTTGATGGCGCGCAGCAGCGTGCTCTTGCCGGAGCCGGAGGCGCCGATGATCACGGTCACCTCGCCGGTGCGGAACACCGTGGACACGCCTTTGAGCACCTCGTGGTTGCCAAAGGATTTGCGCACATTCTGCGCAACGATATAGGGGGAGCCGGTTTGCGTGGTGCTCATTTGGCGCGTCCTTCCACGTCAAAGCGGTACTCGATGGCATGCGTCACCTGTGTCACCAGCGTGGTCAGAATCAGGTAGGTGATGGCCACCGTCACCAGCGTCTGCACGGGCTGGAAGGTGGCCGACTGGATGCGGTTGCCCACATTGGTCAGCTCCACCACGCCAATCGCATAGGCCAGCGAGGAATCCTTGAGCAGGGCCACAAAGTTGCTCACCAGCGGCGGCAGCGAAATCTTGAACGCCTGGGGGAACACCACATCCAGGAACACGCGGGTCTTAGGCAGGCCCAGGGCGCGGGCGGCTTCGGTCTGACCACGGGGCACGGCCAGCAGACCGGCACGGATGGCTTCTGCGTTGTAGGCGCCGGCATTCAGGCCCAGGGCGACCACGGCCGCGGCGAAGTCCGGCAGGTTCAGTCCGGGCACCAGCACGGGCAGGGCGAAGTAGACAAACAGGATCTGCACCAGCAGCGGCGTACCGCGGATGGCCCAGATATAGAAACTGGCAATCCAGCGCAACCAGGCCAGGCGGGAGGTGCGGGCCAGTGCGGCGCCGGTGCCCAGCACCAGGCCGGCGGCGCCGGATACCAGCGTCAGGTACAGCGTGGTGAGTGCGCCTTCTGCGAACAGTTCGGCATTGGATCCAATGGGTTCAGGGAAATACGAGAGGAACTGACCCAGCAGGGACAGCACCAGCACCATCAGCAGCAGGGCGGCGATCAGCGTGGCATTGCTGCGCTGGGTGCGGCTCCAGTGCGCGGGCCAGAGGGCGAGAAACATGGGCGAATGGAGAAAAAAGCAAACGGCCAGGCCGGGGAGGGCCTGGCCGTCAGGGGGTTACTTGCAGGTGACGTCTTCTTGGAAGTACTTCTTGGAGATGGTACCCACGGTGCCATCGGCAATCGCTTCCTTCAGGGCCTTGTTCCAGGCATCGGCCAGGCCCTGGTTGCCCTTGGAGACGGCGGCGGCAATGTGTTCGATGAACAGCATGTCTCCGGCCTTGAGCCCAGCCTTGGGGGCCTTGGCCAGCATTTCCTTGGCGACGAAGCGGTCGGTCACCCAGGCGTCGACGCGCTTGGAGCTCAGTGCGCTGCGTGCGGCTTCGTCGGTGGGGAAATTCTTCACTTCCTTGACGCCAGCCACCTTCTTCACGTTGTCCATGTAGCTGGTGCCGGTCTGCACGGCCACGACCTTGCCGGTCAGATCGCCGACCTTGGAGATGGAGGGTGTCAGCGACACGATCTGACCGCCCGAGCAGTAATGGGGATGGGTGAAGGTGACTGCCTTGGCGCGCTCTTCGGTGACGCCGTGCGAGGCGACCACCAGATCCCAGCGGTCCTGGGCCAGCCCAGTCAGCAGGGCGTCGAAGCCCACGGTCTTCCACTCGAACTTCAGGCCCATCTTCTTGGCCACGGCTTCGCCCACCTCGACTTCGTAGCCGGTCAGCTGCTTGCCCTTGTAGAAGTTGAAGGGTGCGTACTGGCCTTCGGTTGCCAGAACGATGGTGCCGCTCTTCTGGATCTCTTCCAGCGGGCGGGCTTGGGCAATAACGGCACCGCACAAAGCGGCAGCCACGGCAACGGCCTTCAACACTTGCATACGCACTCCTCGTTTCCTTGTGGAATGTTGTTCTGAACAAAAAACCGGCAGGCAGGACAGCCGGTCATTGATTATGGGGAGCAGGGGCGCCAGGGCGCAAAGTACCTAAACCCACATTAGCAAAATTATAGGGAGATATATGCTTATACCCTATGGCCTCTATAGCGTACGGAATATGGCTGTATGCGATCTATATAGAGTGTGGCTGCACACTTTCTGCGTGCCGCAAAATTCCTGACAGTTTGGCAACACCCGGGCACCGGGTGTGCGCAAGACCCCACAGAGGACAGCCCGGCGACCGGGCAAGCGTGCTGGCACGTTGCGTACCGGCAGCGCTTTGCCAAGGCTTATTCAGGGCAGCGGATATCTTCCTTGAACCACTTCTGCGAAATCTTGGCGTAGCTGCCGTCCTTCAGCGATTCGGCAAACGCCTTGTTCCAGGCGCCGACCAGGCTCTGGTTGCCCTTGGCCACGGCCGCGGCAATGCGCTCGACGAACAGCATTTCGCCCTGCTTGAACTGGATGCTGGGGTTTTTGGCCAGCATTTCCTTGGCCAGGAAGCGCTCGGTGACCCAGGCATCGGCGCGCTTGGACATCAGCGCATGCATGGCGGCTTCGTTGGTGGGGAAGTTCACCACGCGCTTCACACCGGGCACATGCTTTTGCACATAGTCCAGGTAAGTGGTGCCGGTCTGGGCCGAGACGGTCTTGCCGGCCAGGTCCTTGCCGCCCTTGATGCTGTCGGACAGCGAAATCACCTGGGCACCCGAGCAGTAATGGGGCAGGGTGAAGGTCACGGCCTTTTCGCGTTCGGGCGTGATGCCGTGCGAGGAGATGACCAGATCCCAGCGGTCCTGGGACAGACCGGTCAGCAGGGAATCGAAGGGAATGGTTTTCCATTCGAACTTCACACCCATCTTCTGGGCCATCAGTTCGGCCAGGTCCACTTCAAAGCCCACCAGCTTCTTGCCTTCAAAGTAGGCAAACGGGGCGTAATAGCCCTCGGTGGCCAGGCGCAGCGTGCCGTCCTTCTGGATGGCGTCGAACGAACGGGCTTGGGCAGCGGTTGCGCCCAGCAGGGCCAGGGTGGCCGCAGCAATCAGGGAAATGCGTTTCATGGGAATGGGTTCCAGCAGCCGTCGCGCAGGACAAGTGCCCCGGCCCCGGATGGACGGAGCGCGCCTGCATGATCAGCAGGTCCACAGTGAGGGCCCACAGCCGCCGGACCGCGGGATGCCGCAAAGGGCGTCGTGCAAGGCGGTGGGCTGGGCTGTGTCGCGCGGCGGTGCGGTGGCACCGGCGTTGTGCGCGGCTTTAAGGCGAAAGCAGCAGCAATTATAGAAGCGAGGCCCCGTGGCCGCAGATGGCGGGCTTCGCGGCCCGCGTGCACGGCAGGGCTTGCAGGTGGCTGCGGGCTCAGAGCAGCTTGAAAGCGTCCCAGCCGGTCTTCAGGATCAGCAGGCTCACCACGCCGATGAAAATGGTGCGCACAAAGCCCGTGCCGTGGCGCAGGGCCATCCAGGTGCCCAGCATGCTGCCCAGCACATTGGCCACGGCCAGCGGGATGGCGAAATGCCACCACACATGGCCCTTGAGCGAGAACAGCAGCAGCGCTGCCGCGTTGGACGCCAGGTTCAGCAGCTTGGCGCTGGCCGAGGCGTTCAGGAAGTCATAGCCCAGCAGACGCACGAACAGAAAGACAAAGAAGCTGCCGGTGCCGGGGCCAAAGAACCCGTCATAAAAGCCGATCAGCAGGCCGATGGCGCTGGCCGCCCACATCTCGGTGCGGCCGGTCAGGCGCGGCGCATGGTCGCGGCCCAGCTCCTTCTTGGCCAGGGTATACAGCAGCACGCCCAGCAGGATGAAGGGCAGCAGGATGCGCAGAAAGTCGGGCTTGATCAGGGTGACCGCCCAGGCCCCCAGAAAGGCTCCGACCAGGGTGGCGCCAATGGCCGGCACCAGCGTGACCCAGGTGATGCGCACCCGGTGGCTGTACTGCCAGGCCGAAATCGCCGTGCCCCAGACGGCAGCGCTTTTGTTGGTGCCGAACAGCGTGGCGGGGGTGGTGGTGGGAAAGGCCGCAAACATGGCCGGCACCAGGATCAGACCGCCGCCCCCCACGATGGCATCCACAAAACCGGCCAGTGCCGAGGCGAGGGAGACGAGTATCCATTCCATAGTGGCGCGGATTGTCGCACCGCCAGGGGCCGCCGCCGTGCTGCAGGGGCTGAATTCGGCGGGCCATAAAAAAGCGCCGGTCAATGCCGGCGCTGGGAAAGCAATCTCGATGTCGGATGCTTTTTATGAATATTGGTCTGGTTGTGTCGAGTCGTCTCCTCGGCTCCTCCGTGTCGCACCGTGGTGCGCTCAGAAGTGGGACTACTGTAAGACTTGCACTGACGCGGTGCATCGGGGATTTCCCGCAGCGGGAAGACCGCTGGTTGTCACGACTGCAAGCAGGTGCAACCGTTTGGACAGCCAGGACCTGCATGGCGCAGGAGGCAACGGCTTGTGCGCACTTACAAAATAGGAGCCTACAGCGTACATGCGCCAGGCTTTGGCGGCTTGATGGAGATCAGTTTGCCCATGGAATAAGCCCTCGCTGCTCTGATTTTTGGATGCCCGCCGAATGCACCATCCTGGTGCGCATCCCGCGCAGCCTGAATCCGGGCAGACGGCAGCCCTGCATGGACCGTCAGCGACCAGGAGGGGGCGGGCTGACGGTGACGCCTTCACCCCCGGGCCCTGGGGCCGGGCTGGGGCTGCTCAGGCGGCTGCCGTTTCCGGCACGGGCGCCACCGCTGCATGCTGGCGGCGCGCCTGCCGGTCGGCGCGGATCCATTCGGCCGCCTTCTCGGCCATCATCAGCGTGGGGCTGTTGGTGTTGCCGCTGGTGATGGTGGGCATGGCGCCAGCGTCCACCACGCGCAGCCCGGCCACCAGGCCGCCGCGCCCGTCGCGCACGCGCAGGCGGCTGTCCAGCACGGCGTTCGGGTCGCCGTCCCGGCCCATGGCGGTGGTGCCTACGGGGTGGAAGATGGTGGTGGCAATGTCGCCCGCCAGGCGGGCCAGGTCTTCATCGCTCTGGTACTGGGGGCCTGGCTTCCATTCTTCGGGCTGGTAAGGCGCCAGCGCCGGCTGGGCAGCGATGCGGCGCGTCACGCGCAGGCTGTCGGCCGCCACCTGGCGGTCTTCGGGCGTGGACAGGTAGTTGGGTGCAATCGCAGGCGCATCCTTGAAATGGGCGCTGGTGATCTGCACCGTGCCCCGGCTGGTGGGGTTGAGGTTACAGACGCTGGCGGTGAAGGCCGGAAACGGGTGCAGCGGCTCGCCGAACGCATCCAGCGACAAGGGCTGCACGTGGTATTCCAGATTGGGATGGGGCTGGTGGGGGTCGCTGCGCGTGAAAGCCCCCAGCTGCGAAGGCGCCATGCTCATCGGACCGCTGCGCTTGAAGGCGTATTCCATGCCGATCTTGGCCTTGCCCCACAGGGAGCTGGCCATCACGTTCAGCGTGGGTGCGCCCCGCACCTTGTAGACGGCGCGGATCTGCAGGTGGTCCTGCAGATTGGCACCCACCCCGGGCAGATCGCACAGCGTGGGAATGCCATGCTGCTGCAACAGGTGGCCGGGGCCGATGCCCGACAGCTGCAGCAGCTGGGGCGAATTGACGGCGCCCGCGCTGAGCACCACTTCCTCGCTGGCATGGGCCACCAGGCGTTCATCGCCCGTCCAGACTTCCACGCCGGTGCAGCGCAGGCTGCCGTCCGCCTGGCGCTGGGTGAGCAGGCGCGTGGCCTGGGCGCAGGTCCACAGTTCGAAATTGGGCCGCCCGTAGCAGGTGGGGCGCAGAAAAGCCTTGGCCGTATTCCAGCGCAGCCCGGCTTTTTGGTTGACTTCGAAGTAGCCCACGCCTTCGTTGGTGCCGCGGTTGAAATCGTCGGTGGCCGGAATGCCGGCCTGTTGCGCCGCCTGGGCAAAGGCGTCCAGGATGTCCCAGCGCAGGCGCTGCTTTTCCACCCGCCATTCGCCGGTGCTGCCGGTGGCCTTGTTGCCGTGCAGGCGCTTGAAGTTTTCGTTCACGCCTTCGGGCTGGTCCAGGCGCCAGTGGTCTTCGTGGCGGCGGAAGGCGGGCAGCACGCTGTCCCAGGTCCAGGCATCGTCGCCGGTGATCTGCGCCCAGGCGTCGTAGTCGCGGGCCTGGCCGCGCATATAGATCATGCCGTTGATGCTGGAGCACCCTCCCAGCGTCTTGCCGCGGGGGTAGCGCAGGCGGCGGCCGTTCAGGCCGGCGTCGGGTTCGGTCTGGTAGAGCCAGTCGGTGCGCGGATTGCCGATGCAGTACAGGTAGCCGACGGGGATGTGGATCCAGTGGTAGTCGTCCTTGCGGCCCGCTTCGATCAGCAGCACGCGCAGGCTGCGGTCTGCGCTCAGGCGGTTGGCAAGCAGGGCGCCAGCGGTGCCACCGCCGATGATGATGTAGTCAAACTGGTTGTCGCTCATGGGGTGCACAGGCCGCAAAAAAGAGGTCCGGCTCGCTGGAAGCCGGGGTCAATGGGATGGCAACAATTGTGGGAAACGGCCTGCCACTGTCGAGAGGGAAAACGGCAGCTTGCTTGTAAAGATGTAGCTGCATAGGCACGCAGAACTTGATTTGCCGCGGGTTTTTGATAAATATTGCAGCGCCACATCCTGCGGATGCAGCGGATTGCGATGCAGGGCGGCCGTGCCAGGGCGCGGCGCTGCCGTTATCCTGTGGTCTTGTCTGTTGCCGGAGTAGCCGTATCACCTTGCCCATGACTTCCTTGCCGCCGCAGCTGCAACGCCAGAACTCCCCGGAAGGGGCCTGGGCCGTGCTGCAGGGCCGATGGGGCGCCGCCGATTTCGGTGACCGCGCCCACTGGGCGCGCGTGCAGGCACAGCTCAAGGCGGCGCCGGCGCAGCCCGATCTGGGCTGGGATCTGCACGGTGTGGACTGGCTGGACCATGTGGGTGCCCAGCTGCTGTGGCAGCACTGGCAGGGCCAATGGCCTGCGCGCCTGCAGGCCACGCCGGGGCAGAAGGCCATGCTGCAGCGGGTGGAACGCTTCACCGCGCCCCCGGCGCCCATACCCAAGCCCCATCCGGTGCGCGAGGCCGTGGAGTCCCTGGGGTGCATGGTCATCCAGGGGCGCGAACATCTGCTGGCCATGGTGCAACTGGTCGGCCAATTGCTGCTGGATGTGCTGCGCCTGTTGCGCGCACCGCTGCGTGGACCCTGGCGCGATGTATCGGGTCACCTCTACAACATGGGTGCCATGGCGCTGCCCATCACGGCCCTGGTGGGTTTTCTGATCGGCGTGGTGCTGGCCTATCTGATGTCGCTGCAACTGCGCCAGTTCGGGGCAGAGGCCTTCATCGTCAACATCCTGGGCATTTCGCTGATCCGGGAGCTGGGGCCGCTGTTGGGCGCCATTCTGGTGGCGGGCCGCACCGGCTCGGCCATCACGGCCCAGATCGGCGTGATGCGGGTGACCGAGGAGCTTGACGCCATGCAGGTCATGGGCATTCCCCAGGGCTACCGCCTGGTGATGCCGCGTGCGCTGGCGCTGGCGCTGGCCATGCCCCTGATCAGCCTGTGGACCACGCTGGCCGCGCTGGCCGGCGGCATGCTGGCGGCGGATATGACCATGGGCATCTCGGCCGCGTACTTTCTGCAGTCGCTGCCGGACGCGGTCAATGTCGGCAATCTGTGGCTGGCCATGGGCAAGTCGGTGGTGTTTGGCGTGTTCATCGCGCTGATCGGCTGCCACTGGGGCCTGCGGGTGGAGCCCAACACCCAGAGCCTGGGCCAGGGCACCACGGCCTCGGTGGTCACGGCCATCACCATGGTGATCGTGGTGGATGCGGTCTTCGCCATTCTGTTTCGCAACGTGGGTTTCTGATGGTCGATACCGCAGTCTCTCCCCCTTCCGCGGCCGCAGCCCTCTGGGCGCAGGGCGAGCGCGTGGTGCACATCGACAAGCTGTGGAGCATCTTTGGTGAAGGCGAGAGCCAGTTCGCCGTGCACCAGGACCTGGACCTGGACATCTACCGCGGCGAGATGCTGTCCATCGTCGGCGGCTCGGGGACCGGCAAGACGGTGCTGCTGCGCCAGATCCTGGGGCTGCTGCAGCCGGGCAAGGGCACGGTGGAGGTGCTGGGCCAGCCGGCGGCGGCCATGGGGGGCGAAGGCGCGGCCAGCCGCGTGGGCATGCTGTTCCAGCAGGGGGCGCTGTATTCGGCCTTCAACGTGCTGGACAACGTGGCATTTCCGCTGCGCGAGCTGGGGACGCTGCCGCGCGCGCTGGTGGATGCCGCCGCCCTGGTCAAGCTGCAGATGGTGGGCCTCAAGCCCGAGCACGCCATGCGCATGCCGGCCGACCTGTCGGGTGGCATGATCAAGCGGGTGGCGCTGGCGCGGGCGCTGATCATGGATCCGCCGTTGCTGCTGCTGGACGAGCCCACGGCAGGACTGGACCCGAATGGCTCGGACGATTTCTGTGCGCTGCTGCGCGAGCTGCATGCCGAGCTGGACCTGACCGTGGTCATGGTCACCCACGATCTGGATACGCTGTTCGCGCTGTCCAGCCGCGTGGCCGTGCTGGCCGAGAAAAAAGTGCTGGTCACCGGCACCCCGCAGGAGGTGGCGGTCTTTCCCCACCCCTTTGTTGCGCAATTCTTTCAGGGTGAGCGTGGCCGCAGGGCCATGGCACCTGCACCATCCGGGCCGGGCCCAGAGGGAGGTCAATGATGGAAAACAAGTCCCATGCCATGGCCGCAGGCCTGTTCGTGGTGGCGGTGGTCTGCCTGCTGGCAGGGTTGGCCATGTGGCTGACACGTGACCGCCACCAGTATGTGGAATACGAAATGTCCACCAAGGACGCCATCAGTGGCCTGCAGCCCCAGGCCACGGTGCGCTACAAGGGCGTGTCGGTGGGCAAGGTCACGCGCATCGGCTTTGATCCGCAAAGCAGCGGCAATGTGCTGATCCGCATTGCGGTCGACGCGGATGCCCCGGTCAGCCCCCAGACCACTTATGCCCAGCTGGGTTACCAGGGGGTGACCGGCATCGCCCACATCCAGCTGGACGACAGCGACACACCGCAAAGCGTGCTGACTACCGGTCCCAGCGGGCTGCCGCGTCTGCCCATGCGCTCCTCGCCGCTGACCGTGCTGGCCGACCAGGGCATGCTCATCATGGGGCGGGTGGACGAAGCCACGCGCCGCATCAACGAACTGCTGGGCACCGAGAACCAGCAGCGTTTCTCGGCCGCATTGGGTGACATTGCCGGCGCGGCCAAGGGGGTGAACGAGCTGACCCACAGCCTGAACCGCACCATCACCGAGCGCATCGACCCGGCGGCGGCCCAGCTGCCGGAGCTGTCGGAGAACGCCCGGCGCAGCATGCTGGCGCTGGAAAAGGCCGGGCAGGAGGCTGGTCAGCTGGCCACCGAGGTGCGCCAGCTGGCGCAGCGCTTGCAGAACCAGGGTGGGCCGATGGACCAGCTGGAGCGCGGCGCCGAGTCCATGGGGGCGGCGGCAGAGCAGCTGTCCCGCACCACCTTGCCGGCCGTGACCCAGGCGGCCAGCGATGTCTCGCGCGCTGCGCGCGGCATGGGGGCGGCGGCCTCGGGCATCACCAACAACCCCCAGTCCCTGATATTTGGCGAAGGCCGCGTCCAGCCAGGACCGGGTGAGCCGGGCTTTGCCGCACCTGCCGCGGCCGGCCGCTAAGGCCAAGGAGAACACCATGCGTGCAAGCACTTTGTGGGGAGCCGCCTTGCTGGCGACGGGGCTGAGCGCCTGCAGCAACCTGCCGTCGTCGCCCAACCAGCCGGCGCGTTTCGACCTCGGGCCACTGCCCGCGGTGGCCGCGGCGGCACCCGCCAGCGTCCACCCGGTGCTGGCGCTGGCCGATATCCAGGCGCGGGCCCAGAACGAGAACAGCACCTCCGTGCTCTACCGCCTGGCCTATGCCGATGCCAACGCTCAGCATGCCTATGCCTATGCGCGCTGGAGCCAGCCGCCAGCGGTGCTGGTGCAGCAGCGGCTGCGCGACATCCTGAGCCAGGACCGGATCGTGCTGTCCGCCGAGCGCGGGGCCCAGGCGCCGCGCGTGCAGGGCCAGACGCCGCCGGTGCTGCAGCTGGCGCTGGAAGAGTTTGAACAGGTGTTCACCGGCAGCACGGCCAGCGTAGGGGCGCTGCGCTTGCGTGCCACCTTGATCGACTCCCGGCGCGGCGGGGATGTGCTGCTGGGGCAGCGGCTGTTCGCCCTGCAGCAGCCGGCCAGTGCCGCCAATGCGGCCGCGGGCGCGCAGGCCCTGGCCCAGGCGGTGGACCAGGCCGGGCTGCAGCTGCAGCAATGGCTGACGCAGCTGCCCGCCAAAGCCCCCTGAATCCGTTTTCACACCGCCTGCGGCGGTGTGCCAGGGGCGCGCACCCGCTCCGCCCGGCGGCGGCCCCCGGACAGTGAATCCTTGATGTGGCTCAACCTGCAGGGCCACTGTGTCGCCGTAAGCTGCCCTGCATTGCAATTTGCGGAGCAGGCACATGGCCACACTGGAATGGAGCGACGAACTGGCGCTGGATATGGCGGCGATGGACGACACGCACCAAGAGTTCGTTGACCTGCTGGCCGTGGTGGAAGAAGCCCCCGATGCGGAGCTTCCCGCTGCCTGGCGGGCGCTGGTGGAGCATACCGATGGCCACTTCGGCCAGGAAGACCGCTGGATGGTCAGCACCGGCTTTGCGCCGGACAACTGCCACAGCCTGCAGCACCGCGTCGTGCTGCAGATCATGCGCGAGGGGGCGGAACGCGGTGCACAGGGGGAGCTGCATGTGATCCGCGGCATGGCGGCCGAGCTGGTGACCTGGTTCACCCACCATGCCCAGACCATGGATGCGGCGCTGGCCAAGCACCTCCAGGATGTGAATTTCGATCCCGCCTCGGGGGTAGTCTACCTCCCGCAATCGCTGCCGCAGGCCCCCATCCACGGCTGCGGTGGGGCCTGTTCCACGGGCGATGACCATGTGGAGCAGCAGACCCGCACGGAACAGGTGGCCAGCAGTCTCTAGGCTTCCGGACGGACAAGGGGGAGCGGGGAGGCAAGCAGCAAGAAGAAGCGGGCGCGGGAAGGGTAATGCTCCTTCCCGCAGCCATGCCATCACCGAGCGGCCCAGGGACGGGCCGCGAGCGTCAGTGGACGCCGGCCAGTGCCGGGAAGATTTTCACCAGGCCGCCGGCCATCACCTCGATGGCCAGTGCCGCCAGGATCAGGCCCATCAGGCGGGTCATCACGTTGATGCCGGTCTTGCCCAGCACACGGCTGATGGGATCGGCCAGCGAGAACGCGGCCCACACGGCCGCAGCCACTACCACGCCGTAACCCAGCAGTGCAATGTGCTGCCAGATGCTGCGTGCCTGATCGGCATAGATCACCACGGTGGACATGGCGGCCGGCCCGGTCAGCAGCGGGATGGTCAAGGGGACGACCGCAATGCTGTTGCCCATGGCCGCTTTTTCAACCCCAGCCTCCAGCGTGCCGGTGTTGGGCCGGTCTTCGGCCGGACGGGCGTTGAGCATGTTCATCGCGCTGATCAGCAGCAGCAGGCCGCCGCCGACCTGAAAGCTCTGCAGCGAGATGTTGAAGAAATCCAGCACCTGCAGCCCGATCAGGGCACAGGCGCAGATCACCACACAGGTGCTGATGGCGGCGGTGCGGATGGTCTGGCGGCGCTGGGTCTCGTCAAACCCCTGGGTGTAGTGGATGAAAAAAGGGACGATGGCCAGCGGGTTGACGATGGCCACCAGCGTGATCAGGGGTTTGAGGTCCATGGGTGTATTTCAGTGCCGGCCACCGGAGACTTCGGTGAAACTGGCCGTGGTGTAGCTGGAAGCGGGAGACATCAGCCACAGGATAGCTTCTGCCACCTCGTCGGCGGAGCCGCCGCGCTGCATGGGCACCTGGTGTTGCAGTTCGCGCACACGGTCGGGCAGGCCGCCGCTGGCGTGGATCTCGGTCTCGATCAGCCCCGGGCGCACCGCGTTGACGCGGATCCCCTCGGCCGCCACCTCCTTGGCCAGACCGCGCGTCATCACATCCACCGCACCCTTGGCGGCGGCGTAGTCCACATACTGGTGGGCTGCGCCCAGCAAGGCAGCGGCACTGGAGACATTGACGATGCTGCCGCCCTGGCCGCCGCGGGCCGTGCTCATGCGGCGCACGGCCTCGCGCGCGCAGTAGAAGCTGCCCAGCACATTGACGCGGAACATGCGCTCCAGCCGTGCAGCAGACATGTCGGCCACCTGGCTGGGGCGGTCCACCACGCCGGCGTTGTTCACCAGGACCGCCAGCGGCCGGCCCCAGTGGCGGTCCATGGCTTCATACATCGCCACTACCTGGGCCTCATCGCCCACATCGCCTTGCACGGCCATGGCCTCGCCACCCGCGCACTGGATCTCGTGCACCAGCGCATCGGCGGCATCGCGGCGCTGCTGGTAGTTCACGGCCACGGCCCAGCCCCGGGCGGCAGCCAGGCGGGCGGTTGCGGCGCCAATACCACGGCTGGCACCGGTGATCAGGACGATGGGTGGTGGCGACATGCGGTCTCCTGTAAAAATCGTGCTGTGTCTGGCATACCGTCAGGCATTACAGCACGGCACCTTGCCCGCAGGGTGCCGTGGCTTCGCCCCCGCTTTGACCTCGGCGCCACCTCCCCTAGGAAGCTCCATGCCCCATACCGGCCAACTCCTGAATCTGCAGACCCCCGACGGTCGCTTGCTGCCAGCCTGGGCGGCCATTCCCGAGGGCCCGTTGTGCGGGGCCGTGGTGGTGTTGCAGGAGATCTTCGGCGTCAACAGCCACATCCGCGCCGTGACCGAGCGTTTTGCCGCACGGGGCTTTGCGGCCGTGGCGCCGGCGCTGTTCTACCGCCTGGCACCCTGCGACACCTTGGGCGTGGAGCTGGGCTACAGCGATGCCGACATGCAGCAGGGCCGCCAGCTCAAGGCCCAGGCCGAAGCTCTGCCGCCTCCTGGCATGGCGCAGGACGTCGGTACCGCCGTGGACTGGCTGGCCACCACCACCGGCCAGAAAGTGGGGGCCGTGGGCTTTTGCTGGGGCGGATTGCTGGCCTGGCGCGCGGCCTGCAGCCTGCCGCAGCTGTCGGCGGCCGTCTGCTACTACGGCGGCGGCATGACCGGGCCCGAGGAACGCAGCCGCCAGCCGCTGTGCCCGGTGATGGCGCATTTCGGCCGCCATGACCATTTCATCCCCGTCGATACGGTGCTGGCTTTTGACCAGGTCCAGCCCCAGGCCCAGGTGTTTGTCTATGACGCCGACCACGGCTTCAACTGTGACCAGCGCGCCAGCTACGACGATGCCTCGGCCCTGGTGGCGCGGGACAGGACGCTGGCATTTCTGGATACGCAACTGCGCACCTGAGGGCGGGCGCGCCGCGCCGTTGCCTGCACCGGGCGTCTGCGCTGCGCGGTCTCAGCGCAGGCTGTTGCGGTCCAGATAGCGCCGGCGCCAGAAGAACACCAGCAGCGCCAGCGCGATCAACGCCATGCTGGCCACGGCCCACCAGAAGCCGTGGCTTTGGTGGATCCAGGGAATGAATTCGAAGTTCATGCCGAAGATGGCCGCAATCAGGTTCAAC
Organism: Comamonas terrigena NBRC 13299; assembly: GCF_006740045.1. NCBI lineage: Bacteria > Pseudomonadati > Pseudomonadota > Betaproteobacteria > Burkholderiales > Comamonadaceae > Comamonas > Comamonas terrigena. The sequence continues at coordinate 263,577 of NZ_AP019749.1, forward strand.
GGCAGGAACACGGCGGTGAGCGTGGTCAGCGTGCGCATGATGTCGTTGGCGCGGTTGCTCTGCGACGAGAAATGCATCTGCACGGCCGCTTCGGCGCTCTGCTCGATGCGGCGCACATGGTGGATCACGCGCTCGATGTGCTCCAGCACGTCGCGTGAGCGTACGCGCAGCAGCTCGTGCTCGCGCCGGTCGTGGCCGGAGTCGTCGGGCCAGCTGTCCATGGCCTCGATCCAGTCCTGCACGGCACCGCGCTGGTCTTCGCAGATTTCGTCCAGCTGGTGCAGCGCCAGGCGGGCATCCAGCACCGCGCTCCAGTCGTGGAACTTGGCGCGTGGGCGCAGCAGCGACAGCTGCCAGTGGTCCAGCTGGCGCGTCATCACGCGGCGCAGGTCCAGGTAGCCGTCCACCATCTGGTTGAGCATGCGCAGCATCAGGTCGGCCGGGCTGTGCGGCAGCTTGGCGGCGCCGGGCCGGCCTTCGGGCACCTGGCGGGCCGTTTCCAGCCGCTGCTGGAACTGCTGCTGCAGCGGACAGGCGGGTGGGTGCACGGTCAGCAGCAGCTGGTCGTACACCGCAAAGCCGATGGGCTGGGTGCGCACGCGCTGCAGCACCGGGGTGGGCGGCGGCGCGGTGCCGCCCTTGCCGGCGGCGCGGATGGCGGCGGGGGAGTCGCTGGCGCCGGAGTCCACCAGGCGGTGGAACAGCATCACGTCGTACTGGGAGGTGTAGTCCGAGGTGGACGGGATGTGGGCGTTGAGCAGGTCGGACACATGCAGGTCCAGCAGCGGCGCACCGCAGACGGCCTGCAGCATGGCCTGGATTTCCGGCAACCGGGCCTCGAGCTCGGTGCGCTCGCAGGCCAGCCACCAGAAGCTGCCCGGCTCCGGCGCAGCGGAGGGCAGGGCGGTGCCCCGGTCTTCCACCAGGTGGGCAGCGGGGTGGATGCGCAGCAGGTGCATGTCGTGCCTAAAAAAGGCCGCTGCCGGGGCTGCCTGCGCTGGCGGAGCCGGTCAGCGGCGGTGGCCGCAGGGGCCGGGTGGAGCGCTGTGGCCCCGGCTTACGCCTGCTGGCGCAGCTTCTTGGCCGCGTCGATGGCGAAGTAGGTCAGGATGCCATCGGCACCGGCACGCTTGAAGGCCAGCAGGGCTTCCATCATCACCGCATCGTGGTCCAGCCAGCCGTTGGCGGCCGCGGCCTTGAGCATGGCGTACTCGCCCGACACCTGGTAGGCAAAGGTGGGCACCTTGAACTCGTCCTTGACGCGGCGCACCACGTCCAGATACGGCATGCCGGGCTTGACCATCACCATGTCCGCGCCTTCGGCCAGATCCAGCGCCACTTCGCGCAGCGCTTCGTCGGTGTTGGCGGGGTCCATCTGGTAGACGTTCTTGTCGGCCTTGCCCAGTGCGCCACGGGTGCCCACGGCGTCGCGGAAGGGGCCGTAGAAGGCGCTGGCGTACTTGGCGCTGTAGGCCATGATCCGGGTGTGGATATGGCCTTGCAGCTCCAGCGCTTCGCGGATGGCGCCGATGCGGCCGTCCATCATGTCGCTGGGTGCCACCATGTCCACGCCGGCAGCGGCGTGGTTCAGTGCCTGGCCGACCAAGACTTCCACGGTTTCATCGTTCAGGATGTAGCCGGTCTCGTCCAGGATGCCGTCCTGGCCGTGGCTGGTGTAGGGGTCCAGCGCCACATCGGTCATCACGCCCAGGCCGGGGAATTCCTTTTTCAGGGCACGCACCACGCGGGGGATCAGGCCGTCGGGGTTCAGGGCCTCCTTGCCATCGGGCGTCTTGAGCGCGGCGTCGATGTTGGGGAACAGGGCCAGCACCGGGATTTCCAGCTTCACGCATTCTTCGGCCACCGGCAACAGCAGGTCCAGGCTGAGGCGGTCCACACCGGGCATGGACGGCACGGCTTCGCGGCGGTTCGTGCCTTCGTGCACAAACACCGGGTAGATGAAGTCGTGGGCCGACAGGCGGTTCTCGCGCACCAGATTGCGGGTGAAAGCGTCGCGGCGCAGGCGACGGGGGCGGTTCTGGGGAAAGGGGGTGGGGTTGGACAAATGCATGCTGCCATTGTGCCCCTGGCTGCGGGTGCTGTCATGCAGTGCCACCGTGGTGCACCCGCAGGCACTGCAAGCCATCGGATGCCGCTGGTCCCGCCGCTGACGGCGGGTTTTTCCGTTGGTGACGACCATTGGGCGTGTAACAGCCAGCTTCTGACGAACAGTGTGCGCTGGCTGAGGGTGGAGCGCTAGATTGCATGCCGGAGCCGGTTCGCTGGATCCCCTGCTTCACCTCCCTGAGCAGGTCCTCGTTTCGAGGAATTTCCCAGCCCGGCTTCGGCCGGGCTTTTTTACGGTGCGTACGGCTCGTACACTGGACCCATGTTGTGGGTCAAAGCTTTTCACATTGTGTTCGTGGCCAGCTGGTTCGCTGGCCTCTTCTATCTGCCACGCATTTACGTCAATCTGGCCATGGTGACGCCCGGTTCCGTGGCCGAGCGCGAGCGCCTGCTGTTGATGGCACGCAAACTGCTGCGCTTCACCACCATGCTGGCGGTGCCCGCCGTGGGCCTGGGTCTGTGGCTGTGGCTGGGTTACGGTTTTGCCGGCGGCTGGCTGCACGCCAAGCTGGCGGTGGTGGCGCTGGTGGTGGTCTACCACGGGGTGTGCGCCCGGTTGCTGCAACAGCTGGCGGCCGATGACTGCCGCCACAGCCACCGGTGGTTTCGCTGGTTCAATGAAATTCCGGTGCTGCTGCTGATCGTGGCGGTGGTGCTGGTGGTGGTCAAGCCTTTCTAAGCCCCGCTTTCCACGTGGAAAGCACTGCGGCCGCGCCTGCGCTGGTGCGCCGCGAGGAGGAGAATTTTCGCCCTATGCAGCCACGCAGCTCCGCATGGACCCTGGCGGCCATCTATGCCGCGCTGATTGTGTTCGCCAGCCTGTTTCCGTTCGAAGGCTGGCGCGTGCAGGGGGTGGACCCGTGGGTGTTTCTGACGGCGAAGCTGCCGCCTCCCTACTGGACCTGGTTCGACGTCAATACCAACATCGCCGGCTATGTGCCCCTGGGCTTTCTGCTGGCGCTGGGCATGCTGCGCGATGGCCGGCGTGCCCGCTGGGCCGTGCCGCTGGCGGCGCTGCTGGGTGCGGCGCTGTCGCTGGGCATGGAGTTCCTGCAGATCTACCTGCCGCGGCGGGTGCCGTCGAATCTGGACCTGTCGCTGAACGCCGCGGGCGCGCTGCTGGGGGCCTTGCTGGCGGCGCTGCTGGAGCGCCTGGGGGCTTTGCAGCGCTGGGCGCAGTTTCGTGAGCGCTGGCTGGCGCCGGGGTCCGGCGGTGCGGTGGCTTTGCTGGCGCTGTGGCCGGCGTCGCTGCTGTTCCCCACGGCCCTGCCATTCGGGCTGGGCCAGGTACTGGAGCGGCTGGATCTGTGGCTGGACGAGCAGCTGGAAGACACGCCGTTCATGAGTTGGCTGCCGCTGTGGGATGCGCCCATGACGCCGCTGACGCCAGGAGCCGAGTTGCTGTGCGTGATGCTGGGCCTGCTGATCCCCTGTCTGCTGGGCTACTGCGTCATCACGCACAAGCTGCGGCGGGCGGTGTTTGCGGTCTGCATCGTGCTGGCGGGGGTGGGGGTGACGGCCCTGTCGGCGGCGCTGACCTATGGGCCGGCGCATGCCTGGGAATGGCTGCAGGCGCCGGGGCGTGCGGCCATCTGGGGTGGGGTGCTGGTGGCGCTGGCCCTGGTGCCGGTGCCGCGGCGCATCTGCGGCGTGCTGCTGCTGGTGGCCTTGTCCATGCACCTGAGCTGGCTCAACCAGGCGTCCACCGATGTCTACTTTGCACAGACGCTGCAGGTGTGGGAGCAGGGGCGCTTCATCCGCTTCTACGGTCTGGCCCAGTGGCTGGGCTGGCTGTGGCCGTACGCCACCCTCATCTATGTGGGCTGGTATGTGGCGCAGCGCGCTGCCGCTCCTAGAATGGCGGCATGAGCGATCACTCCCGTGCGCCCGAGGCGCAAGCCGGCTACTACGCCCGCCACATCTTCTTCTGCCTGAATGAACGCCCCAATGGCGAAGACTGCTGTGCCTTGCATGGCGCGAAGGAGGGCTTCGACCATTGCAAGAAGCGGGTCAAGGAAGCCGGTCTGGCCGGCAAAGGCCAGGTGCGCGTGAACAAGGCCGGGTGCCTGGACCGCTGTGCGGCCGGCCCCGTGGCCGTGGTCTATCCCGAAGGCACCTGGTACACCTTCGTGGACGAGGCGGACATCGATGAAATCGTCGATTCCCACCTGAAGCACGGCCAGGTGGTGGAGCGTCTGCTGGTGCCACCGGAACTTGGGCGCTAAAACGCGCTCACACGCTTCATTGGCCAAATTACCCTGCTGGACGCGCTGTGTTTGCGCGAGCAGCTCCTGATGGAATAGCAGTACGTGAATGTGCAGACTGAAAAATTCACCCTGACTGGCGCGGCAGGCGCCATCGAGGCCTTGCGTGACCAGCCCAGCCTGGACGGGGGGCTGCCGGCCCCGCGCGGCGTGGCGGTGATCACCCATCCCCACCCGCTGTTCGGCGGCACCATGGACAACAAGGTGGTGCAGACCCTGGCACGTGCCTTTGTGCAGTGCGGCTGGACCACGGTGCGTTTCAATTTCCGTGGTGTGGGCGCCAGCGCCGGCACGCACGATGCAGGCCGCGGCGAGCTGGACGATCTGCTGGCCGTGGTGCGCCAGGTGGCGCCCGAGGGGCCGCTGGCACTGGCCGGCTTTTCCTTTGGGGCCTTTGTGGCCAGCCATGCCCTGGCCACGCTGTGGCACGAAGGCCGCATCGCCAAGGCGGTGCTGGTGGGGACGGCGGCCAGCCGCTTCGAGGTGGCGCCTGTGCCACCCGAGGCCCATGAGCGCACGCTGGTGGTCCACGGCGAGCAGGACGACACCGTGCCCCTGTCCGCCGTGATGGACTGGGCACGGCCACAGATACTGCCTGTAACCGTCGTGCCCGGAGGCGGGCATTTCTTCCACGGACAATTGCCGTTGCTCAAAGGGTTGGTTGTGCGCCACCTGCAGTCGGCAGCATGATGGCTGGAAGGCCATCGCTCACCCTTTTTCTTTTGTTTTGTCTATTTGTCTGAGCATTCTGTTCCCATGAAAACTGTGAAAACGCACCTGCAAGCCCTGGTTCTAAGTGCGGCCCTGGTGCCGGTCTGGGGTCTGGCGCAGATCGCCCAACCCCAACCCCCCGAGATCGCGGCCCGCAACTACCTGCTGATCGATGTGACGGCCAACCAGATCCTGGCCTCCAAGGAGCCGGATGTGGCCATCGAGCAAGCCTCGCTGACCAAGCTGATGACGGGCTATCTGGTGTTCGACGCGCTGCGCACCAAGAAGATCACGCTGGAGCAGACGCTGCCGGTGAGCGAGCAGGCCTGGAAGATGCCGGGTTCGCGCATGTTCATCGACCCCAAGATGCAGGTGAAGGTGGACGACCTGCTGCACGGCATGATCGTGCAGTCGGGCAACGATGCGACCATGGCGCTGGCCGAGGGCGTGGGCGGCAGCAAGGAAAATTTCGTGCGCCTCATGAACGAGCAGGCCAAGGCCCTCGGCATGAAGAACACCTCGTACAAGAACCCCGAAGGCCTGACCGAGCCGGGCCACCTGACGACGGCGCGTGACCTCTCCATCCTGGCCACGCGCCTGATGCATGACTTCCCCCAGTACATGCACTACTACGCGACCAAGCAGTACCGCTACCCGGGCACGCCTGCGTCCAATAGCAACAATCGCAACGCTTTGTTGTTCCGTGATCCCACGGTGGACGGACTGAAGACCGGTCACACCGCTGCCGCGGGCTACTGCCTGGTGGCCACGGCCAAGCGCGACATGCCCAATGTGGGCAGCCGCCGCCTGCTGTCCATCGTGCTGGGTACGGCCAGCGAGAACGCCCGTTCGGGCGAAAGCCAGAAGCTGCTGAACTGGGGTTACACCGCGTTCGACGGCGTCAAGCTGTTCGATGCCGGTCAGCCCGTGGAAGAGGCCCGTCTGTGGAAGGGCCAGAAGGACGCGCTGAAGATCGGCCAGGAAAGCGCCATTGTGGTGACCGTGCCGGCCGGCAGCGCAGGCAAGCTGACCACCCAGGTGGTGCGCAAGGATCCGCTGGTGGCCCCCATCGCCAAGGGGCAGAACGTAGGCTCCCTGAAGGTGCTGCTGGGTGCGGACACCGTGGCCGAAGTGCCTGTGGTGGCGCTGGAAGATGTGCCGGAAGCCGGCTTCTTCGGTCGCCTGTGGGATGCCATCCGCCTCTGGATCATGTAAGCAGTCCGGGCGGAGCGCCGGCGGCCCGTGCCGCTGCCGGCGCGCAAGTGCTTGATTCCACGGGGCTTGTGCAGCCGGTGGTTAGCAAGGGGTTATGCAAGGTCCCTTGCTTGCACTTGACCAAGCTGGTACATTTGAGGGCTTTTCGGAATTTCCGAAGGGTTTCACGTTTTCGCTTTGAAAAGCAAATTCACGTTTAGGGACGTTTTTAATGCCAACCATTAACCAACTCGTGCGTCAGGGCCGCACGGTCGAAGTTGTCAAATCCAAGAGCCCTGCTATGGAAAACTGCCCCCAACGCCGTGGCGTGTGCACCCGTGTGTACACCACCACGCCTAAGAAGCCTAACTCGGCTCTGCGTAAGGTGGCCAAGGTGCGTCTGACCAACGGTTTCGAAGTCATTTCGTACATCGGCGGTGAAGGCCACAACCTGCAAGAACACAGCGTGGTGCTGGTTCGCGGCGGCCGTGTGAAGGACTTGCCTGGTGTGCGTTACCACATCGTGCGCGGTTCGCTTGACCTGCAAGGCGTCAAGGACCGTAAGCAAGCCCGTTCCAAGTACGGTGCCAAGAAGCCTAAGGCCAAGTAAGCCCTGGTTTTTTGAAAAGACAAGTAGGTGCTGTATCCCGCGTGGCGCGAGATTCAGCGTAGTGACCCGAAGCGCAAATGTTTTGTGTGGGTCGAGTAAGTGGGAGTCCAGTTTTGGCTCTCGCGGTGTCTGAAAAGACGCCAACTGAAGCAAAGATAGAGGTAAAAAATGCCACGTCGTCGCGAAGTCCCCAAACGTGAAATTCTGCCGGATCCCAAGTTCGGCAATGTCGAGCTGTCCAAGTTCATGAACGTGATCATGGAAGGCGGCAAGAAGGCTGTTGCAGAACGCATCATCTACGGTGCTCTGGAACTGATCTCCAAGAAGTCGCCCGAAAAGGACGCTCTGGAAGTGTTCACCACCGCCATCAACAACGTGAAGCCCATGGTGGAAGTGAAGTCCCGCCGCGTGGGTGGCGCCAACTACCAGGTGCCCGTGGAAGTGCGCCCTGTCCGTCGTCTGGCGCTGTCCATGCGCTGGATCAAGGAAGCCGCCCGCAAGCGTGGTGAAAAGTCCATGGCCCAGCGCTTGGCCAACGAACTGATGGAAGCCACCGAAGGTCGTGGCGGCGCTATGAAGCGCCGTGACGAAGTGCACCGCATGGCCGAAGCCAACAAGGCTTTCAGCCACTTCCGCTTCTAATCGGAATTTCGCTCTCGCGAACGGGGCCGCACGCAAAAACTTGCTGCGGCCTTGTCTCGATTTAGAGCGTCCCCATATTGAACTGCTGGCCTTGCACACAAGGCGGGGTCCAGCAGATCTCCCATACGATCAATCAAGGATCCATCATGGCTCGCAAGACCCCCATCGAGCGCTACCGCAATATCGGTATTTCGGCGCACATCGACGCAGGCAAAACCACCACGACCGAACGTATCCTGTTCTACACAGGCGTGACCCACAAGCTGGGCGAAGTGCACGATGGTGCTGCTACGACCGACTGGATGGAGCAGGAACAAGAGCGCGGCATCACGATCACTTCGGCTGCCGTGACCTGCTTCTGGAAGGGTATGGATCTGTCCTACCCCGAACACCGCTTCAACATCATCGACACCCCCGGCCACGTGGACTTCACCATTGAGGTGGAGCGTTCCATGCGCGTGCTGGACGGTGCTTGCATGGTGTACTGCGCTGTGGGCGGCGTGCAGCCCCAGTCCGAAACCGTGTGGCGTCAGGCCAACAAGTACAAGGTGCCTCGTCTGGCCTTTGTGAACAAGATGGACCGTACCGGTGCCAACTTCTTCAAGGTCTACGACCAGATGAAGCTGCGCCTGAAGGCCAACCCTGTGCCCGTGGTGATCCCCATCGGCGCCGAAGACAACTTCAAGGGCGTGGTCGATCTGGTCAAGATGAAGGCCATCATCTGGGACGAAGCTTCCCAGGGCATGAAGTTCGAATACCAGGACATCCCCGCTGAGCTGGTGGAATCCGCCAACAAGTGGCGTGAAAACCTGGTGGAAGCTGCTGCCGAAGCGTCGGAAGAGCTGATGAACAAGTACCTGGAAGAAGGTACTCTGACTGAAGAAGAAGTGAAGCTCGGCGTGCGTACCCGTACCCTGGCCACCGAAATTCAGCCCATGCTGTGCGGTACCGCCTTCAAGAACAAGGGTGTGCAGCGCATGCTGGACGCCGTGATCGACTACCTGCCCGCGCCTGTGGACATCCCCGACGTTACCGGTACCGACCCCGATGACGAAGAGAAGAAGCTGTCGCGCAAGGCTGACGATGCTGAGAAGTTCTCGGCTCTGGCCTTCAAGCTGATGACTGACCCGTTCGTGGGCCAGCTGACCTTCGTGCGCGTGTACTCCGGCGTTCTGACCAAGGGCGAGACCGTTCTGAATGCCGTGAAGGGCAAGAAGGAACGTATTGGCCGTATCGTGCAGATGATGGCCAACGACCGCGTGGAAGTCGAAGAAATCCGTGCTGGCGACATCGCTGCCTGCGTGGGTCTGAAGGACGTGACCACCGGTGAAACCCTGTGCGACATCGCCGCTCCCATCGTGCTGGAACGCATGGTCTTCCCCGAGCCCGTGATTGCACAGGCTGTGGAACCCAAGTCCAAGGCCGACCAGGAAAAGATGGGTATCGCTCTGTCGCGTCTGGCTGCAGAAGATCCTTCCTTCCGCGTGCGTACCGACGAAGAATCCGGTCAGACCATCATCGCCGGTATGGGCGAGCTGCACCTGGAAATCATCGTTGACCGCATGAAGCGTGAATTCAACGTGGAAGCCAACGTGGGCAAGCCCCAAGTGGCCTACCGCGAAACGATCCGCAACACGGTCAAGGACGTGGACGGCAAGTTCGTTCGCCAATCCGGTGGTAAGGGTCAGTACGGTCACGTGGTTCTGACGCTGGAGCCTCAAGAGGCCGGCAAGGGCTTCGAGTTCGTCGACGAAATCAAGGGCGGTGTGGTTCCTCGCGAATACATCCCTGCGGTGGAAAAGGGCGTGATCGAAGCCCTGACTTCCGGCGTGCTGGCTGGCTACCCCGTGGTGGACGTCAAGGTGCGTCTGACCTTCGGTTCGTACCACGATGTGGACTCGAACGAAATGGCGTTCAAGATGGCCGCCATCTTCGGTTTCAAGGAAGCTGCCCGCAAGGCCAACCCCGTCATCCTGGAACCCATGATGGCTGTGGAAGTGGAAACGCCGGAAGACTACGCCGGTACGGTGATGGGTGACCTGTCTTCCCGTCGCGGTATGGTGCAGGGCATGGACGACATGGTTGGTGGCGGCAAGGCCATCAAGGCCGAAGTGCCTCTGTCGGAAATGTTCGGCTACGCCACGTCGCTGCGTTCGATGACCCAAGGTCGCGCCAGCTACACGATGGAGTTCAAGCACTACGCTGAAGCTCCTCGTAACGTGGCTGAAGCCATCGTGGCCGCTCGCGCTAAGTAAGCATTTCGGTCATAATCCGAAATTCGCCCGAAGGCAGCTGATGCTGCTTTCGGGCGAACTCGGATTGAAACAAGTTGCCGGTCTGCGACTGCATGCCGTCCTGTCACCTGTGCGGGGCGAAACAGCAATGCGGTGCAGACCTTAAACATCACACAGGTTTGCTCTTTTCTCTGGAGAATTTGCAATGGCAAAAGAAAAATTTGAACGTACCAAGCCCCACGTGAACGTGGGCACCATCGGTCACGTTGACCACGGTAAGACCACCCTGACGGCTGCTATCGCTACCGTTCTGTCGAAGAAGTTTGGCGGCGAAGCCAAGGCCTACGACCAGATCGACGCTGCACCCGAAGAAAAGGCCCGCGGTATCACCATCAACACCGCTCACGTCGAGTACGAAACGGCTAACCGCCACTACGCTCACGTGGACTGCCCCGGTCACGCCGACTATGTGAAGAACATGATCACCGGCGCTGCCCAGATGGACGGCGCTATCCTGGTGTGCTCGGCCGCTGACGGCCCCATGCCCCAGACCCGCGAACACATCCTGCTGTCGCGTCAGGTGGGCGTGCCTTACATCATCGTCTTCCTGAACAAGGCTGACATGGTGGACGACGAAGAACTGCTGGAACTGGTCGAAATGGAAGTGCGCGAGCTGCTGTCCAAGTACGACTTCCCCGGCGACGACACCCCCATCATCCGCGGCTCTGCCAAGCTGGCCCTGGAAGGCGACCAATCCGACAAGGGTGAACCCGCTATCCTGCGTCTGGCCGAAGCTCTGGACACCTACATCCCCACGCCTGAGCGTGCTGTGGACGGTGCCTTCCTGATGCCCGTGGAAGACGTGTTCTCGATCTCCGGTCGTGGTACCGTGGTGACCGGCCGTATCGAACGCGGCATCATCAAGGTCGGCGAAGAAATCGAAATCGTCGGTATCAAGGACACCCAGAAGACCACCGTCACGGGCGTGGAAATGTTCCGCAAGCTGCTGGACCAAGGTCAAGCTGGCGACAACGTGGGTCTGCTGCTGCGCGGCACCAAGCGTGAAGACGTGGAACGTGGCCAAGTGCTGTGCAAGCCCGCTTCGATCAAGCCCCACACCCACTTCACCGCTGAGGTGTATGTGCTGTCGAAGGACGAAGGCGGCCGCCACACTCCTTTCTTCAACAACTACCGTCCCCAGTTCTATTTCCGTACCACCGACGTGACCGGCTCCATCGAGCTGCCCGCCGACAAGGAAATGGTGATGCCTGGTGACAACGTGTCGATCACTGTGAAGCTGATCGCCCCCATCGCCATGGAAGAAGGTCTGCGTTTCGCTATCCGCGAAGGCGGCCGTACCGTGGGCGCTGGCGTGGTTGCTACCATCATTGCCTAATTCTTAGCACAACTAGGAATTAACAATGTCCAAGCAAAAGATCCGCATCCGCCTGAAGGCATTCGACTACAAGCTGATCGATCAGTCTGCAGCCGAGATCGTTGACACTGCCAAGCGCACCGGCGCGATCGTCAAGGGCCCCGTGCCCCTGCCGACCCGCATGAAACGCTTCGACATCCTGCGTTCGCCGCACGTCAACAAGACCAGCCGTGACCAGTTCGAAATCCGTACGCACCAGCGTCTGATGGACATCGTGGACCCCACCGACAAGACTGTGGACGCCCTGATGAAGTTGGACCTGCCTGCTGGCGTGGACGTCGAAATCAAACTGCAATAAGACCTGGGTGAGGTGATTTCGCCTCACATCGGTTCTTCCTTTTAACGCGAACTTGCTTGAAAAAGCAGTTCGCGTTAAAATTTGGAGCTTCGCTAATTTCTAGCGGAGTTTTATCAACCTTCTTTCGTGCGCCTCAGGGCTTTCCTGGTTAGGCGCAACGCTGGGCCAATTGCAGTTACAGCGGCGAAAGTTTTGGAGAAACAAATGAGTCTGAGCAACTCCCTGGGGTTGCTGGGCCGCAAGGTGGGCATGATGCGTCTGTTCACTGATGACGGGGACGCAGTGCCTGTCACAGTGGTGGATGTTTCTAACAACCGCGTGACCCAGATCAAAACCCAAGAGAACGATGGCTATGTGGCCCTGCAGGTCACATTCGGCGCACGCAAAGCTTCGCGTGTGACCAAGCCTCAAGCCGGCCACCTTGCCAAGGCAGGTGTGGAAGCCGGTGAAGTGACCCAAGAATTCCGAGTGACCGAAGAAACTGCTGCCAAGTACGCAGCAGGTGCAGTGCTGCCCGTGGCAGAACTGTTCGCCGTCGGTCAAAAGGTGGACGTGCAAGGCACTTCCATCGGTAAGGGCTTCCAAGGCACGATCAAGCGTCACAACTTCGGTGCACAACGCGCTTCGCACGGTAACAGCCGTTCGCACCGCGTGCCCGGTTCTATCGGTATGGCACAAGACCCCGGTCGCGTGTTCCCCGGTAAGCGCATGTCCGGCCATATGGGCGACGTGACTGTGACCACCCAAAACCTCGACGTGGTTCGTATCGACGAAGCACGCCAACTGCTCTTGATCAAGGGCGCTGTTCCTGGCTCCAAGGGTGGCTTCGTGTCCGTGCGTCCCGCCGTGAAGGCCCAAGCTTCTAAAGGAGCGAACTAATGCAGCTCGAACTCCTGAATGAGCAAGGCCAGGCCGCATCCAAGTGCGATGTGCCTGAAACCGTGTTCGGCCGTGATTTCAACGAAGACCTGGTCCACCAGATCGTGACCGCCTTCCGTGCCAACGCACGTCAAGGTACCCGCGCTCAAAAGGACCGTGAGCAAGTGCGTCACACCACTGCCAAGCCTTTCAAGCAAAAGGGTACTGGTCGTGCACGTGCTGGTATGTCCTCCTCGCCTCTGTGGCGTGGCGGCGGTCGCATCTTCCCGAATCTGCCTGAAGAAAACTTCACGCAGAAGATCAACAAGAAGATGTACCGCGCCGGCATGGCTTCCATCCTGTCGCAACTGGCCCGCGAAGGCCGTCTGGCCGTGGTGGACTCCCTGAAGCTGGAAAGCCCCAAGACCAAGGTCCTGGCTGACAAGTTCAAGTCCATGAACCTGGAGTCGGTGATGGTGATCGCCGAGGAAGTCGACGAGAACCTGTACCTGGCTTCGCGCAATCTGAAGAACGTGTTCGTGGTGGAGCCTCGCTACGCCGATCCCGTTTCGCTGATCCATTACAAGAAAGTGCTCGTCACCAAGGGCGCAATCGACAAACTCAAGGAGATGTTCGCATGAGCACGCTCAAGTTTGACGAAGGTCGTCTGATGCAAGTGTTGGTCGCTCCCATCGTGTCCGAAAAGGCCACCATGGTTGCCGAGAAGTCCAATGCTGTGACATTCAAGGTGCTGCAGAACGCTACCAAGCCTGAAATCAAAGCCGCTGTTGAACTGCTGTTCAAGGTGGAAGTGGCTGGCGTTTCCGTGGTGAACACCAAGGGCAAGACCAAGCGCTTCGGCAAGACCGTTGGCCGCCGCGACAATGTGCGCAAGGCTTACGTGATGCTCAAGCCCGGTCAAGAGCTGAACCTGTCTGGGGAGGCTGCTTAATCATGGCTGTTATCAAACTCAAGCCCACTTCGCCTGGCCAACGCGGCACGGTGAAGGTGACCCGCGATCACCTGTACAAGGGTGCTCCTCACGCCCCCCTGCTGGAAGCACAATTCCAGAAGGCCGGTCGTAACAACAACGGTCACATCACAACCCGTCACAAGGGCGGTGGTCACAAGCACCACTACCGCGTGGTGGACTTCAAGCGCACCAAGGACGGTATCCCCGCCAAGGTTGAGCGCATTGAATACGACCCGAACCGTACGGCCCACATCGCTCTGGTGTGCTATGCCGACGGCGAACGTCGCTACATCATTGCTCCTCGCAACCTGGAAGTGGGCGCAACCATCGTCAGCGGCTCTGAAGCGCCGATCCGCGTGGGTAACACCCTGCCGATCCGCAACATCCCTGTGGGTTCGACCATCCACTGCATCGAGCTGAACATCGGTGGCGGCGCGCAAATCGCCCGTTCCGCTGGTACCTCGGCTACGCTGCTGGCCCGCGAAGGCATCTACGCCCAAGTGCGTATGCGTTCGGGCGAAGTGCGCAAGGTGCACATCGAGTGCCGTGCCACCATCGGTGAAGTTGCCAACGAAGAACACAGCCTGCGCCAACTGGGCAAGGCCGGTGTGAAGCGTTGGATGGGTATCCGTCCGACCGTTCGCGGCGTTGCCATGAACCCTGTGGATCACCCCCACGGCGGTGGTGAAGGTCGTACCGGTGAAGGCCGTCATGCAGTTGACCCATGGGGCAATCTGACGAAGGGCTACCGTACCCGTAACAACAAGCGCACACAAGTCATGATTGTGTCGCGTCGTAAAAAGTAAGGGGTAGCAAATGACTCGTTCTCTCAAAAAGGGTCCGTTTGTTGACCATCACTTGTTGGCTAAGGTCGAAAAGGCCGTCACCACCAAGGACAAGCGCCCTGTTAAGACCTGGTCGCGTCGCTCCATGGTTCTGCCCGAGTTCATCGGTCTGACCATCGCCGTGCACAACGGCAAGCAGCACGTGCCTGTCTACATCACCGACCAAATGGTAGGTCACAAGCTGGGCGAATTCGCTCTGACTCGTACCTTCAAGGGTCACCCCGCCGACAAGAAGGCCAAGAAGTAAGGAACGACCATGTCTGAAACACGTGCAGTCCTCCGTGGCGTCCGCTTGTCGGTTGACAAGGGTCGCCTGGTCGCGGATCTGATCCGCGGCAAGAAGGTGGATCAAGCTCTGAACATCCTGGCTTTCACGCAGAAAAAAGCTGCCGTGATCGTGAAGAAGGTTCTGGAGTCCGCCATCGCCAACGCTGAGCACAACGACGGCGCCGATATCGACGAACTGAAGGTCAAGACCATCTTCGTCGAACAAGGCACCACGCTCAAGCGTTTCACCGCTCGCGCCAAGGGCCGTGGCAACCGCATCAGCAAGCCTACCTGCCACATCTACGTGACCGTGGGTAACTGAGGCCTAAAGGAAGAATATGGGACAGAAAATCCATCCTACCGGCTTCCGTCTGGCGGTGAGCCGCAACTGGGCAAGCCGTTGGTACGCAAGCAACCGTGATTTCGCCGGCATGCTGGCCGAAGACATCAAGGTTCGTGAGTACCTGAAGGCCAAGCTGAAGAACGCCGCTGTGTCGCGCGTCCTGATCGAGCGTCCTGCCAAGAACGCCCGCATCACCATTTTCTCGGCTCGTCCGGGCGTGGTGATCGGCAAGAAGGGTGAAGACATCGAGAACCTGAAGAAGGAACTCGCTACTCGCCTGGGCGTGCCTGTTGCTGTGAACATCGAAGAAGTGCGCAAGCCCGAAATCGATGCCAAGCTGATCGCTGACTCGATCACCCAGCAGCTGGAAAAGCGCATCATGTTCCGTCGCGCCATGAAGCGCGCCATGCAAAGCGCCATGCGTCTGGGTGCCCAAGGCATCAAGATCATGTCGTCGGGTCGTCTGAACGGCATCGAAATCGCACGTACCGAGTGGTACCGCGAAGGTCGCGTGCCTCTTCACACCCTGCGTGCGGACATCGACTATGGCTTCTCTGAAGCCAAGACCACCTACGGCATCATCGGCGTGAAGGTCTGGGTCTACAAGGGTGACACCTTGGGCCGCAACGATCTGCCCGCCGTGGAAACGCCCCGTCCTGACGACGAGCGTCGTCCTCGCGGTCCTCGCCGCGATGGTCGCCGTGACGGCGGTCGTGACGGTGCAGGCCGCGGTGCTCGCCGCCCTGCCGGCGGTAACGCGGCTCCTGCTGACGGTAGCGACAAGGCTGCCGCCGCTGGCGCTGACTCCGTTAAGCGCGTTCGTAAGGCTGACGCGCCCGCTACAGCAGCGGACGGTAAAGGAGAATAAACATGCTGCAACCTGCACGCCGCAAGTTCCGTAAGGAACAAAAGGGCCGCAACACCGGTATCGCTACCCGTGGCAACTCCGTTGCCTTCGGCGATTTCGGTCTGAAGTCCACGGACCGTGGCCGTCTGACGGCCCGCCAGATCGAAGCCGCACGTCGTGCGATTTCCCGTCACGTGAAGCGTGGCGGCCGTATCTGGATCCGCGTGTTCCCGGACAAGCCAATCTCTACCAAGCCCGCAGAAGTGCGTATGGGTAACGGTAAGGGCAACCCCGAGTACTACGTGGCCGAAATCCAGCCCGGCAAGGTGATCTACGAAATCGTAGGTGTGCCCGAAGAGCTGGCCCGTGAAGCGTTCCGCCTGGCTGCTGCCAAGCTGCCGCTGCGCACGACCTTCGTGTCCCGTCAAATTGGTGCTTAAGGAGATCAACATGACGAAATCTGCTGAACTCCGCCAAAAAGACGTGGCTGGTCTGGAAACTGAAGTGAAGTCCCTGCAAAAGGCTCATTTCGGTCTGCGCATGCAAAAGGCCACGCAACAACTGGGCAACACTGCGACCCTCAAGGCTACCCGCCGCGACATCGCTCGTGCCAAGACCATCCTTGCTGAAAAGCAAGCCGCCAAGTAAGGAGCCGACATGACGGAAGCTAAAACATCCCTCAAGCGCACCTTGATTGGCAAGGTGGTCAGCGACAAGCGCGCCAAGACCGTGACGGTCCTGGTCGAACGCAGCGTGAAGCACCCGATCTATGACAAGATCGTGGTGAAGTCGAGCAAGTACCACGCTCACGACGAGCAAGGCCAGTACAAGATGGGTGACACCATCGAGATCACTGAAAGCCGCCCTCTGTCGAAGACCAAGAACTGGGTGGCTACCCGCTTGGTGCAAAAGGCTGCTCTGGTCTAAGCATTCACCCGCTTTGACAGCAAAGTCTTAAAAAGCGACCCACAATGTGGGTCGCTTTTTTGTTTCCGGGACCTGCGTGCATGTCGCCGCAGGCTGGATTCATTTCATGACAAAGGACGCACCATGATCAAGGTTGGAGACACACTGCCCGCATGCAAGCTGATGGAATATGTGGAAGTGGAGGGCAATGGCTGCAGCATCGGCCCCAATCCGGTGGAACTGCCCCAGGCCCTGGCTGGCAAGACGATTGCCCTGTTCGCCGTGCCCGGCGCGTTCACACCCACCTGCTCGGCCAAGCACCTGCCCGGCTACATCGAGCAAGTGGAGGCCTTCAAGGCCGCCGGCGTGGATGAAATCTGGTGCGTGGCTGTCAACGACGCCTTTGTGATGGGTGCCTGGGGCCGCGACCAGAAGGCCGGCGGCAAGGTGCGCATGATCGCCGACGGCGATGCTGCGTTCGCCAAGGCCATCGGCCTGACGCTGGACCTGAACGGCAAGGGCCTGGGTCTGCGCAGCAACCGTTACTCCATGCTGGTCAAGGACGGCAAGGTGGTGAGCCTGAACGTGGAAGGCCCTGGCAAGTTCGAAGTCAGCGACGCAGCGACCCTGCTGGGCCAGGCCAAGGCCGCCTGACGCTGCGGGACCTCGCGGTACCCTCCCAAAGAACGCCACAGCCGTGGCGTTTTTTTATGGGCCGTTGCGTTTGCTCAGGCTTCAGTCTCCGCGGCCGGTGGTCGCTTCAGGGAAGAGGAGGGCGCGCCGTTGTCCAGGATGGGGGTGGTCCAGCGTCCGGTCTTGAAGACATCGGACACGCCGCGGTTGCGGGCCTCCTGCTCCACGGTCTTGCGCCAGTCTTCCAGCAGCTGGGTGCGGCCCGCAGTGTCCTGCATCAGCAGGGCGGTTTTCAGGAAATGCATGAGCCGCGTGACGGTCGAGGAAGGACGGGCATCCGGGCGCATCCAGCGGTAGGCGGCAGAGCTTTCCGCGCCGAAGTAGGTGGCGAAACGCTTGGGCTCCACATCGGCCACCTCGTTCATCAGCGCGAACATTTCGCCCGCCGTGGGCTGGCGCGGCACCACGGCCAGTTCGGGGTGCTGGGCCAGAAAGCGCACCAGCAGGGCCAGGGTGGGGTCCTTCACCGGCTCGTCCGGCGCCTGGCGCACCACCTGCATCCAGCGCGTGATGGACATGCTCAGCACCCAGATGATGTCGTTGGTCAGCAGACCGAATTCCTGACGGACGGCATCCAGATCGCGGCCCAGGACGGGGCGGTTTGATGGAATCATTGTGAGAGAATGTTAAGAATTTACAAATTATTACCAGTTTCACTGCACTTTTGGCAGGGACGGCATCTGAGCTGACATGCTGTGCTGCCAATTGCGAGCAAGCTAGCCGAATTATTCCAAAATCGAGACAAATTTAGCATTGCAAATATACCGTGCGTCAGTACGTATATTCGCCATGCCTGTAACAAAAC
Source organism: Comamonas terrigena NBRC 13299 (assembly GCF_006740045.1). Lineage (NCBI taxonomy): Bacteria > Pseudomonadati > Pseudomonadota > Betaproteobacteria > Burkholderiales > Comamonadaceae > Comamonas > Comamonas terrigena. The sequence goes on from NZ_AP019749.1 coordinate 281,629, forward strand.
GTTTTCCGAATGCCCCATAACGCCACCTCCCGTGTCCAGCTCACGCTGCTCAGCCTCATCCGTGTGCATGGTCAGCAGGTACAGCCCATGGTGGGCACCAGCCGGGTGTGCGAGCAGGGGGACGATGTGCACCTGGTGGCGGGCTCCATTCCGTTCCACGACCGGGCCATGGACGCCAAGGCCCCCACACCGGGCAAGGGTCTGCTGGCCTTGTTCGGCATCCGGGATGCGCTGGACGAGCTGCAGCACTGGCGCACCGTGGCGCGCAACTCACAGGCCCAGTTCGCCTACCTGCAGCTGCAGGTGGAAGTGGGCACGCCGGCGCCGGGCGCTGTCACGCGCCAGATGCTGCGGGAATGCGGCGCCCAGCTGCGCTTCCTGAATGTGCGCCGCAGTGCGGCCGAGTTCCAGAAGGAAGCGCTGGCCCGGTTTGCCGGCTGGGTGGCCGAGGAAGGCGGAGACCCGGGGCGCGACATGGCGCATGTGCGGCAGATGGCCTTGCGCCCGGACCTGTTCGAGCGCCTGCTGTACGAAGATGCGGACCTGCAGCACATCGATGTGATGGTGCTGCCCCTGGCCGACTGGCCCGATCCGGCGCGCGTGCGCCAGGTGGCCTATGTGCGTGCCGGCACGCCGCTGATGGCCCAGGTGCAGGGCAGCGACCGGATGCAGGTCCACCTGCCCGGCTGGATGGCACAGCGCCACGGGCCGGACCAGGACATGGCCTACCTGCCTTGTTGCGAGGACAGGGCTGCCTAGCGCCGCAGCACCACTTGCGGCGAAGGGGGTGCGGTCCTACCCCCGCCGCCGCGATGCCTGCACCCGGCACGCAGGCCGTTGCAGCACTTATCCCACGGTGCCCAGGACTTTCAGTTCCTTGCCTTCGGGCACTTCGTTGAAGGACAGCACCTGCAGGCCCTGGGCAAACAGGCGCGCATAGCGGGCCAGCAGCGGGCGCAGCTGGGGCGTGACCAGCAGGATGGGCGCGGTGGCCTGCTGCTTCATCAGGTCACGCGCATGTGCCATGTGCTCCTGCAGCTGGCCGAGCAGGCTGGGATCCACCGGGTAATTGTCCAGCGGTACTTTCTTGTTGGTGTGGCGGGCGCTGCTGAGGGCGCCCAGCAGCAGCTGCTCCAGCTCCGTGCCCAGGGTGAAGGCCTTGATCTCGGGGGCCGTGCTGACGAGCTGGCGGCGCAGTGCGCAGCGCACTTCGGCGGTCAGCAGGATGGGGTCCTTGGTGGTGTCGATGCTGTCCAGCAGCGCGGTGGCGATCTGCACAATGTCCTTCAGGGCCACCCCTTCACGCAGCAGCTGCTTGAACACGGCGTGCTGCAATTGGGCCGGACAGGCCTTTTCCAGCGCGGCGGCCAGCTTGGGCGACAGGGCATTGAGCCGTTCGTGCAAGGCATGCACATCGTCGTGGCGGATCAGCTCGTCCAGGTGCTGGCGCACCACGCGCGTCACATGGGTGGCGACAATGCTGACGCAGTCCGCCACCTGGTAGCCCATGCCCAGGGCATGGGCCTTGTCCTTGGGGTCGATCCAGGTCACCGGCAGCTGGTAGGCCGGTTCGATGCCGGGAATGCCGTCGAGCTGGCCGTACACATGGGGCGAGGGAATGGCCATCAGCTTGTCGGCGTGCACCTCGGCCTTGGCGACGATGCTGTCGTTGATCAGGATGGTGTACTGGTTGGGAGGCAGGGTCAGGTCGTCGCGCACATGGACCGGGGGCAGGACAAAGCCCATTGCCTCGCTGACGCTCTGGCGCACGCCCTTGAGCCGTGTGGCCAGCGGTGCGCCCTGCCCGGGGTCGAGCTGGCTGACCAGGCGGTAGCCCACGCGCACCGACAGCTGCTCGGTGATGGGCAGGCTCTGCCAGCCAAAATCCTGCACGGCCGCCGCGGTCACGCTCTGCAGCAGACCCAGGTTGTCGGGCGCCGGCTGCACGCCCCCGGGCTGCTTGGCCATGGCCCAGCCACCCAGCACCAGCACCGCGGCAAACGCCAGGAAAGGCATCCAGGGCATGCCGGGGATCAGGCCCAGCACCAGCATCACGCCGGCGGCGCTGTACAGCACGGCCGGCTTGGCCAGCAGCTGCTGGCGCACCTGGTCCGAGAACTCGCCGGCATCCGCATCGCTGATGCGGGTGACGATCACCGCCGATGCGGCCGACAGCAGCAGCGCCGGGATCTGGGCGACCAGGCCGTCACCGATGGTCAGCAGCGCATACAGGCGGAATGACTCGCCCAGCGGCAGATCGTGCATCAGCGAGCCGATGGCCACGCCGCCGATCAGGTTGATGATCAGGATCAGGATGGAGGCAATCGCATCGCCCCGCACAAACTTGGAGGCACCGTCCATGGCGCCGTAGAAGTCGGCTTCGGTGGCGACTTCCTTGCGCCGCGTCTGGGCCTGCTGCTGGTTGATCAGACCGGCGTTCAGGTCGGCGTCGATGGCCATCTGCTTGCCGGGCAGCGCATCCAGCGTGAAGCGGGCCGAGACTTCCGAGATCCGCTCCGCGCCTTTGGTCACCACCACGAAGTTGATGATCATCAGGATGATGAACACCACCAGGCCGACGACGAAATTGCCGCCGATCACCACGTTGCCGAAGGACTCGATCACATGGCCGGCGGCATCGGGTCCGTTCTGGCCGTGCAGCAGCACCACGCGGGTCGATGCCACGTTCAGGCCCAGGCGCATCAGGGTGGTGACCAGGATGATGGTGGGGAAGACGGCAAAGTCCAGCGGCCGCTTGACGCCCACGGCCACCAGCACCACCACCAGCGACAGCACGATGTTGAAGGTGAAGAAGATGTCCAGCGCCAGCGGAGGCAGCGGCAGCATGACCATGGCCAGCAGCGCCAGCAAAAACACAGGCACAGCCCATTGGTGGCGGGACAGAGCCTGGCGCAGTTCGGTGACGTAGTGCTTCATGGTGCAGGAGACGGATCAGACAGTTCGGTAGGGACGTCCAGCGCGTGCGGCATCTCCGGGCGTGCAGGGCGCTGGCCCTGGCGGAAGGCCTTGATCTGCAGCACGTAATGCAGCACCTGGGCCACGCTGCGGTAGAGCACGGCCGGGATCTGCTGGTTGACTTGGCTGGTGTGGTAGACGGCGCGCGCCAGTGCCGGGATGCTGACGACCTCGACCTGGTGCTGCAGCGCGATCTCGCGGATGTAGAAGGCCATCTCGTCCACGCCCTTGGCGATCACATACGGCGCTTCGGCCCGCTGGGTGTCGTAGCGCACGGCCACGGCAAAGTGTTCGGGGTTGACGATCACGGCATCGGCCTTGGGGACGGTGGCACGCACGCTGCGCCGGGCCAGCTGCCGCTGGATCTGGCGGATGCGGTTTTTCACTTCCGGGCGGCCTTCGTTGCTCTTGTGCTCTTCCTTGACTTCCTGCTTGCTCATGCGCTGGCTGCGCAGAAAGAAAAAGCGCTGCAGCGGAACGTCGATCAGCGCCAGGATGACGAAGATGACCACGATGGACATCACGCCGGACAGGAACAGGGCAATGCCTTCCCGCACCGCCAGGTCCAGGGTCATCGAAGGCAGTGCGGTGAAATGGCGCACATTGGCCTTGCAGTAGGCGTAGACCACGCCGGCCACGGTCGCAGCCTTGAGCACGGACATCAGCAGGTCGCCGTAGTGCTTGGCCTTGAAGAACTTCGACAGGTTCTGTTTCGGGCTCAAGCGGCTGAACTTGGGCTGCAGGTTCTTTGGCGACAGCAGCCAGCCGCCAGGAAACAGGGACGCGACGGCCACCAGCAGCGGGGTGATGAACAGCGGCAGCAGCATCTGGGCGAACAGCATCCCGGCATCGGCCCAGACGGCCCCCACCATGGCGTCGATGGTGCCGGTACCGGAGGCATCGTCCAGGCCGCGCTGGAACAGGCCGTGGAATTTGCGCAGGTAGTCGGGCATGAACAGCGCCGTCACCTGCAGCGTGACCACCAGCCCCACCGCCGTGGCCAGGTCGCGCGAGCGCGCCACCTGGCCTTCTTCGCGCATTTTGCGCAGCTTGTGGTCGGAGGCCCGTTCGGACTTGTCGCCTGCACTGTCTGCCATCTGCTCAGGCTTTCATCATCAGGGTCAGCATGTCCAGCGCGCGCCGGGTCATCTGCAGGTAGTGGGCCGGGATGTGGCGCAGCATGAAGGCGAGCATGGCCAGGCCGAACAGCGTGACGACGGAAAAGCCCAGCGCAAAGATGTTCAGGCTGGGGGAGATGCGGGCCATGAAGCCAAAGCCCAGCTGCACCAGCATGGCGGCAAAGATGATGGGCGTGGCCAGCAGAAAGGCGGCGGCAAACACCCAGCCCATGTTGTAGGCCACGGTCTGCAACTGCAGCCGGTTCAGGCTCTGGCCCACCGGCCAGGCATCGAAGCTGGCCGAGACGATGCCGGCCACCAGCAGGTGGATGTCCAGCACAAAGAACAGCAGCATGCCCAGCAGCAGGGCCAGCACCGACAGCGCATCGGAGGAGCTGCCGTTCACCGGGTCGTTGAGCATGGCCATGGCCAGGCTGGTCTGGGAGGCGCTCAGAAACCCGAAGATGCTCAGTGCGGTCGTGGCGAACTGCAGGCCCAGGCCCAGCACGGCGCCAATGGCGATCTGCTCCAGCGTCAGGGCCACGGCCGTCAGCGAAAACGCATTCACGGAAATGACGGCACTGCTGACCGAGGGCAGGGCCACCACGGCCAGGGTCAGCGCGATCGTGACCCGCACCCGCACCGGGACGGTGGGGTCGCCGAAGATGGGGGCAAACGCCAGCAGGGCCATGATGCGGGCAAACGGCCACCACAGGATCTGCAGCCAGTGCAGCAAAAAGGGGTAGAGGCCTTGCTCCATGGCGGTGGTCAGCCCAGCAGCGTGCTGGCGTACTGGAAGAAGCGCACGCAGAAATCCATCAGCTGGGTGACCAGCCAGCGCGCGCTCACTGCCAGGGCCAGCAGCGTGACCATCAGGCGGGGCAGAAAACTCAGCGTCTGCTCGTTGATTTGCGTGGCGGCCTGGAACAGGCTGACCAGCAGGCCCACGATCAGGCCCGGAACCACCAGCACGGCCACGATCACGAGCACCAGCTGGATGGCCTGCAGCAGCAGGTCGACCGCGATATCGGGCGTCATGGCGCTACAGCCCCTGGACGCTGGTGACCAGCGTGTTGACCGTCAGGGACCAGCCGTCCACCAGCACGAAAAGCAGGATCTTGAAGGGCAGCGAAATCACCAGCGGAGACAGCATCATCATGCCCATGGCCATCAGCACCGAGGAGACGACCAGGTCGATCACCAGAAACGGAATGAAGAGCACGCAGCCGATCATGAAGGCGGTTTTCAGCTCGCTCAGCACGAAGGCCGCGACCTTGACGGTGAAGGCATGGTCCTGGGGCGTGGCGACCGGGCCTTCCTTGGCCAGTGCGCTGACCTGTTTCAGTGCTGCCTCATGGGTCTGTGCCAGCAGGAAGTCCGACATCGGTTTTTCGGCGCGCCGCAGTGCATCGATCAGGCTGATCTGGTCTTTTTCGTACGGCTCGAAAGCCTCGGTCCACAGCCGCTCCCCCACCGGGCGCATGACCAGCAGGGTCAGGATCAGCGCCACGCCGGTCAGCACCCGGGTCGGCAGGCCCTGCTGCAGACCCAGTGCGGAGCGCAGCAGTGCCAGCACGATGATGAAGCGCGTGAACGTCGTCATCATCAGTGCCATCATGGGCAGCAGGCCCAGCAGCGTCATCAGGACCAGCACCTCGGTCTTGACCGAGAGCTGGGTCACGCCATGGGCTTGCTGGCTTTCCATCAAGGGAATGTTCGCGGCCTGCGCCACGGGCAGCCAGGCGCAGAGGCAGGCTGCCAGCGCCCACCAAACAAGGGCGCGATGCGCCCTGTGACGGTGCGGTTCCATGCGGGTGTGCGGCGCTGGCTCAGAGGCCCAGGGCGGGCAGCTCGGCATGCAGCTCCAGCACCTTGAGGCCGTAGGATTCACCGCAGACCACCACCTCGCCCTTGCCGATGGCGGCACCGTTGACCTTGATGGTCAGCGGCTCGCCCACGATGGTGTCCAGCGGCACCACGCTGTCCGGCCCCAGATCGGCCAGTTCCTGCAAGGTGATACGGGCGGAGCCGGCTTCCAGCGTCAGGGTCACGGGAATGCGGTGCAGAAAGGGCGACAGGCGCTCGGGTTCCGGGAGGGCCGGGGCCAGGGCGGGCGCTTCGGGGGCCGCTTCCGCGTTGCCCGCCAGCAGGTCTTGCAGGTCCATGTTGTTGTCGAGTTCCATAGTCTTTATTCCAAGGTCTCAAAGGCAGTCAGGTGCAGCTTGCCGTGGTGTTCGGCCACCGATGCGGTGAGCAGGGCTTCGCCGTTGAGCAGCACCGTGGTGCGCCCCAGGGCAATCGGTAGCACGCTGCCCCGTCGCAGCGCCTGGATGTCGGCGGTGGACACGGTTTTTTCCAGCAGGCGTGCGGTCAGCTCCACCTGCAGCGGGGCCGCCGGTTTGGCCGCGCCCGGCGGGGCGGTGCGCTGGGTGCGGCGCAGCTGCAGCGCGTAATGCTCCAGCGTGCGGCTGGCATCGGCATCCAGCGTGATATGCAGCGGCTGCCAGTCGCTGTCCCCCACCTGGATGCGTGCCTGCCATTGCCAGGCGCTCGCCGACGTGGAAGGGGGGCTGTCCAGCGCCGCACCGGCCTGGGCGCACAGCGCGGCAACGGCGCGCAGCACCGCGTCCTGCAGGGCCTGGCCAATGCGCCGCTCGGTGCTGCTGGGAGGGGTGTCGGGGGCATCCGCCTGACCGTCGGCAGTGAAGCCATAGCGGGCCGCCATATGGGCGAGCACGGTGGCGCGCTGCAACTCAATTTGTAACGCCTGGGGTGCGACACCTGGCAGCGGCGTGAAGTGGGCGTGCGCGATCTGGATGGCAATCGGACGGTGGCCGGTGCCATGCAGCTGTGCCTGTACATGCTGTGCCAGATCGGCCGCCAACTGATCGAAGGCTTGCACCGGGCGCCCCAGCAAGACGGGGTTCAGGGTTTTGATGTTCTGCACAGTAGATATCTTTTTCACCTTTTATTTAAGGTGTGGCGTCACGCAAAATGAGGCTGATACAGAGGGCAACACAGGGGATATGGAATGTATTGCGAAATCGCTAGTATTTGTATCAGTTGTGAATAGTATACTGTTCGTGCAACAACTTATTCCCTCGAAATCAGCGACGCACCTGTGCAGATGGGTGCTGTCGGTGGCGCAGGGGCATGCCGATGAACATCGAACCCTCAAGCCTTTTGCTGCAGACCCGGGGCGCTTTTGCGCAGTTCGTGCCGCCCCAGCTGGACCAGGCGCCCGTCATGCCCGCAGCCGGCCAGCAGGCCGCAGGCAGCGGCTTTCTGCACCTGATGGAAAACGCCGTGCTGTCCGTGGATGCCCAGGGGCGTGCCGCTTCGGACCGGATGGCCGCGGTCGATGCGGGCAAAAGTGATGACCTGGTCGGGGCCATGCTGTCCAGCCAGGAAGCCAGTCTGTCGTTCTCCATGTTGATGCAGGTGCGCAACAAGGTGATGGGAGCGATGGACGAGGTCGTGAAGCTCCAGGTTTGAGGCAGAGGACATACCGGTGTTGGATTCCCTTAAAAAACGCTTCGCAGGCATGCCTGCCGCACAGAGCGTGCTTTCTTTCTCGTCCTCTCCCGGTATGGCGCGTGTCGCCGTGCCGCTGGTGCTGGCGGCGGCCCTCGTCACGGCGCTGGTGGTGCTGGTGCTGTGGCAGAGCAGCGGCAACTACCGCCCCCTGTTCGGCGCCCGCGAGAACGTGGTGACCTCGGATGTGGTGGCGGCTCTGGAGGCCGATGGCCTGAAGTACCGCCTGCATCCGGATTCCGGCCAGGTGCTGGTGGCCGAGTCCGATCTGGGGCGCGCCCGCATGCTGCTGGCCGCCAAGGGCGTGGCGGCCAAATTGCCCGAAGGCCTGGAGCTGATGGACCGCAACGATCCGTTGGGGGTGAGCCAGTTTGTGCAGGACGTGCGCTTCCGCCGCGGCCTGGAAGGCGAGCTGGCGCGCAGCATCACCACCCTGGATGCGGTGGCTGCGGCACGGGTGCACCTGTCGATTGCACGCTCGTCGTCGTTCGTGGTGAACACCGGGGACAAGAGCTCGGCATCGGTGGTGCTGCAGATGCAGCCGGGGCAGCAGCTCAAGCAGGAACAGATCGCCGCCATCATCCACATGGTGTCCAGCAGCGTGGCCGGACTGGATCCCCAGCGCGTGGCGCTGACCGACCAGGCGGGCAATTTCCTGTCGGCCCGCGTGGACCTGTCGGAAGGCTTCGATCCGCTGGCGCAGGAAGGCCAGGCCGGCAAGCTGAGTGCCGAGCTGCGCCAGAACGCCCAGGAGCTGCTGACCGCCGCCGTGGGGGCGGGGCATTTCCGTGTGACGGTGACGGCCGATCTGAGCCAGGACCGCACCGAAGAGTCTTACGAACAGTACAACGGCGATCCGCGCGTGCTCAGCGAAGCCACGCGGGAAGAAAACGACCGCAGCGGCGGGGTGGCCCTGGGCGTGCCCGGCTCGCTGAGCAACCGTCCGGTGAATGTGCCCTCCGAACCGGAGTCCAAGGACGGCAAGGATGCCAACAACAGCAACTTCCGCGCCGCCGTGTCGCGCAACTACGCCTACGACCGCAGCGTGGTCCAGGTCAAGCGCGGCAAGGGCCGCATCAACAAGCTGCATGTGGCGGTGATCCTGGACGACACCGTGGCGCCCAAGGGCAGCACCGCGTGGAGCCCGGAAGCGTTGCAGCGCGTGGAGAAGCTGCTGCGCGTGGGCATGGGCGTGGACAGTGTGCGGGGCGACCAGATTGCAGTCTCCAGCATGCCATTTACCGTGCCGCCCCCGGTGCCCCAGTGGTGGGAAGAGCCGGCCAACTGGTATGGCGCGGTGGTGATGGTGCTGTGGACCATCGCCGGCGGGGTGGTGCTGGTGCTGCTGGTGCGCCTGGTGAATGCGGTGCTGCGCCATCTGCGCGAAGGCGCCAAGACGGCCGCCGCGGTGGCGCAGGCCGCTCCGGCCCTGGCGGGTGGCGGCGAGACCGACCTTGCACTGCTGCAGGCGCCGGACAGCGCCCGGGTGTCCACGACCGATATGTCGATGGTGCCCTTGCTGGAGAACGTGGACCTGCCGCCCCCGGGCTCGGAAGTGGATGTGATGGTGGAGCATTTGCGCACGCTGGCGGCCAAGGAGCCGGAGCGCGTGGCGGAAGTGGTCAAACAATGGGTGCAAAAACATGGCCAACCAGTCGGTAGCGAGCGCTGAGGGCGCAGCGCGCCTGGCATTGCCGGGCAAGAGCGCGGAAGAGCTGAACCTCATTGAACAGGCGGCCATCGTGCTGCTGAGCATGGGTGAGGAGCCGGCCGCTGGTGTGCTGCGCTGCCTGGAGCGCGAGGATCTGCTGGCGGTGACCCAGGTGATGTCGCGTCTGAGCGGCATCCGCGTGGATTCCGTGCGCCAGTCGCTGCAGCATTTCTTCGATGACTACCGGGAGCAAAGCGGGGTGCATGGCGCATCGCGCAGCTTTCTGCAGCGCTCGCTGGGGCTGGCGCTGGGCGGCGACATTGCCGGCAGCGTGCTGGACAGCATCTACGGCGATGAAGTGCGGCCCAAGATGGCGCGACTGCAATGGGCTTCGCCGGCGTGGCTGGCCGAGCGGCTGGCCCAGGAGCACCCGCGCATGCAGGCCGTGTTCCTGGCCTTTCTGCCCCCGAAACTGGCAGGCGATGTGATCGAGTACCTGCCGGCGTCGGGGCGCGAAGCGCTGGTGCTGAACGTGGCCAGGCTCAAGGATGTGGACCGCGATCTGCTGGTCCAGCTGGAGGTGCTGACCGACCAGTACCTGAGCGAATTCGGCACGCAAAGCGTGGCCATGGAAGGCGTGAAGCAGGCGGCAGAAATCCTGAACCGCATTCCCGGCAACAAGCAGGAGCTGGTGGAGCAGCTGCGGGCGCGGGACCCGGAGATCGCCTCGGCGATCGAGACCGAGATGTACGACTTCTTCGTGCTGTCCACGCAGTCCGAAGCCACGCTGACGCAGATCATCGAGGCGGTGCCGGCCGAGCTGTGGGCACTGGCGCTCAAGGGGGCGGAGCTCGCCGTGCGCAAGGCCGTGCTGGGTGCCATGCCCCGGCGCCAGGCACAGAGCTTCGAAGACCAGATGCGCCGCAGCGGACCGGTGCCGCTCAGCCGGGTGGAGCAGGCGCGGCGTGAAATCATGGACCTGGTCAAGGCCATGGTGGATGCCGGCGAGCTGGAGATCCAGCTGTTTGCCGAAGCCGTGGTGGAGTGAACGTGCTGTACCGCCCCTACCACTTCCCCCCTCTGGACCTGGTGCAGGCCGACAGCCTGCAGCAGACCTCCGCGCCCGCCGGCGAACGCGAACGCAATGCCCAGGAGCTGGCCCAGGCCTACGAGCAGGCGGTGCAGCGCGGGCATGCCCAGGGCGTTGCGCAAGGGCAGGCCGATGGCGAGCGCGCCGGCTATGAAGTGGGGCAGCAGGCCGGCATGGCCGCCGGGCGGGCCCAGGCCCTGCAGGCCGCGCGCGAGGAGCTGCAGCGCCTCGGCGCCCCGGTGACGGCCGCCGCCGCGCAGCTGCAGTTGCTGCACGCCGACTGGGAGGCCAGCTTGCGCAAGGATCTGATCGATCTGGTGGAAAAAGTGGCGCGCCAGGTGGTGCGCTGCGAGCTGACGCTGCAACCGGCGCAGATTCTGGCCCTGGTGGAAGAAACGCTGGCCGGCATGCCGCAGCGTACCGGGGCCGTGCAGGTGTTCCTGAACCCGTCGGATCTGCAGCGCATCCAGGAGCTGGACCACAGCCGTGTACCGGCGTGGCAGCTGCAGGCTGACAGCGCACTGGAGGCGGGCGAATGCCGCCTGCTGGTGGGCGATGAAGAAGTGGATGCCGGCTGCAAGCAGCGCATGGCGGCCTGCATGGACCAGGTGCGCGGACAGCTGCACCCGGTGGAGCCGGTATGAGTAGCCTGGCGCCGCCACGGTCTGCGCCGGAAGGCGGGCTGGCGCATTCGCTGCGCAGCGTGCAATTGTCCGATGTGCCGGTGGCGCAGCCCACGGCCCGCCTGCATGCCGCCACCGGGCTGCTGCTGGAGGCGACGGGCGCGGCACTGCCGCTGGGCGCGCGCTGCCAGATCGAGGGGCCGGGCGGCGTGCCGCTGCCGGCCCAGGTGGTGGGGTTCCGCGGTGCGGTCTCGTACCTGATGCCGCTGAAGGCGGTCACCGGTCTGGCGACGGGTGCCCGCGTCACGCCGGATTCGGAAACGCAGACACCGCACATTGGCGCCAGCTGGCTGGGACGCGTGATCAATGGCCTGGCGGAGCCGCTGGATGGTCTGGGGCGCCTGACGGGCGATGTGCCTTTGCCGGCCCATCCGCCCAAGGTGCATCCGCTGAAGAAGCGACCGATTGCCCAGCCGCTGGATGTGGGTGTGCGCAGCATCAATGGGCTGCTGACCCTGGGGCGCGGTCAGCGGGTCGGGCTGTTTGCGGGCAGCGGCGTGGGCAAGAGCGTGCTGCTGGGCATGATCACGCGCCAGACCGAGGCCGATGTTATTGTGGTGGGGCTGATCGGCGAGCGCGGGCGTGAGGTGCGCGAATTCATTGAACATGCGCTGGGGGCCGAGGGTCTGCGCCGTGCCATCGTGGTGGTGGCCCCCGCCGACGAGCCGGCGCTGATGCGCATGATGGCGGCCGAGCTGTGCCACACCATTGCGGCGCATTTCCGCGACCAGGGGCGCAATGTGCTGCTGCTGCTGGATTCGCTGACCCGCTACGCCATGGCGCGGCGCGAGATTGCGCTGGCCCTGGGTGAGCCTCCGGCGACGCGGGGCTATCCGCCGTCGGTCTTCAGCATGCTGCCGCAGTTGGTGGAAAGCGCCGGCAACGGCGAGCAGGGGCAGGGCAGCATGACGGCCATCTACACCGTGCTGGCCGAAGGCGACGACCAGCAGGACCCGGTGGCCGATACGGCGCGCGCCATTCTGGATGGCCACATCGTGCTGCGGCGCGAACTGGCAGAACGTGGGCAGTACCCCGCCATCGATGTGGCGGCATCCATCAGCCGCTGCATGCCCCAGGTCGTGGCGGAGGGCCATTTGCAGGCCGCCCGCCAGGCCAAGGAGCTGCTGGCGCGCTACAGCCAGGTGCGGGACCTGATTCCCATGGGGGCCTATGTGCCTGGCGCCGATGCACGAACGGACCAGGCCGTGCAGCGTTGGCCGCTGCTGGAGGCCTATCTGCGCCAGGGCACCCATGAGGCGGCGATGTTGCCTGCGTGCATGGCGCAGCTGCAGGAGGTGTTGGCATGAATGTCCCGGTCCCCGCCCTGGCGCAGTACGTGCACGTGCTGGACCAGCGTGCCCAGCAATCGCTGGCGCAAACCAGCCAGGCCCGCACCCGCCTGGACCATACCCAGACGCAGCTGGAGCGGCTGCGAAACATGGCCCGCAGCGCCGGGGTAAAGAATTTGCACGGAAGTGTCGCCCTATATGCGAACGCAGCGGGTTTCCGTTCCGGGCTGATGGACATGGCCGAGCAATTTCGCGACACCCTGGGGGTGCAGCAGCTCGAATATGTCCAGGCCCAGGCGCAGATGCAGAAGGCTTTCCGCCAGCATGGCAGCATGCAGACGGTGTTGGAGCGAGTGCGCACTGACATGGCTGTGGTGCAGCAGCGCCAGGAACAAAAGCACACGGACGAGCTGGCGGGCCAGGCATGGCAGCGTCAGCTTCGGCAGCCGGATACCGGAAACCGCTAGTACGGCCCAATCGCGAACGCATACCAGGGGAATACAGTGGCAACCTACGATCCAGTCTCTACCGCTAAGGCACTTGCCGAAAGCTATGTCTACGCCCGCCAGACGCAGGTAGATACCAACACGTCCAAGACGCAGGGCAAGGTGACCGCCCTCACCAGCCTGCAGACGGCACTGTCCACCTTCACCACTGCGCTCAACACGCTCAGCGCCAAGGGCAGCGTGGTGGCACAGACGGCCACGGTGTCGCGCAGCACGGCCGCCTCGGCCTCGGTGTCGGGCACGGCGTCGGCCGGCAGCTACAGCTTCGCGGTCAGCCAGCTGGCCACGGCCCAGCAGTCGCTCTACAGCATGGAAGACCTGGGGCTGGCACTGGACACCACCTTCCCGCAGGACACCACCATGGTGGTGACCGCCGTCGGGGGCGCGGGCTACATCCAGGTGGACCTGGCGGCGGCCGATGAAAACAACGACGGCAAGCTGTCCGTCACGGAAATCGCCCGTGCGCTGAACCAGGCCAGCGATGGCAAGGTCACGGCCTCGGTGGTGACGCAGAACGGCAAGCAGCAGCTGCTGCTGAACGCCGGAGGCACCGGGCTGGAGAACGCCTTCCAGCTGCACATGGTGTCGTCGAGCGGTGCCGATGCGGCCGCCCAGCAGCTGGCGACCGACTGGGCCGCCACCGTGGCGGGGCTGCAGAACGGCACGATCACAGCCATGCCGGCCGCTGGCGGCGCGAGCATCGGCGGCAAAGGTACCCAGCTGTCGCTGGCGCAGGACGCGGTGTTCAAGCTGGGCGGCGATACGGGCGTGGAGATGCGCCAGGCGTCCAACACCTATACGGGCATCGACGGACTGTCGGTGACCTTCCAGGAAGTCACCACCAGCCCGGTGACGGTCACGGTGGCCAAGGACGATGCCGCGACCAAAAGCAATATGCAGAGCTTTGTGGACGCCTACAACACGCTGGTGAAGGCCATGGACAAGCTGACGGCCGCAGGCAATGCCGAAGGCGGCGTGGCCGCAGGTGCGCTCAACGGGGATTCGGGCGTGCGCACGCTGCGCAACCAGCTCAACAGCCTGCTGCGCACCAGCGTGGGCGGTGTGAGCCTGACGGACTATGGCATCTCGGCCCAGCGCGACGGCACCATCGCCCTCGATGCGGACCGTTTTGCCAAGAAGGTGGCCGCCAACCCCGACGCCCTGACCAGCCTGCTGGGCCAGACCAATTCCCTGGAATACAAGCGCACCGGCGTGCTGGGCAGCCTGCAGACCTATATCAACACCTGGAGCAATGCCTCGACGGGGTTCCTGAAGTCGCGCCAGGACGGACTGCAAAAGCAGCTGACGCAGTACAGCAAGGACCAGGACAACATCGACCGCCTGTATGCACAGGCCTACCAACGCTATCTGACGCAATTCACGACGCTGGCCAACCTCGAAACCACGATGGGCAACACCACGAGTCTGCTGGACTCGCTGTTCTCTTCGTCGTCTTCGAGCTGAGGCGGTGTCGCGCATCCCGAGCTATGAACGACAACCTTTGGAATGATGGATACGGGGGCTACCGCTCCGCCAACATGGTGGCCCAGACCGCACAGGCATCGCCTGTGGAGCTGGTGCTGATGCTGGTGGACGGCCTGCTGGAAGAGATGGCGCGCCTGCGCATGCACATCGCCCATGGCCGGTTCGAGGAGAAAGCCCATTCCATCGCCAAATGCGCCGACATCCTGACCGGGCTGGGCAGCGCACTGGAGGTCGAGGCGGGCAACGAGGTGGTGGAAAACCTGTCCCGCCTCTATGACTTCTGTGCCCAGCGCCTGAACCAGGCGGGCTTTGACATGGATGCCGACAAGGTGGGCGAAGTGCAGGACATCGTCCAGACGCTGCGTGCCGGATGGCAGGGGATGGCGGATGCCCGCCTTTGATGCCAAGCGCCTGGAAGCGCTGGCCCAGCAACTGCAGGCCGCGGCGACCGCGCAGGATTGGGTGCGCCTGGGGCAGCTGGACCAGTTGCTGAGCCAATGGCTGGCCGAAGAGCAGGCCACGCCGTCGGCTGACCCTGCCCAGCAGGCGGCATGGCGCCGGGTGGCGTCCGCCCATGGGCAGGCGCGCAGCGCATGCCAGCAGGCATTGCAAGAAGCAGGGGCGCGCTTGCGCGACCTGCACAACCACAACGAGGCGCACAAGGCCTACGCATGGCAGGAGCAGCTTTCATGAATTCAATGCCGGTCAGCACCGCGCTGGCCTCGGCGCCTGCCGGAGCCACACAGGGGCCTGCCGTGGCCCAGGCCACCGAGCCTGCGGCAGCAGGCACTGCCGCACCCCAACAAGCCTTCGCCCCCGGCGCGGCCGACTACGCGCGGGTGCTGGAACAGACAACGCTGCCACAGGGCCTGTGGGCGGAACCGGGTGGGCATGCCAAGGCTTCCACCGTGCAGGCCTTGCTGGCCAAGACCGAGCAGGCCTGGGCCGACGAAACCGACAGCGCGCTGGATGCCAACGCCCTGCCGCTGCTGCCGAGTCTGGCACCGGCCTGGCAGCCGGAGATGCTGAAGCCACGGCATGCACAGGGGGCACCGATGCCCCATCCCGCAGAGGCGGATGCCGCCCTGGCCACGGCGGCCATGGCGGTGCAGATGCCGGCCGTGCCGGCAGAGACGGCTGTGCTGCAGCGCGTGCAAGCCCCGGCGGAGACGGTGGTGGCCACGCCCGCCGCCGTGCATGCCGCGGTGTCGCCTGAAGCCGCGGCGGTGCTGCCGGCGGCACTGCAGCTGGCACCGACCCCGGGTGGACTGTCGCTCGAGCTGCCCGCCAAGGCCGCGGTACCGACCACGGCTGCAGCGGCGCGTACGGAGCAACCAGTGCTGCAGGCACTGGCTCAGCGCATTCAGCTGCAGCAGTCGCAGGGTGTGGAGGTGGCGACGGTGCGCCTGGATCCGCCACAGCTGGGCACCCTGGAAGTCCGCATCCAGCATGATCCGTCCGGGGTGCAGGTGACGCTCCAGGCCTCGCATGCGGAAGTGGGGCGCCAGCTGGCCGGCCTGGCAGAAGGTTTGCGCCATGAACTGCAGGCCCGCACGCAGGGCGAAGTCTCGGTGGTGGTGGCACAGGGCCGACCGTCCAGCCAGACGGCGGGACAAGGCGGGCAGTCGCGCGACAACCCTGCGCCCTGGGCACAGGCTGAGGAAGAAGCAATCGGTCAGGCTCTGCAGGCCTGGCAGTCCGCGGCGCAGGCGGCGGGCTGAGGCACAGAGCGGGAGGGATGATGGCGAAGAAAATCGGAATGCTGTTGGCGTTGGTGGCGATCCTGGGAGTGGGTGTCGCTGCCGGGGGATGGTGGTGGGGGCAGCGTGCGCCGGTGGCGGTGGCTGCGCAGACCTCGCCGCAACTGGATGTGCGCCAGGCCAGCTATGTGTCGCTGGACAAGATCGTGGTCATGCTCAAGACCGACCAGAGCCTGCGCACGGCCAACACCTATATGTCGCTGGATCTGGTGCTGCGCACGGACAAGCTGCACGAGAAGGCCGCGAAGGCCGAGCTGCCCATGCTCAAGGGGGTGGCGGTGCGCACGCTGTCCCAGGTGGCGATGGAGCAGGCCAAGGCCATGAGCATCGACGAATGGACCGAGCTGCTGACGGCGGACCTGGTGGCGGCCTATGCCAGCCACCCGGATCTGCGGCCGTTCGACAAGGTCATGGTGTCGCGGCTGATCATCGAATAAGTCCCGCCCATGCTGCAGCAAGACACCTCCGCTTCGTATGGCGACGCTGCCGCGCTGGTGGCCGGAGGCTGGGCACCAGCCGACGGGCTCTACAGCACGGCAGCCGTGTCGCCGCAGCAGGAACAGGCGGTGCTGACCGCCTACCTGCCCATGGTCAAGCGGGTCGTGCGCCAGCTGGCCTCGCAGGCGGGGGAGGTCATGGACCAGAACGATATGACCCAGGTGGGTCTGATGGGCCTGCTGGAGGCATTGCGTCGCTACGGTGCGGTGGACGAGGCCTTTGCCGGCTATGCCCGCCAGCGGGTGCGCGGGGCCATTCTGGATGAACTGCGGCGCCAGGACTGGCGTCCGCGCACGGTGCGCCAGAGTGCCCACAAGGCACGGGATGCGGTGCGCGCCCTGCGCCGTCAGCTGGGGGCGGAGCCCACGCCGGCACAGATTCAGCAGGCCCTGGGCATGGACGACGAGGCCTACCTGGCATACGAACAGGCCGAGTCTGCGGAGGCCATGGCCAGTCTGGATGAAATGGTCGGTCAGGGCATGGACCTGCCCAGTTCGGCGGCAGACCCCCAGCACGCGGTGCTGCAGCGCCATCTGCTGGAGCAGATGCTGGCGCAGCTGAACGAGCGGGAACAGCGCGTCATCCAGCTCTATTACGAATTCGACCTCAACCTCAAGGAAATTGCAGCGGTGCTGGAGTTGTCCGAGGCGCGGGTCTGTCAGATCAACAAGGAAGCGCTGCGCAAGATGCGTGCAGCGCTGGAGGGGGCGTAAGCCCCCCGCCGTCATTTCGGGAAACACAAAGCATGTTGCAACTTCTGGGCATCTTCATTGTGCTGGGCACCGTCTTCGGAGGGTTTGTGCTCAGCGGCGGTCAACTGGGGGTGATCTGGCAGCCGATGGAGGTCTTCATCATTGCCGGTGCCGGCCTGGGGGCGCTGGTGCTGGGCAATCCCAAGCACATCTTGTCGGAGCTGTGGCTGCAGCTGCGCAATGTGATGTCGCAGACCAAGCAGACGGTGGAGTTCCAGCGCCAGCTGCTGCTGCTGATGTACGAGCTGCTGCTGACTGCGTCCGGGGGGCTGAAGGCCCTGGATGCGCATGTGGAAAAGCCCAAGGACAGCCCGTTGTTCCAGCGCTATCCGCTGGTGCTGGCGGACGCCAAGCTGCTGCATTTCATCGTGGACAACTTCCGCCTGATGGCCATGGGCAAGATCAGCAGCCACGAGCTGGAAGGCGTGCTGGACCAGGAGCTGGAAACCATCCAGGAAGAGCTGCTGCAGCCGGCCAAATCGCTGGGCAAGATCGCGGAGGCGATGCCGGGCTTCGGCATCCTGGCGGCGGTGCTGGGCATTGTGATGGCCATGAGCTATGTGGCCGATGGCGCCACGGCCGGCGAGATCGCGGTCAAGGTCGGTGCTGCCATGGTGGGCACCTTCATCGGCATTTTCCTGTGCTACGGCGTGCTGGATCCGCTGTGCAACTTCATGAAGCAGCGTGTGATGGAACACATTGCCGCCATGGAGTGCGTGAAAGTGGTGCTGGTGGCCCATGTGGCGGGCAAGCCGCCGCTGCTGTCCATCGATGCGGGGCGCCGCCTGGTGCCGCTGAACATCAAGCCCAGCTTTGCCGCGCTGGAGACCTGGATCACCGACATGACGGCCCGCGAGACCGGAGGGGCCCGTGCTTAAGCGTGCCGGCCAGGAGCATGGTGAGGTCGTCGTCAAGAAAAGCGGCGGCAAGCACCAGCATGAAGAGCACAACAGCGCCTGGAAGGTGGCGTTTGCCGACTTCTGTCTGGCCCTGATGTGTCTTTTCCTGGTGCTGTGGGTGCTGGCCGCGC